>NZ_JBVJBI010000020.1:0-151985 GCF_055589745.1 Kitasatospora sp. NPDC041917 | reverse complement strand
GGAGGCGTAGGAGGCGCCGCCGCCGCCGTGGACGTGCAGGTCGACGAAGCCGGGGACGACGGTGTACCCGGTCAGGTCGAGGTCGCCGGGTTCGGTGTCGCCGCCGAGGCCGGCGATGCGCTCGCCCTCGACGGCGAGGCGGTCGCCGTCGACGACGCCGCCGGGCAGGACCAGGCGGGCGCCGGCCAGGGCAGTTCGGTCACGGTCCGCGGTGGTCACGCGGTCACCTCCATGGTGAGCAGATCCCAGGCGAGCAGGCCTGCGCCCAGGGACGCGGCGGTGTCTTTGAGCATGGCGGGTACGACCTTCGGGGGCATCTGGAAGGTCAGTCGCTCGGTGACGGCCGCGCGCAGCGGAGTGAAGAGCGTGTCGCCGGCCTCCGCCAGCCCGCCGCCGACGATCACCGTGGACGGGTCGAGCAGGCTCTGGGCCAGCACGATGCCGTCCGCGAGGGCGTCGACGGCCTGCTGCCAGACCGCGAGGGCGCGGTCGTCCCCGGCGTCCACCGCGGCGGCGCAGGATGCCGCGTCGGCGTCGGGGTCGCCGCTGGCCTCGGCCCAGGCGCGGGAGACGGCGGAGGCGGAGGCCAGTGTCTCCAGGCAGCCGCGGGCGCCGCAGCCGCACGGCGGTCCGCCCGGGCGGACCACGACGTGGCCGATCTCGCCGCCGTAGCCGTGCGCGCCCGCCTCGATCCGGTCCCCGATGCCGATCGCGCCGGCGATGCCGGTGCCGAGGGCGATGAACAGGAAGCGGTCGACGCCGCGACCGGCTCCGAGCCGGCCCTCGGCCAGGCCGCCGGAGCGCACGTCGTGGCCGAGGGCGACCGGCATCGGGCCGCCGTCCGGTCCGGCCAGGCGCTCGCCGAGGAGCTTGCGCAGCGGGAGGTCGCGCCAGCCGAGGTTGGCGGAGAAGACCGCGATGCCGTTCTTCTCGTCGATCGTGCCCGGGACGGCGACGCCGGCCGCGAGCGGGGCGACGCCGAAGCGGCTGCGGCCCTCGTCCGCCAGGTCGGCGGCGAAGTCGAGGATGGCGGCGACGACGGCGTCCGTGCCGTGCTCCCGCCCGGTCGGTCGGCGTGCTTCGAACAGCACGGAGCCGTCCTGGGCGAGCAGCGCGGCCTTCATGCCGGTGCCGCCTACATCGAGTGCGATGACGTGCTTCACGGAGGACAGTTTCCCTTGGGCGGGTCGAAGAGGTCTAGTCCAGTTGTCGGATTGGTCTGGTCCATACTGGGTGAGCTTTGTCGCAGCTGCGGGGGTGTGCGGGGCTTTGCGCCCGGGGGCGGGGCCGGGAGCCGAACGGGATGTGCGGGGTGGGGGCGGGGGTTTTGTTGCGCATTGTGCAATGACTCCGCGCACTTCGATAACTACCGGGGCGACCCCGGTCGGTGGTGTGGACCGGTGGTCGGCGGGTTTGGCAGTGTTGCGCCTCCCCCCGCCGGATTTCCCCCGATCCGGTCGACGTACATCCACGTTCATCCCCCCGAAGGCGGTACCCGCGTTGAACAGGCGCGTCCACGTTCCCACCCGTGTGCTCGGCGGTGCGCTGGCCGGAGCACTGGTCCTCACCGCGGTCAGTGCCTGCGGCGGGCAGGACGACGGACCGGTCACCCTCAGGCTGGTCGCGGCCGACTACGGGGAGAGCCCCGAGACGAGCTCCCAGCACTACTGGGACACCGTCGCCAGGGACTTCGAGGCCGCGAACCCCGGGATCAAGGTCAGCGTCGAGGTGGACAGCTGGACCGAGATCGGCAAGAAGGTCGAGGACATGATCGCGGCCGGCAAGTCGCCGGACCTGCTCCAGACCGGCGGCTTCGCCGACCAGGTCGCGGCGGACCGGCTCTACCCGGCCTCCGACGTGCTCTCGGTGGACACCCAGGCCAGGTTCCTGGACACCTTCGCCCACGCCGGGCAGGTGCTCGGGACGCAGTACGGGATCCCGTTCGTCTCCTCGTCGCGGGTGCTCTTCTACAACAAGGCGATGTTCCGGCAGGCCGGGATCACCCAGCCGCCCGCCACCTGGAACGAACTGCGGCAGGACGCGGAGAAGATCAAGGCCAAGGTGCCGGGGGTGACCCCGTACGGGCTGCCGCTGGGGCCGGAGGAGGCGCCGGCCGAATCGATGCTGTGGACGCTGAGCGGCGGCGGCAGCATCTCCGACGACGTCGGCAACTACACCATCGACAGCGCCCAGAACCAGGCGACCTTCGGCTGGCTGAAGAGCAACCTGGTGAGCACCGGGCTGACGTACCCGGACCCGGGCGGGATGAACCGCACCCCGGTGTTCCAGGACTTCGCCGCCGGGAAGGTCGCGATGCTGAACGGGCACCCGACGCTGCTGCGGATGGCGACCGCCGGGAAGATCGACTTCGGGACGGCGCCGATCCCCAAGAAGGACGGCGTCGGGCGGACCGGGAGCCTCGGGGTCGCCGACTGGATGATGGCGCTCAAGGCGAACGGGCACAAGAACGAGATCAAGAAGTTCCTGTCCTTCGTCTACGGCAAGGACAACCAGCTGAAGTTCGACGAGCAGTACAACCTCCTGCCGGTCACCCAGGACGCCTTCGCCCAGATGTCGTCGGACCCCAAGCACGAGGACCTCAAGCAGTTCGCGGTCGGGCTGGCCAACGCGAGCTTCTACCCGTTCGGCGACCCGGCCTGGGGCGAGGTCAGCAACGGGATCAAGGCGGGGATCGGGCAGGCCGTCACCGGGGATCCCAAGCAGGTGCTCGGGGGACTGCAGGACGCGGCGGTGAAGGAAGCGGCCAAGGTCCGCAAGTAGGACCGGGGGCCGGGGCGGGGTCGGGACCCGCCCAGGCCCCGGCGGGGGTGTGCTTCAGGGGAGCGTGATGGCGTAGGCCTTGCGGAGGGTCTCGTGGACCGTCCAGGTGGTGCGGTCGCCCTCGCGCAGGACCGCGCAGTCGCCGGGGCCGACCTCCAGGGTCGGGCCGCCCTCGATCTCGATGGTGGCCCGGCCGCTGAGCACCACGAACATCTCGTCCGCCTCCACGTCGGTGACCACACCGGGGGTGATCTGCCAGAGACCGCGCAGATGGCGGCCGTCGGCCGACTCGGACAGCACCTTGCCGGTGACCTCGGGAGAACCGGAGACGACCTGGGACGGGTCCAGCGGATCGGGGTCGAGGTCGGCGGTGGGGACGTGCAGGGCGAAGCTGGGCGTGGTCATGGGGGTGACGGTAGCCGGGCGCGGGGAGCGGTGGGGCGAGCAGGGTGTGTCGGGGTCGCGCGCGAGAATGACACTCCGTAGCGGTGGACGGAGGTGGTTCCGGTGGGCGAACCGGGCGGGCTGAGTGAGCGGGAGCGGGCGGTGCTGGCGCTGGAAGGGCGGCAGTGGCGTACGGCGGGGGCCAAGGAGCGGGCGATCCGGGAGGAGCTGGGGCTCTCCTCGACGCGGTACTACCAGGTGCTGAACGCTCTGCTGGACCGGGAGGCGGCGTTGGCGCACGCGCCGGTGCTGGTGAATCGGTTGCGGCGGGTTCGGGAGGCCCGGCGGGGGGCCCGGTGACGGGGCGGCTCTCGGAAGGGCGGCTGGGCGCCGGGGTGGGGGAAAGGGGTTGCGGGCGCCACGCGGGTGGGTGCGGAGGGGGCGGTCCGGGGTAGGGGCTTCGGTATGGGTTTTGAAGAGATGTTCGTGCCGGGGACCGAGGCTGGGCGGGACGGGGTGCGGGCCGTCCTGGCGGCGCCCGGGGATGCCGTGATCGGGTTGGACTTCGACGGGACCTTGGCGCCGATCGTGGCGGATCCGGGGCGGGCGCGGGCGCATCCGGGGGTGGTGGGAGCTCTGCGGCGGTTGGGCTCGGTGGTGGGGGCCGTGGTGGTGGTGACGGGCCGGCCGGCCGCGGTGGCGGTGGAGTACGGGGGGTTCGCGGGGCTGCCGGGGGTGGTGGTGCTGGGGCACTACGGGGCCGAGCGGTGGGAGGACGGGAAGCTCTCGGCGCCGGAGGCGCATCCGGGGGTGGCGCGGGTGCGGGACGTGCTGCCGGTGGTGCTGGAGCGGGTCGGGGCGCCCGAGGGGACGTGGGTGGAGGACAAGGGGCGGTCGGTGGCCGTGCACACCCGGCGGACGGCGGCGCCGGAGGAGGCGCTGCAGCTGCTGCGGGCGCCGGTGGGGGACCTGGCGGCCGAGCACGGGCTGGTGGTGGAGCCCGGCCGGCTGGTGCTGGAGCTGCGGCCGCCGGGGGTGGACAAGGGGGCGGCGCTGACCGGGTTCCTGCGGGAGCGGGGGGCCCGTGCGGTGCTCTACGCCGGGGACGACCTGGGGGACGTGGCGGCCTTCGTCGCGGTGGAGAAGCTGCGGGGCGAGGGCGTGGCCGGGGTGCTGGTGTGCGCCGGTGCGGTGGGGGACGCGCCGGTGCGGGAGCTGGCCGACCGGGCGGATCTGGTGGTCGCCGGGCCGGAGGGGGTGGTGGAGCTGCTGGGGGCTCTCGGGGAGGCGCTCACAGGGCGTTGAGCTGGTCCAGGAACCACTGCTGCGGGGGGAGTGCGGTGGCCGCCGCGGCCAGGCGCCCGGTGCGGTCGGCGCGCTCCTTCGGGTCCATGGTGAGAGCGGCGTGGAGGGCGTCGGCGGTGGCGATGACGTCGTAGGGGTTGACGGTGAGGGCGTCGTCCTTGAGTTCGGCGTGGGCGCCGGCCTCGCGGGAGAGGACGAGGGCGCAGCCGTTGTCGGAGACCACCGGGACTTCCTTGGCGACCAGGTTCATGCCGTCGCGGATGGGGTTGACCAGGGCGACGTCGGCCAGGCGGTAGGCGGCGAGCGAGCGCGGGAAGTCGTCGTCGACGTGGAGGAGCAGCGGCTGCCAGGCGGGGGTGGCGAATTCGGCGTTGATCTCGTCGGCGAGAAGCTGGACGGTGGCCGTGTAGTCGCGGTACTCGGCCAGGTCGGTGCGGGAGGGGTAGGCGAAGGCGATGTGCACCACCCGGTCGTGCCACTCGGGGCGGGTGCGGAGCAGGTGCCGGTAGGCCTGGAGGCCGCGGACGATGTTCTTGCTCAGCTCGGTGCGGTCGACCCGGACGATGGTGCGGCGGTCGCCGACGGTCCGGCGGAGGGCGGCGAGGCGTTCGTCGACGTCGGGGCGGTGGGCGCGTTCGCGCAGGAAGTCGGCGTCGGCGCCGAGGGCGTGGACGCCGAGGCCCGTGGTGCGGCCGTCGAGGGTGACGGTGAGCGCGTCGAGGTCGACGGTCGCGTCCAGGAGGTCCTCGCAGCAGGCGGCGAAGGCGCGGGCCCAGCGTTCGGTCAGGAAGCCGGCCCGGTCGGCGCCCAGGATGCCGGTGAGGACGGCCCGGGCGACGTCGTCGGGCAGCATCCGGTAGTACTCGGGCGGGGCCCAGGGGGTGTGCGAGAAGTGGCCGATCCGCAGGTCGGGGCGGGCCGCCCGGAGCAGGGCCGGGACCAGGGAGAGGTGGTAGTCCTGGACGAGGACCGCGGCGTTCGGGGCGGCCTCGGCGGCCAGGGCCTCGGCGAAGGCCTCGTTGTACGCCCGGTAGGCGGCCCACTCGGTGCGGAAGCCGGCGTCGAAGGCGGGTGCCGTGGGGGTCGCGTAGAGCAGGTGGTGGACGAACCACAGGGTGGAGTTGGCGACGCCGTTGTAGGCGCGGGCGAAGGTCTGCGGGTCGATGTCCAGCATCCGTACGGCCTGGCCGCCGACCTCGTGGCCGGCCAGGTCGAGGCGGCCGTGCGGCGCCTCGGCGGCGGCTCTGCGGTCGGCGTCGTTGAGGGCGGCGCAGACCCAGACGGCGTTCGGGTCCGCGATGGCGGAGAGGCCGGAGACCAGTCCGCCGCCGCCGCGGCGCAGGGTCAGCGTGCCGTCGTCGGCGGTGCTGAAGGACACCGGTCCCCGGTTGGAGGCAACCAGGACGGGGGCGGTGCCGGTCGCGCTCGAACGGTTGGTCGTGAGATCGCCCATGGTTGGGATGTTGCCGGGGGTTCGGGGCGGCAAACCCCTCAATGACGGGTCGCGTATTCGGGGACGGTGTGCATCGGGGGGCGTTCCAGGGCGGTCACCGGGTGGGTGTGGGCGGTGAAGGCGCGGGTTTCCGGGTCGCGGGTGAACTGGGTGAGTTGGGGGTGGACGAGGTCGGCGGAGGCCTTGAGGCGGTGGGTGCGGTCGAGGCGTTCCAGGGCGGTCCGGTAGATGGTGGCGGCCATCCGGCCGAGGGCCTGGCCGTCCTGGTGGCGGTGGTGCCGGACGCCGACGTCCACCTGGGCCAGGGCGTCCAGACCGGCCAGTTCCAGGGCGTCGACCAGCAGGCCGAGTTCGACGCCGTAGCCGGTGGGGAAGGGCAGCCGTTCGAGCAGTGAGCGGCGGGCCGCGTACTCGCCGCCGAGGGGCTGGACGAAACCGGCGAGTTCCGGCCAGTGGAGGTTGAGCAGGGGCCGGGCGACGAGTTCGGTGACCCGGCCGCCGCCGGCGGGCAGGACGGCGCCCTCGGATTCCAGCGGGCGGTCGTACATGGCCTTGACCAGTTGGATGGACTCGTCGGTCAGCAGCGGGCCGAGGATGCCGGAGACGAGGGCCGGGTCGAATTCGCGCAGGTCGGCGTCGACGAAGCAGACGATGTCGCCGCGGGTGACCAGCAGCGAGCGCCAGAGCACCTCGCCCTTGCCGGGGACGGCGGGCAGCCGGGGCAGGACGGCGTCGCGGTGCTCGACCCGGGCGCCGGCCTCGGCGGCGACGGCGGCCGTGGCGTCGGTGGAGCCCGAGTCGACGACGACGAGTTCGTCGACGAGCGGCAGGCGTTCCATCAGCTCGCGGCGGATGGTGCGGACGATGTCGCCGACGGTGGCCTCCTCGTCCAGGGCGGGGAGGACCACGCTGACGGTGCGGCCGGTGCGTTCCTTGGCGGCGAGGAGGGTGTGGACCGGCCGGTCGGCCGCGCTCCAGGAGCGGCGGCGCAGCCAGGACGCCGCCTGCGGGAGGAGCTCGGGAATCGGTTCGGCGGGCACGGAGGTCTCCTCGGCGGGGTCGGTGGGACGGGTCATCTCGCGTGGCGGACGGACCCGTTCAGGATTGACGCCTTCGGATACAGTCTTCGTACAGCGGTCGGACCTTTGCACGCCGGGGTCGCCGTTGAGCATCACCACAATTTCACAAGCTCATCCAGAGGGACTGAGGGAACGGCCCGTTGACGTCCCGGCAACCTTCCCGCGCGGCTGTCTGTCGACAGGCCCCGGCGGGACAGGTGCCAATTCCGGCCTGTGGCGCGACCGTGCCACGGGGAAGATGAGGAGAGAGGCCTCGCCATCATGGCTATCGACACCGCCGCACCTGTTTCCGTCGACCTCGGCCCCGCCGCCGCGCTGTCCTGTCGCGAGTGCGGCACCCGCTTCCCGCTCGGCCCCAGCTTCGCCTGCCTGGAGTGCTTCGGCCCGCTGGAGATCGCCTACGAGTTCGGCAGCGAGGGCGCCGAGGAGCTGCGCAAGCGGATCGAGGCCGGTCCGGCGTCCATCTGGCGGTACGCGCCGCTGCTGCCGGTTCCGGCCGACGTGGCGTCGAAGCCCAATCTGAACCCGGGGTGGACCCCGCTGGTGAAGGCGGACAACCTGGGCCGGGAGCTCGGTTTCACCGCCCAGCTGCACGTCAAGGACGACTCCGGGAACCCGACGCACTCGTTCAAGGACCGGGTGGTCGCCTGCGCGATCGAGGCGGCCCGGGCGTTCGGGTACACCACGCTGTCCTGCTCCTCCACCGGCAACCTGGCCGGCGCGGTGGGGGCGGCGGCGGCCCGGGCCGGGTTCCGGTCCTGCGTGTTCATCCCGCACGACCTGGAGCAGGGCAAGGTCGTCATGGCCGGGGTGTACGGCGGCGAGCTGGTCGGCATCGAGGGCAACTACGACGACGTGAACCGCTTCTGCTCGGAGCTGATCGGCGATTCGGCCGGCGAGGGCTGGGGCTTCGTCAACGTGAACCTGCGGCCGTACTACGGCGAGGGTTCCAAGACGCTGGCGTACGAGATCTGCGAGCAGCTCGGCTGGCGGCTGCCGGAGCAGATCGTGATCCCGATCGCCTCGGGCTCGCAGCTGACGAAGATCGACAAGGGCCTCCAGGAGCTGATCAGGCTCGGCCTGGTCGAGGACCGGCCGTACCGGATCTTCGGCGCCCAGGCCGAGGGCTGCTCGCCGGTGTCGGCCGCGTTCAAGGCCGGCCGGGACGTGATCAAGCCGGTCAAGCCGGACACCATCGCCAAGTCGCTGGCGATCGGCAACCCGGCCGACGGCCCGTACGTGCTGGACATCGCCCGCCGCACCGGTGGCGCGGTGGAGGACGTCACGGACGCCGAGGTCGTGGCGGCGATCCGGCTGCTGGCGCGGACCGAGGGCATCTTCGCCGAGACCGCCGGCGGGGTGACCGTCGGCGTGCTGAAGAAGCTGGTCGAGACCGGGCAGCTGGATCCGGCCAAGGAAACCGTCGCGATCAACACCGGCGACGGCCTGAAGACCCTGGACGCCGTCTCCGACGCCGGGATGACCGCCGTCATCCGCCCGACGCTGGACTCGTTCCGCGCCGCCGGCCTCGCGTCCGTCTGAACCACCCGATCGGCCCCGCCCCCGCAAGGAGAGTCATGAGCGCCAACGTCCGCATTCCCACCATCCTCCGCACCTACACCGACGGTGCCGCCGTGGTGACCGCCGAGGGTGCCACCCTGGCCGAGGTCGTCGCCGACCTGGAGAAGAACCACCCGGGCATCTCGGCCCGCATCCTGGACGACACCGGCAAGCTGCGCCGCTTCGTGAACGTCTACGTGAACGACGACGACGTGCGTTTCGCCGAGGGCCTGGCGACCGAGATCGAGGACGGCGCCGGCATCTCGATCATCCCGGCGGTGGCCGGCGGCTGCTGAGCCTTCGCGACCAACCAGCGGTCGCCCGCGCGTACGGAATTCCGTTTCCCGTATGCGCGGGCGACCGCTGGCATTCCGGCCGGAATATTTCCCGGTCGAGTCGGAGTAGAGTGTGGCTCGGTTGGGAACAGGGTTTCCCTTTCGGCCCCCGCAGTGCTCGGCCCGGGGGCGTCCGGCCGGCGGGACCGGCCCGTGAAACATGTCAGGCGGATGTCAGAATTCCCGCGGACATTTGAGTAATTCGTCCGCTATGTCCGGCGTGAAATGCCGAGATTATTCCGATTCGGCCCGTCCTGTCCCTTGACATCGAGGCGGAATTACCGGTGGTTGGCCCTGTTGCAGAGGGCGTCGATCCGGATACATTCAGCGGCGGTCGACGCAATCACCCGCTCGCCGGAAGCCGCCTGGCGTCCTGCACGGAGGGTTGCGGCGTGCACGGCTGCGCCCAGGGGGGGTTCCCCGGGCCGGCCTTCAACCAATCCGGGCCCGCGACCTGCGGGCGCGTGAAGGGCCAGCACAGCACTAGGGGAGTTCGGAATGGCTCAGGGCACCGTCAAGTGGTTCAACGCGGAGAAGGGCTACGGCTTCATCGCGGTCGACGGTGGTGCGGACGTCTTCGTCCACTACAGCGCGATCCAGATGGACGGCTACCGCACCCTCGAGGAGGGCCAGCGGGTCGAGTTCGAGATCTCTCAGGGACAGAAGGGCCCGCAGGCGGACATGGTCCGCGCCGCGGTCTGACCCCTTCCGACCCCAGGAGCTCGGCGCGGCCCTGCGGCTGGTGACCTCTCGCTTCTCGACGGGCCCGTGCGACTCGTGTCGCACGGGCCCGTCGGCGTTCCCGGGCGGCCCCGGCGGCGGCTCGCGGATTGCCGATTGGGCTTGCACTCGCCCACCCGGAGTGCTAATCATTGGCGTTAGCACTCACAGTGTGAGAGTGACAGCGGACCGGGTCGGTGAGGCCCCCGGGAGCGGAGGGAATGGACCTCCGCGCACCAGGGCCGTCCGTCGCGGGCACCCCTTGGTCCGAGCAGTCGACCGTGTCCCGGAGGACCACTTCTGATGGCCAAGATCATCGCCTTTGATGAGGAAGCTCGCCGCGGCCTTGAGCGTGGCATGAACCAGCTCGCCGACGCGGTGAAGGTCACGCTCGGCCCCAAGGGCCGCAACGTCGTGCTGGAGAAGAAGTGGGGCGCCCCCACGATCACCAACGACGGTGTCTCCATCGCCAAGGAGATCGAGCTCGAGGACCCGTACGAGAAGATCGGTGCGGAGCTCGTCAAGGAGGTCGCCAAGAAGACGGACGACGTCGCGGGTGACGGCACCACCACCGCCACCGTGCTCGCCCAGGCCCTGGTTCGCGAGGGTCTGCGCAACGTCGCCGCCGGCGCCAACCCGATGGCCCTGAAGCGCGGCATCGAGAAGGCCGTCGCCGCCGTCTCCGACCAGCTGCTGGCCCAGGCCAAGGACGTGGAGACCAAGGAGCAGATCGCCTCCACCGCCTCCATCTCGGCCGCCGACACCCAGATCGGCGAGCTGATCGCCGAGGCCATGGACAAGGTCGGCAAGGAAGGCGTCATCACCGTCGAGGAGAGCAACACCTTCGGTCTGGAGCTTGAGCTCACCGAGGGCATGCGCTTCGACAAGGGCTACATCTCCGCCTACTTCGCCACCGACCTGGAGCGCATGGAGGCGACGTTCGAGGACCCGTACATCCTCATCGCCAACTCCAAGATCGGCTCGGTCAAGGACCTGCTCCCGCTGCTGGAGAAGGTCATGCAGAGCGGCAAGCCGCTGGTCATCATCGCCGAGGACGTCGAGGGCGAGGCCCTGTCGACCCTGGTCGTGAACAAGATCCGTGGCACCTTCAAGTCCGTCGCCGTCAAGGCCCCGGGCTTCGGTGACCGCCGCAAGGCCATGCTCGGCGACATCGCCATCCTCACCGGTGGCACCGTCATCTCCGAGGAGGTCGGCCTCAAGCTGGAGAACGCCGGCATCGACCTGCTGGGCACCGCCCGCAAGGTGGTCATCACCAAGGACGAGACCACCATCGTCGACGGTGGCGGCGACAGCGAGCAGGTCGCGGGCCGCGTCAACCAGATCCGCGCCGAGATCGAGAACAGCGACTCGGACTACGACCGCGAGAAGCTCCAGGAGCGCCTCGCCAAGCTGGCCGGCGGCGTGGCCGTCATCAAGGCCGGCGCGGCCACCGAGGTGGAGCTCAAGGAGCGCAAGCACCGCATCGAGGACGCCGTCCGCAACGCCAAGGCCGCCGTCGAGGAGGGCATCGTCGCCGGTGGTGGCGTCGCCCTGCTGCAGGCCGGTGTCGCCTTCGACAAGCTGGAGCTGGACGGCGACGAGGCCACCGGTGCCAACATCGTCAAGGTCGCGCTGGAGGCCCCGATCAAGCAGATCGCGACCAACGCCGGCCTGGAGGGTGGCGTCGTGGTGGAGAAGGTGCGCAACCTCCCCGCCGGTCACGGCCTGAACGCGGCCACCAACACCTACGTCGACCTGATCGCCGAGGGCATCATCGACCCGGCCAAGGTCACCCGCTCCGCGCTGCAGAACGCCGCCTCCATCGCGGCGCTGTTCCTCACCACCGAGGCCGTCATCGCCGACAAGCCGGAGAAGGCCGCCGCGGCCGCCGGCGGCGGCATGCCGGGCGGTGACATGGACTTCTGATCCTGATCGTTTCGATCGGATCGGTTGGACCTCGTCCGTGTGGGCGGTTCCCTTCGGGGGGCCGCCCACACGGCGTTTCGGCGTTCCGGTCGTTTCGGTGTTCCGGACGTGTCGACGGAGAATGGACGGATGGCTGCTGACGACATCGAGACCGCCCTGCACAACGCACGGGCACTGATCCTGGCCGACCTCACCGCGCGGGACGTGGCGGACGCCGCCGTCGTCTCGCTGGTGGAGCAGGCCGTGACGCACCGCCGCTGGTGGCTGGAGCAGTGGCCGGACGGCACCGAGTACGTGCTCGGGCTGGTCGCCCAGGACGTCCAGGACGCGCTGCTGGAGGCGTACGGGCGCTGGCCGCTGTGCGCCGACTGCGCGGCCGACGGGGACCCGCACGCCCTGGGCGTGGAACCCGAGCTGGGGCCGGACCCGCACTGGGTGTGCGGCAAGCAGGGCGCGGTGGTGGCACCCGTGGGGAAGCTCGGGTAGACCCGTGCGTACGGTGGCGGCATGAGGCGCTGGGTGTGGGGTGCGGCGGGCGGGTGCTGCGGGCTCGGGCTGTGGTGGGCCGCGGTGGAGCTGTCGGGGGCCGACCAGGACGCGTGGTGGGCCGTGGTGGGTCGCCTGCCCGCGGTGCTGGCGGGAATGGCCGCCGCGGACCGGGTGCTCGCGCGGCGGGGCTGACGGGCGTCAGAGGGCGCCGAGTTCGGCCGTCAGATTGGTCCGCGCGGCGGCCGTGAAGCGCTCGCGGGCGGCGGGGGTGCGGTAGAGCGCGGGCAGGGCGAGCAGGTGGCGCAGGACGGCGGCCCGGCCGGCCGAGAAGTCCGGCGCGGGGACGAAGCCGTACTCCTCGCGGACGGCGGCCGCGTACGCCGCGTACGCCTCGGGGCTGCCGCCGAGGACGGCGAGGTCCGCGTCGCAGAGCACCTCGCCGTTGCGGTCGCCGGGCGCCGGGTCGTGGCCGACGGTGAGCAGCACCAGGCGCTCGACCTCGGCGACCCGCTCGGCGGGCAGTCCGGCGGCGGTCAGCGCGCGGACGGCCAGGGCGGCGCTGCGCTCCTCGTTCTCGGTGCGGTCGGGGCGGTGGACGGCGTCGTGGAACCAGGCCGCGAGCCGGACGGCCTCCGGGTCGTCGGCGTACCCGGCCAGCTCGTCGACGTGTTCCAGCACGGCGTGCAGGTGGGTGACGGTGTGGTAGCGGCGCTGCGGCTCCGACCAGCGGCGCAGCAGCTCCCGGCCGTACGGTTCGGGCTCGACGGCGGCCCCGCAGCGGTGCAGCAGGGCGGTCCAGGCGGCGAGCAGGCCGTCGGTGAGCGGGCCTTCGGTGAGCGGGCCTTCGGTGAGCGGGCCTTCGCCGAGCGGCCGGTGCCCGGGGGCGGACGGTCGGTGCCCGGCGGCGGACGGGTCGTGCTCGGTGGTCGGCATGGCGACCATTGTGGCGGCCCGGCCGGGCGCTGGACCTATAGGTAGGTTGACGATATATGTAGTCGTATGACTGAACGCTCCATGCAGGAGCCCACGCTGCTGCTGCTCACCGCGCTGGCCGACGCCCCGCGGCACGGCTACGCGCTCATCCAGGAGATCGCCGCGATCTCCGACGGCCGGGTCAGGATGCGCACCGGCACGCTCTACGGGGCGCTCGACCGGCTGCTGGGCCAGGGCCTGATCGAGGTCGCCGCCGAGGAGGTGGTGGACGGCCGTGCCCGGCGCAGCTACGCGCTGACCGGGGCCGGCCGGGACGCGCTGGCCGCCGAGGCGGAGCGGCTGCGGGCGGTGGCCACCGAGGCCGAGCGCCGGCTCAGCAGGATCCGGTCGATGCTGCCGGGCAAGGCCGGGTCGCAGGGGCGGCCCGCGGCGGGGGGAGGCCTCTCATGAGTACGCCGGCGATCGGCACGGCGCCCGCGGCGGTGCTGCGGGCCGCGCTCCAGCTCTACCCGGAGCGGTACCGCCGCGAGCGCGGCGAGGAACTGGCCGAGGTGTTCGCCGACACGACCGCGGCCGGCGGCCGGCTGGCGGTCGCCCGGGAGGTCCTCGGCCTGGCGGTGTACGGGCTGCGGGTGCGGCTCGGACTGACCGGGGCCTCGCCGACCGGGCGGCTGCTGGCGCTGCTCGCGCCGATGCTCGCCGGGGCGGTGGCCGGGGCGGCCTTGGCGGCCTGGCTGACCACGGCGGACCGGGTCGCCAACCGGTTCGCCTGGGACGACTCGTTCGGGACCCGGTTCGCCATGTTCTGCCCGCCGGTGGCCGCCGCGCTGCTGGTGGTGGCGGCCCTCCTGGGCCGGTGGGCGGCGGTGCGGGGCAGCGCGCTGATCCTGGGCGCGTCGGCGCTGTACGAGCTGGGGGGTGCCGTGTGGCACGACCTGGCGGACGCCGCGCTGTACCCCCGCTTCGACCTGTGGTGGAGCGGCTACATCGGGATGGCCACGCTGCCGTTCGTCGGGGCCGCGCTGCTGCTGGTCGCGGCGCCGACCGACCTGCTGCCCCGGCCGACCTGGCGCACGGGCGGCCTGGTGCTGGCCTCGGTGGCGGTGGGCGCACTGCTGGAGGCGGCCCAGAACTGGGACGACACCGACTTCCCGCTGGACCTGGGGTGGGTCGTGGTGATGCTGATCGTGCCGCTGCTGCTGACCCTCGCCGGGCTGCGCGGTCGGATGGCGCCGGCGGCGGTGGGGGCGGCGGTGCTGGTGCTGACCGGTCCCGGCTCCCTGTTCAACATCTGGCGCGAGTCCCGCGGGGTCTCGCACCTGCTCCCGGTGGTGGCGCCGACGGTGGCCGTGCTGCTGCTGGTGGCGGTGGCGGTGCACCGGTTCGGGCGGCGGGAGGCGGTCGGGGCGGTCCAGGAGCCGGCCTGACCGGGAGGAGCGGGGAGGCCGTTTCCGGGTGACCGGAACGGCCTCCTCGGAGTTTCCGGGGGCGGACGGATGTGGCAGGCTGTCGAATATGTCTAGACCAATTTTCGAAGTCATCGCGCTGACGCCCCAGGACGCCCAGGCCGCCGAGTCGGGCGGCGCCGACCGGCTCGAACTGGTCACCGACATGGCCGCCGACGGGCTCACCCCGTCCGTCGAGGACTTCGGCCGGATCCGGGCCGCCGTCGGCATCCCGCTGCGGGTCATGCTGCGGATCCGGGACGGCTTCGCCCCCGGTGACGTGGACGGGCTGTGCGCCCGGGCCGCCGCCCTGCGGGCCGAGGGGGCCGAGGAGTTCGTCCTCGGCTTCCTCGACGCCGACGGCGCCGTCGACCTGGCCGCCACCACGGCCGTCGCCGGGGCGATCGCCGGCTGCCGCTGGACCTTCCACCGGGCGATCGACCACAGCGCCGACCGGGCCGCCCTGCGGGCCGCCGTCGGCGGGCTGCCCGGCCTGGACACCTTCCTCACCTCCGGCGCGGCCGCCGGGGTGGACGCCGGGCGCGAGGTGCTGTCGGCCGAGCTGGCCCGGGCCGGCGAGCCCGGGTACCGGCAGCGGATCCTGATCGGCGGCGGCCTGCGGGCCGAACACCTGAAGGAGCTGCGGGCGGAGGGCTTCGACGCCTTCCACGTCGGCGGCGCGGTGCGGGTCGACGGCTGGCGGACGCCGGTGGACGCGGCCAAGGTCGCCGAGTGGCGGGCGCTGATCGACGCCTGAACGCCCGCGGCGGGCGCCGTACCGCGCGCCCGCGGTGGCCGGCCGCGGGCGGCCACCGGGCGAAAGGGCCGGTCCCCGGACCGGCCCTTTCGCCCGCTACCGCAGCTGCTCCGGCAGCGGCTCGCCGTGCAGCACCGTCAGCCCGGAGACGGCACGGGTCAGCGCCACGTACAGCCGCCGCAGGCCGGTCCGCTCGTCCGGCTCCCCGGCGATCACCGCGGCCGGCTCGTCCAGCACCACGTAGTCGTACTCCAGGCCCTTGGCCAGCGAGGCCGGGACGAGGGTGAGCCGGGCCTCCGCGCTGGTCTCGGCGCCGGGGGAGAGGTGCGGCAGGCCCGCGGCGGTCAGCGCCTCGGCGAGCCGCGGGATGCGGGCGTCGGCGGCGATCAGGCCGGTCGATCCCTCGTGCCCCAGCGCCTTCCGGCAGGCCGCCAGGACCGCCTCCGTGGTGTCCCCGTCGGCGACCCGGCGGATCGTCAGCGAGCCCGGGGCCTCACGGACCGAGGAGGCCGGGGCCAGACCGGGGGCGATCGCCGGGAGCAGCCGGGAGGCGTACGCGATGACCTCCTCCGGCACCCGGAAGCCCTTGGTCAGCTCCTCGATGTGCGCCTCCGGCTTGCCCAGGTGACGCAGCGCCTCCGGCCAACTCGCCGTCGCCCACGGGGTGGTGCCCTGGGCGAGGTCGCCGAGGACGGTCGCCGAGCCGGTGGTGCAGCGCCGGCCCACCGCGCGGTACTGCATCGGGGAGAGGTCCTGGGCCTCGTCCAGCACCACGTGCCCCAGCGAGGGGGTGCGCTGCACCAGGTCGGTCGCCTCGTCCACCAGGACGGCGTCGGCCGCCGTCCAGCGGGCGGTCCGCACCGAACGGTCGGGCTTGGGCCGGAGCACCGCCTGCTGCTCCTCGGGCGTCAGCACGCCCTCGGCGCACGCGGCCAGGAACTCCGGCTCGGAGAGCAGCCGCAGGACGACCTTCGCCGGATCCACGGCCGGCCAGCACTCCTTGACCACCGCCTTGACGGCGCTGTTGCGGGCCACCGCGTCCTGCACCCGGTCGTCCGGGGCCTCGCCGCCCTGCTCCATCTTCAGCAGCACGGCGTGCGCGATGCGCTGCGGCAGGGCGTCCCGCGCCGCGCCGTAACGGACCTCACGGCCCTTCAACTCCTCGATGATCTCGGCCAGTTCGTACACCGGCACGCGCCAGCGGCGGGAACCGCGGACCACCACGCAGGGCTCGGTGGGCAGGGTGATGCCCGAGCGCACCGCCCGGCGCAGCACCTCGGCCATCCGGGCGTCGCCCTTCAGCCGGGCCGCCCGCGGGTCGTCCTCGCCCCTCACCTCGACGTGCCCGACCAGCTGCTGCACGGTGGCCTGGGCGACGTCCAGCTCGCCGAGGGCCGGGAGCACCTGCTCGATGTAGGACAGGAAGGCGTTGTTCGGCCCGATCACCAGGGTGCCGGTACGGGCGAGGCGCTCGCGGTGCGCGTACAGCAGGTAGGCGACGCGGTGCAGGCCGACGGCGGTCTTCCCGGTACCCGGCGCCCCCTGGACGCAGATGGTGCCCGTGATGTCGGAGCGGACGATCTCGTCCTGCTCCGGCTGGATGGTGGCGACGATGTCGCGCATCGGGCCGACGCGGGGCTTCTCGATCTCGGCGGCCAGCAGGGCGGAGGCGGTGTCGTCCTCGGCCGGATCGCTGAGGTGCTCGTCCTCGTAGGCGGTGAGCTCGCCGCCGGTGTAGCCGAAGCGGCGGCGGCGCTCGACGTCCATCGGCGCGGTGCGGCTGGCCCGGTAGAACGGCTGGGAGACCGGCGCGCGCCAGTCGATCACCATCGGGTCGCCGTCGGCGTCGTGGACGTGCCGGCGGCCGATGTAGAAGTTCTCCCCGCCTCCGCCCTCGCTCAGTTCCTCGCTGATCGCGTGGAGGTAGTCGAGGCGGCCGAAGAACAGCGGGGTGTGCGAGAGGTCGGCCAGTGCGGCGATCCTGGCCTCGATCTGGTTCTGGAGCACGAGGGCGGTGACCCAGGTGCCGGTCACGTCGCGGATGTCGAGCGACTCGACGTCCTCGCGCATGGCGCGCAGCGCGGCCCGGGACGCGGCCAGGTGGTCGCGTTCGCGCTGGAGGGGGTCGGTGATGGGGGTGGCGGGCACAGCGAACCTTCCCGGCTGCCCCGGTGGCGGGCGCAGCGGATCGTAGGAGCTCACAGTGGGCACGCCGACCGGTTGCCGTGCGGTCGGCACCTCCCCCGGCTGCCTGCGGGACTTCAGCAGGTACCACGGTTCGGGAGGGGGCAGACGGACGATCCTAGACCCGTCCGCCCGGCGGTTCCAGCCCGGTGGCTCCCGGGGTCGGCCCCTGCGGGGTCTCGGGGTTCCTCCCCGCGGGGCGTCGGGGACCGCCGTACACCGGCAGGACGACCCGTGCACCTGCGGATACGGCCTTTGGAGTGATGCCGTCGGCCGTCCGGGTGCCTACCGTTGAAGACATGAGCACCACGAACCGCATCCCCCGATCCGGCCCGGCCGGCGCCACCGCCGTCTCCGGGCGTCACCGCAATCCGCTGAGCACCGTCGTGCGCAACGTCGGCATCGCCCTGGACACCGCCGCGCGCGTGATCTTCCTCGGGCGCGACGGTGTCCGGTACTGAACGCGACGGTGTCCGGTACGGAACCGGTGCCGGACAGCCGTCCTACAGCACGTCGTCCGCGTCGATGATCCGGTACGCGTAGCCCTGCTCGGCCAGGAAGCGCTGCCGGTGGGCGGCGAAGTCCTGGTCCACGGTGTCGCGGGCGACCACCGAGTAGAAGTGCGCCGCGTGGCCGTCCGCCTTCGGGCGCAGCACCCGGCCGAGGCGCTGGGCCTCCTCCTGGCGGGAGCCGAAGGTCCCGGAGACCTGGATGGCCACGGTGGCCTCGGGCAGGTCGATCGAGAAGTTCGCGACCTTGGAGACCACCAGGACGCCGATCTCCTTGTTCCGGAAGGCGTCGAAGAGCTTCTCGCGCTGGGCGTTGCTGGTCTCGCCCTTGATCACCGGGGCGTCCAGGGCCTCGCCGAGCTCGTCCAGCTGGTCGATGTACTGGCCGATGATCAGCGTCTGGTCCTTCTCGTGCTTCCTGACCAGCGCCTCCACCACCCGCCGCTTGGTCGCCGTGGTGGCGCAGAAGCGGTAGCGCTCCTCCGGCTCGGCGGTCGCGTAGGCGAGCCGCTCGGAGTCGGTCAGGGTGACCCGCACCTCGCAGCAGTTGGCGGGCGCGATGTAGCCCTGGGCCTCGATCTCCTTCCACGGCGCGTCGAAGCGCTTGGGGCCGATCAGGCTGAACACGTCGCCCTCGCGGCCGTCCTCGCGCACCAGCGTGGCGGTCAGGCCGAGCCGGCGGCGGGCCTGGAGGTCGGCGGTGAACTTGAACACCGGCGCGGGCAGCAGGTGCACCTCGTCGTAGACGACCAGGCCCCAGTTGCGGGCGTCGAACAGCTCCAGGTGGGCGTAGACGCCCTTCCGCTTGGTCGTCATCACCTGGTAGGTGGCGATGGTGACCGGGCGGATCTCCTTCTTCGTCCCGCTGTACTCGCCGATCTCGTCCTCGGTGAGCGAGGTGCGCTTGACCAGCTCGTGCTTCCACTGGCGGGCCGAGACGGTGTTGGTGACCAGGATCAGCGTCGTCGACTTGGCGTGCGCCATCGCGGCCGCGCCGACCAGCGTCTTGCCGGCGCCGCAGGGCAGTACGACCACGCCCGAGCCGCCGTGCCAGAAGCCCTCGACGGCCTGCGCCTGGTACGGGCGCAGCTGCCAGCCGTCCTCGTCCAGGTCGATCGGGTGCGCCTCGCCGTCCACGTAGCCGGCGAAGTCCTCGGCGGGCCAGCCGAGTTTGAGCAGCACCTGCTTGATCTGCCCGCGCTCGGAGGGGTGCACCACCACGGTGTCGGGGTCGACCCGGGCGCCGACCAGCGGGACGATCTTCTTCGAGCGCAGCACCTCCTCCAGCACCGGCCGGTCGGTGGTGGTGAGCACCAGCCCGTGGGTCGGGTGCTTGAGCAGCTGGAGGCGGCCGTACCGGCCCATGGTGTCCGCCACGTCCACCAGCAGCGCGTGCGGCACCGGGTAGCGCGAGTACGTCACCAGGGCGTCCACCACCTGCTCGGCGTCGTGCCCGGCCGCCCGCGCGTTCCACAGGCCGAGCGGCGTCACCCGGTACGTGTGCACGTGCTCGGGTGCCCGCTCCAACTCGGCGAACGGCGCGATGGCGCGACGGCAGTCGCCGGCCTTGGGGTGATCGATTTCCAGGAGAAGAGTTTTGTCGCTCTGGACGATGAGCGGTCCGTCGTTCACGCGGGGAAGCCCTCCACTGGCTGACAGGGTGGATTGACGCAGACCCTCCAGTGTCGCGCATTCCGCCGCGAGCGTGGGCGGGCCGGTTCCGGGCGGCTACTTCCACTCGTAGAACTTGCCGGTGATCTTGCCTCCGGCGTCCGTCTCGAACTCGAAGACGCCGACGACGCCGTTGAGGCGTTCGAGGGCGGGCGAGGCGGTGGAGAAGAAGATCGCGCCGCGGAAGCCGGTGCCTCCGCCGTCGGTGAAGTGGCCGATGCCGCTGCCGTGCCAGCCGACGCCCTGGCCGTCGGCGGTCATGTCGACGCCCTGGCCCTCGCCGAACAGGGAGCCGTCGGAGCGCAGTTCGGACTCGTAGGTGGCGATGGTGCTGACGGCGGTGCCGTAGTAGCTGCCGGTGCCCTTGATGGACACCTCGACGACCGGGTGCCCGTCTCCGGCGGAGAGGACGCGTCGGCCGGTCTCCTCGCCCTGGATCTCACCGATCAGTTCGCCGAGCATGGTGGGTGCCTCCTTGTCGGAATCCCCTGCTTCCGGACTACGCCGATGGGACCGGCCCGTCAATTACTTCGAGTGACCACGGTGCGTACTCGCTCGTTGAGCCGGCCATGAAGAAGTCGAAGCGTGTTCTCACCGCCCTCGCCCTGATGGGCTCGGCCTTCGCGGCCACCGCCTCCTCGGCCGGTTCGGCCCACGCCCTCGCGGGCATCGGCGAGGGGCCCGGCGGCCTGCTCGCGGCGCCCGGGTTCCTGCTGGCGGACACCGTCACCGGGGGCTCGATGCCGGTCGGGCAGGGGCAGATCGGCAGCCTGGCGGACAAGGCCGTCCAGGACAAGATGAAGGAGGCGCAGCAGGGGCACTGAGGCCCCGTACTCACTCGTCGAGTTCCGCGACGCCGGTGATGCGGTGCAGGGCGAAGGTGCGGAGTTCGTCGGCGTGGTGGTCGAAGGCGGTGACGAAGCCGCCTTCGACCTTGACCGGGTCGATGATGCGCTGGCTGGCGATGCCCTCGGCGTTGAGGTAGCCGATCCACATGCGCTCGCCGAGCAGGACGGCCGTCTGCAGGGCGGCCAGGGTCTCCGCGGCGGCGGTGCGGGGGAGCCGGCGCGGGTCGGAGGCGGGATCGCGGCGGGTGGCGGTGGCCGCGCGGTCGCCGGCCCGGATGGCCTTGATGGCGGCCGCGAGCAGGGTGTCGTCGGGCGAGGGCGGGCCGTCGGGGACGGGCACGGGAGCCGTCCGGGGCGGGGTGCGGTGGCTGTCCGGGCGGGTGATCAGTACGTCGCCCTCGGCGGATTCGGCGGCCGGGGCGTAGCCCATGGTGCGCAGGGTCGCGAGCAGCACGTCCGGGGCGGCCTGGGAGGCGAGGACGGTGGGCGCGAGCAGCCGCAGCCGCAGGTCGGCGGAGCGGCGGTCGGCGAGCACCTCGCCGAGCAGGGACGGGTCGTCGCAGCGCAGGTAGGAGGAGGCGGCGCCGACCCGCAGGACGCCGTGCCGGCGGGCGATGTCGTCGATCAGGTAGGCGAGCGGCTGCGGGACGGGCGTGCGGCTGTGCTGCTCCAGGAAGGACCGCAGGTCGGTGGCGGTGCGGCCGGCGTCGAGGGCACGGCGCACCGAGGCCGGGGTGAAGCGGTAGACGGTGGCGCCGCCCTTGGACTCGATGTCGGCGCACAGGGCGAGGGCCTGGGCGAGCGGGGTGAGCAGCGGGCCGGGGGCGATCGCGGTGAGGTCCGGCTGGAGGATCACGTGGTCCAGCGGCTGGGGGAGCAGCGGGGCGAGCACCTCGGCCGGGTCGGACTCGGCGGTGAGCAGGGCACGGGCGGGGGCGGCCAGGGCGCCGCGGCCGGTGATGCCGAGGAGTTCGGCCTCGTCGAGGGTCCAGGCGGTGAGCTCGTCGCGCAGTTCGCGGCCGTCCGGGCCGGTGGGGCCACCGCGCAGCGGGCGCTGCCAGCGCAGGGTGGGGAGCAGTTCCTCGGCGGTGGCCGGGGTGCCCGGCGGGAGTTCGGCGAGCAGGGCGAGGGCGGCGCGGCGGACGGAGGGGGCGAGGGTGCGGTCGAGTTCGGGGCCGAGGGCGGCGCGCGGCTTGCCCCGGCCGTCCGCGGTGCCGGTGAGGGCGGGGACGCGGGTGGCGGCGAGCCAGGCGGAGGCCAGCACGGACCAGCGCTCGGCGGTGTCCAGGTGCAGCCAGGTGTCGTACCCCGGGGTGGGGGCCCAGCGTTCGTCCACCTCGCCGTCGGGGGCCAGCAGCCCCGCGGTGTAGGCGAGTTCGAGCCAGAAGGCGGTCTGCCGCTCGGTGCTCTCCAGGGCCTGGGCGGTGCGTTTGAGGTCGCGCACGCCGAGGCCGCCGGCGCGCAGGGTCAGCGGTGGGGTGAGGCCCCAGCCGTCCAGCAGTTCCTCGACGGTCTTGACCGCGGTGTGCGCCTGGCCGGCCGCGGCGCCGTCCACGGCCCGGGGGTCGCGCGGGGCGGCGGCGGGCGCGGGCTCGGGCTGGACCGGTTCGACGGTGCGGTGGGTGCGGCCGCCGCGCAGGTGCAGGGCGAGTTCGCGGGGCAGCACGACGCTGCCGGGGCTGTTGGGCAGCAGCAGACCGCGGGCGAGCAGCCACTCGACCGGGCTCTGGGCGTCCTCGGCGGTGACCGGGCGGGCGGCGTCCGGGACGGTGCCGGTGGGCGGGCCCCAGACCAGCCGTTCCAGCAGCCGCCGCGCGGCCTCGGGCGCGGTGTCGAGCAGCGCCGCGCAGCGGGTGCGGTCGGTGAGCAGTGCGGTGAGCGCGGCGACGGCGCTGACCGGGTCCGGGGTGGCGGGCTGTCCGGCGGAGGCGAGCAGCTGCTGCAGCCGGGCCGGGGACATGCCGATGGTGGCGTCGGCGAGGGTGGGGCCGAGGCCGGTGCGGCCCGGGTTGCCGGTGGTCGGGGCGAGCGCCTCGCGGACGGCGAGGACCAGCCGCAGCCCGTTGTCCGGGCCCCAGAGCAGCGCCCGGTCGCGCAGGGTGGCGATCGCGCGCGGCAGGGCGGTGGCGACGGCGGACCGGTCGGCGGGGGTGAGCGGGCTCGCGCCGGGGTGCGGCTTGACCTTCGCCGGGCCGGTCAGCAGGGTGCGGACGGTGCTCAGCGAGGTGCCGTCCGGGGCGGTGGCCAGCGCCTCGGCGACCTGGAGGGTGAAGCGGTCGAGCCGCTCCAGGGCGCGCAGCGCGGAGGCGCGCGAGGAGAGCCGGGCGGACAGCTGGGTGAGGTCGCCGGGGACGGGGTTCAGCAGGTCGGGGCGGGAGCGGAGCAGGGCGGCGAGCGCGTCGTCCGGACGGGCGCGCAGTTCCTCGGCGAGGGTGCGCGGGCCGGTGGCGGACCTGCTCCGGCGTTGAGGGCCCTGCTGTGTGGTCATTCGACCTAGGTTAGTCGGGCGCGGGGACGACGGGGTGTCCCTCGTCCCGCCGCACCCGCGGCGCACCGCGGACCCGCGGACGGACTCGCGCGGGCGGGGGCGGGGTGGGTAGCGTCACGCCGAGGGCGGTTCGGTGGGCGGCCGGTACGGGCGAGGCGGGGTGGTCGGTGATGACGGACGGCGAGTGGTGGCGCAAGAGCGGGCCGTGGAGCGAGCGCTCGGGCGGCGGCCCGGAGGCCGGCGCGGGCTCCGGTTCCGGCGGCGCCGCGGAGGCTCCGTCCGCCCCCTCCTCCGGTCCCGTCCCCGCCCCGGGGCCCGTGCCGGACTTCGACCCCGACAGCGTGTACGACCCGCCGGCGCCGAGCGCGGCCGGCATCCCGTCCGTACCGCTGGACCCGCCGGACCTGGCCACCGCCGAGGCGCGGGCGCACGCGATCCCGCCGCCCACGGTGTCGAGCACCGGCCCGTGGACGATGACCCTCTTCGACTTCTCGGACGGGCCGCGGCCCGCGCCGAAGCCGATCCCCGAGCAGCGCACCGGGGAGGAGGCCGTGCCCGCGCCGGAGCCGGCGGTGCCCGCCGCGGACCTGAGGAAGAAGCCGCGCAGGGGCCGGATCGAGCAGACCCCGGCGGCGCCCGCCGCCCCTGCCGGGAAGGCCGCGGGCCAAGCGAAGGGTAAGGGGAAGGCGAAGGGCAAGGGCCAGGGCCAGGAGGCGCAGAAGGACGCGCCCGCCCGCAAGCCCTCCCCGCTGATCCTGCTCTCCTGCGGCCTGCTGGTCGGCGGGGCGGTCTCCGGTTTCCTCCCGGCCATGCTGGCCGGCTGGGGCCTCGGCTACCTGTCCCGCCAGATCTCCGACCTGATGCGCAAGTTCGTGATCCTCGGCATTCCGCTGGTCACGATGAGCGCGACCACCCTCTACTCCATGCGGCAGGCCAAACAGGCCGGGGGGCAGGGCGGCGGCCTCCAGTCGGGCTCGCCGCTGGGCCAGATCAGCTGGTCGTCGGCCCCGAACGTGCTGCGGCTGGCCGCGGTGCTGTCGGCGGTGGTCCTGCTGCTGCTCGCCATGCGCCGCCGCCCGCCGCAGCAGGGCTGAGCCGGGGGCGGTCGGCGGCGGCCGCCGGGTGACGGCCGTTCGCGGCTCGGCGGCTCCATGGTTCGGGCGCTCACGGCTCGGGTGACGCCGACGACGGGGCACGGGCCGGGCGTCAGTCGTCGGCGAGGTGGACGAGGCGGCGGAAGGTCGCCGGGTCGCCGAGGTGGCCGACGATCCAGTGCGCGACGGTGGCGCGGGTGGCGGTGCCGGCGCGGGGAAGCGGCCGGTCGTAGGAGATCTGCGGGCCCACGGACGGCGGTCCGTCCTTGAGCATCGGTACCCGGACGACCGTCCAGGCGGTGTCGGAGCCGGCGAGCACCGCCTCCATCCGGGCGAGGTCGTGATGGATCTCCCGGTACAGCCGGTCGACCACCAGCCTGGTCACCACCCGCTGGGCGAACGGGAGCCGGCTGGTGTCCAGGCCCGCCGAGCTCATCGTCACCAGGTGCCGGACGCCGCCGTCCCGGACCGCCGCGGTCAGCTCCCGGGCGCCGTCGGAGAAGACGGTGGTGGCCCCGCGGCCGGTGCTGCCGAGGGTGGCGACTACGGCGTCCTGGCCGTTCAACGGGCCGTGCAGGGAGCCGGGTTCGCCGACGTCGGCCCGCGCGGTGAGCGCGCTGCCGTGCGTGTGCGCCGGTAGCCGGGCGGGGTCGCGGGCGACGGCGGTGACGGTGTGTCCGGCCGCCAGTGCGAGGTCGACCACCAGGCGGCCGGTGCGTCCGGTGGCGCCCACGACTGCGATCCTCATCGGTTCCTCCTCAGGATTCCGGGACTCGGGGACTTCGGGACTCGGACGGTCCGGGGTCGGTGCTCGGCCGGTGTCCGGGTCGGGTCGGTGCTTGTCATTCATTCAGACGGACTGTATGAATGAAACCAAGTGAACCACAGCACACCGCGAGTGCAAGTCCAAAGGAGCGATGGGACATGGGAGTTCTGCAGGCTCGGTACCCCGATCTGGCCGGCCGGGTGGTCGTGATCGCCGGCGGCAGCCGCGGCATCGGTGCGGAGACCGCCCGCGCCTTCGCCCGGCAGGGTGCGGCCGTCGCCGTCCTCGGCCGCGACGAGGCGGCGCTGAAGGAGGTGGCCGGGGAGCTGCGGGCGGAGGGCGCCCAGGCACTCGGACTGGTCGCCGACTGCACGGACGCGACGGCGCTCGGCTCCGCCGCCGCGCGGATCGAGCAGGACCTCGGCCCGGTCGACGTCCTGGCCGCCTTCGCCGGCGGCGACGGCTACCCGGTGCCGACCGTCCGCGAGACCGAGGAGCACTGGCGGGCCGTGCTGGACGGCAACCTCACCGCCACCTTCCTCACCGTCCAGGCCTTCCTGCCCGGCCTGCTGGCCCGCGGCAGCGGTTCGATCGTCACCATGGCCTCCACGGCGGGCCGGCTGCCCAGCGGCGCCTCCGCCGCCTACGCCACGGCCAAGGCGGGCGTGCTGATGTTCACCCGGCACCTCGCCCTGGAGGTCGCCGGTGAGGGCGTGCGGGTCAACGCCGTCGCGCCGGGTGCCGTCCGGACCGAGCGGACGGCGGCGCAGATGCCGCCCGAGGTGCAGGCCGCGGTCGCCGCCGCGCACCCGCTGGGCCGCCTCGGCGAGCCGGTGGACATCGCCTCGGCCGTGCTCTTCCTGGGCTCCGACGCGTCCTCCTGGATCACCGGGCAGACCCTGGACGTCAGCGGGGGGCGAGTCATCCTCTGAGCGGTGGGGCCGTCCCTGCGGATGCCGGGGCGGCCCCGCCCGGGGGAACCGATCGGCGATACTGCCAGTTCACGCGGACGAGCGGAACGAGTGGAGGCGAGCGGGATGAGCCCCCGGTCCTACCGGATGGGACAGCGGCAGGCGGAGGTCGACGAGACCCGCGCCCGGATCGTCGCGGCCGCCCGCGCGCACCTGGCCGAGACCGGCGGGGTCTCGCTGGACGCCGTCGCCCGCCGCGCCGACGTCGCCCGGGCGACCGTCTACTACCAGTTCGGCTCCAAGGCGGGCCTGCTGGAGGCGGTCTGCGACGCCCTCGCCGCGCAGGGCGGCATGGCCGGGCTCGCCGAGGCCTTCACCCTGGCCGACCCCTGGGCGGCGGTGGACCGCTTCGTCGAGGTGATGGGCGGCTTCTGGGCGGTCGACCGGGTCTGCACCCGGCGGCTGCGGGCCCTCGCCGCGCTCGACGAGGAGGTGGGCCGGGTCATCGCCGACCGCGACGCCCGCCGCCGCGAGGGTGCCGCCGTCCTGGCCGGCCGGCTGCCCGCCGCCCCGCCGGACGCGGCGAGCCTGCTCTTCGTCCTCACCGCCTTCGAGACCTACGACGCGTTGGAGGCGGAGGCGGAGGCGGGGAAGGGGACGGAGACAGGGACGGGGACGGCGGGCGCGCCGGACGGCGGTGGTGGTGGTCCGGCCGCCGCCACCCCGGCCGTCATCCGTCTGGTCCGCGCCGCGCTCGGTGGGCCGGTGGAGCGGCCGTAGCGGCGGCGGGCCGCCCGTCGGCCCCGGCGCCGCCGGGAGCCGCGCCCCGGCGGCCGCCCCGGTCAGCCGGTCTGCCGCGCGGCCATGCCGAGGATCCCGGCGGTGACCGCCGCGGGGTCGTCGGTGGGCAGCGAGTGTCCCGCGCCGGGGACGATCTCGACCCGGGCGGCGGGCACCAGCTGGCGCAGGCGGTCGGCGACGGCCCGGGAGTCGTGCAGGGCGCTGCGTTCGCCGAGGAGGAAGAGGGCGGGGGCGGTGAGTCGGCCGAGTTCCTCGTCGGTGAGGGTGGCGGCCGGGGGCAGCCGGCGGCGGAAGCCCACCGAGGCGCGGACCAGGGCCATCAGTTCGGTCTCCAGGACGGCGCTGTTGCCGACCAGTCGGGCCAGCCTGGGGCGCAGCGGTCGCGGCGCCATGGCGGCGAGGCCGCCGAGGATCATCCAGGTGTAGAAGCGGCGGTCCAGGTCGGCCAGGCCCGCCGTGTCGACCAGGGTGAGTCCGGCGGTCCGGCCGGGGTGGTGGATCTGGTGGTTGAGGGCGATCCAGCCGCCGTAGGAGCAGCCGACCAGGTGGGCGGTGGGCAGGTCGAGGGCGGTGAGCAGGTCCTCCAGCCAGGCGGCGGCGTCGCGGCCGTCCGTGATGGGGGCGCTCTGCACGCTGGCGCCCGGTTCGCCGACGGTGTCCACGGCGATCACGGGGTGTTGTGCGGCGAGGGTGTCGAGGTGGCCGTGCCACATCAGCGCGTTGCCGCCGGAGCCGGGCAGCAGCACGATCGGCCGTCCTTCGGCGGGGCCGGTGCGGTAGACGCGGGTGGTGCCGTAGCCGGTGGGGACGTCGAGCGGCGTCCACGGCCGGGGCCGCAGTTCGGTCAGCGCGCGCTCGTAGGCGGTGCGGAAGCGGGCTTCGGCCTTGCCGTTCCTGAACTCGCTGATTCGCATGGTACATGTGTATCACATGCATGATACGGGTGTACCAGGAGAACGGGTCGGACGTACGGAGGCCGGAACATGACCGCGAAGGTCGACCACGAGGAACGCCGCCGGCAGATCGCCGAGGCCCTGCTGCGCATCGCCGACACCCAGGGCCTGCAGTCCGCCAGCATGCGGGCGGTCGCGACGGAGGCCGGCGTCTCCCTGCGACTCGTGCAGTACTACTTCACGACCAAGGAGGGCCTGCTCCTGGACGCCCTGGCCAGGCTCGGCACCCAGCTCCAGGCCCGGATAGAGCAGTGGATCGGCCCGGCGCGCGCCCCCCGGGAGGTGGTGACGGCGGTCCTGTCCTGCATCCTGCCGACGGACGCCGAGAGCCGCCGGATCACCAGGACGTACGCGGCGTACTACACGCTGGTCCTCGGCGACCCCGAGGTGCTGGAGAAGCAGGCCGCGCAGCCGCCCGCCGTGCTGGAGGGCTTCCTCGCCAAGCAGCTGCGCGCGGCGCAGCAGGCCGGGGAGATCGGGCCGGAGCGGGACGTCGACACGGTCGCGGCCGGGCTGCTGGCGATGGTCAACGGACTCGGCTCCAGCGTCCTGGGCGGCCAGCGCACCGGTGAGCAGGCGCTCGCGGTCCTCGCGTACCACCTGGACGAGCTGTTCGGCCGGCCGGAAGCCTGCTGAGGGGCCCGGCTCCCCGATCCCCGTCCCGCCGGTTCTCCGCCCGCCGGTTCCCCACCCCGCCGCCTCCCCGCCCCGCCGATCCCGGCGGCGGGCCGGCACCCCTCGCGGCACGGGGGTTAACACCCGTACGGGACGGGTGCTTTCCCCGTTCTGCGGGCGGGCGGGCCGCCGCCAGAATCGGGGCATGCCCGCGCAGCCCGTGATGACGACCGAAGCGCCCGAAGCCCCCTCCCCCCGGCCGGGGAGCGGCGGCAGCGACTTCGCCCAGTTGACCCGCCGGATAGCCGCCGAGGGCCTGCTCGACCGGCGCCCCGGCTACTACGCCGTCCGCGCGGGCCTGGTGCTCGCCGCCTTCCTCGGTGGCTGGTACGCCCTGTTCGCGCTGGGCGACACCTGGTGGCAGATCGGCCTGGCGGCGGCGATGTCCGTCGTCTTCGCCCAGATCGGCCTGCTCTCCCACGACCTGGCGCACCGCCAGGTCTTCGACCGGCGGCTGCCGAGCGAGATCGGCGGCCGGATCGCCGCCAACCTGCTGATGGGCATGAGCTACGGCTGGTGGATGAACAAGCACACCCGCCACCACGCCAACCCGAACCACGAGGAGCGGGACCCGGACGTCGCACCCGAACTCCTGGTGTGGTCCAAGCGGCAGGCCCGGCAGGCGAGCGGCCTCGCCCGGTTCATCGGCCGCCGGCAGGCGTACCTGTTCGTCCCGCTGCTCCTGCTGGAGGGCCTCAACCTCAGCTTCAACAGCTTCCGCGCGCTGCGCAGCCCCGTCATGAAGCGCCCGGTGCTGGAGGGCGTGCTGCTGGTGGTCCACTTCGCCGGCTACTTCGGCCTGGTGTTCGCGGCGCTCCCGGTCGGCAAGGCGGTCGCCTTCCTGGCCGTCCACCAGGCGCTGCTCGGGGTCTACCTGGGGTGCGTCTTCGCCCCGAACCACAAGGGCATGCTGATGGTGACGCCCGGGATGAAGCTCGACTTCCTGCGCCGCCAGGTGCTCACCTCGCGCAACGTCCGCGGCGGGGTGCTCATCGACTCGCTGATGGGCGGCCTCAACTACCAGGTGGAGCACCACCTGTTCCCCAGCATGCCGACCCCGGCGCTGGGGCGGGCCGCCCGGATCACCCGGGAGTTCTGCGCCGAGAAGGGCGTCCCGTACTGCGAGACCGGCCTGTTCCGCTCCTACCGGGAGATCTTCGCCCACCTGCACCGGGCCGGCGAGCCGCTCCGCTCCGACGGGTGACCGTCACCTCCGCCGCGGCGGCCGGCGGTCACCTCCGCCGCGGCGGGAGGGGTGGGAGGGCGTGAACGCCGCTGTCCCGCGCGGGAGCTCGGACCGGCCGACGTCCCGTGCGGACCGGCCGTCCTGCGGTACCGCCCGTACGGTTGCGCGTTCGCGCCCGTACGATGCCCGAGCGGGGTGGGCGGAGGCCGGAGGTGGATGTGGTTCGGTTCTGGCTGCGGTGGGTGATGATCGCGGTCCTGGGGACGGCGGTCGTGTTCGGCGGCTGGGCGGGGTGGCGGCTCTACCGCGCCACGGCCATCCCGGCCCCTCCGGACGTCCCGGGGATCGCACAGGCCCCGGTGACCGGGGAGGCCCGCCGGGCGGCCGAGGAGCGGATGGCCGACCGGATCGACCGGCTGCCCGAACTACTGCCGTGGGCGCAGGGGTTGGGGAGGTCGACGGTCGACGTGTGCCGCACCGACTACCGCGGTGATCTGTTCAGCCGGGGTACGTGGCTGCCGGTGGCCTGCGAGCGGACCGTGAACGTCTACCTGGCCTTCGACGGGGGTGACGTCCGCTCCCGGCTGGCCGATCTGGACCGGTACCTGGACGGCCAGGGCTGGCGCAGCTCACAGAGGTGGAACAGCCTGGTCGCGGCCGACGAGTACGACCACCAGCCACCCGCCGACCCGACCCCGGAGGAGGCGGCGGAGGCGGCGGCCAGGCCGATCGCCCCGTCCGTGGAGTTCGCGCTGGCGACGGGCGAGGCGGTGCGGACGGAACTGGCCGTGAACGTCACCCGGCCGCCCGGCCCCGAACTCCTGACCTCCGGTGAGGACTACTGGTACGAGAAGTACGGAAGCCGGCGCTACCGGAACGACGAGGGGCAGCGGTCCGAGTACCTGACCTGGCAGCCCGTGCGGCCGAGCGAGGTCACGAAGGCGGCCGAGGGCCGGTACGTGGCGGTCCTGGGCTTCACGACCAGGTACGCGCAGCACGAGGCCGGGTAGGGCCGGCCGGCCGCGGCCGGTTCTGTCCCGGGCCTGCCGGGCCCATGCCTCGGGCCCTGCCGGGCCCCGGGCCCGTCGGTCTCAGGCCTTCCGCTCGAAGCCGGCCAGCAGGCCGCGCGGGTCGAAGGTGACCCGGATCCGGGCGATCCTCCCGTCCTCGACGTGCATCCAGTTCGCCGTGGGCGCCGGCGGGGCGATGCTCGTGCACAGCTCGAACCAGGTGATCACCTCGTCGCCCTCGGCCACCCGGACCTTCACGTCGATCTTCTCCAGCACCTGCCCGAGCCCCTTCAGCCCGGCCAGCGCCTCCTCCACCCCGGAGGCCGTCCCCAGCGCGCCGACGAAGTCGACGTCCTCGGCCAGCAGTCCACGGACGGTCTCGAAGTCGCCCGCCTCCCAGGCGGTGAAGTAGGTCTCGGCAAGCTCACGCGCGGTCTTCGTCGTCGTCATGCCTCCATCCTCCCGGCCACCACGACCATCCGTCCAACAGATGAATCAGATGGCTTCTATCTCTGCTGATGATGAAAGAAGGATGCGCTGCGTGACCGGTGGGCCACGACTGTCACGCTGAGTGAAGGTCAGCTGAGGTGGTTTCGGACCGTTCGGGCCGGTAAGGCGCTCATCGCTGGAATGCGAAGGAGGCGTGAATCGTGATCACCGAACAGCAGGCCCGCTCCATGCTGCACCAGCCCGTCCGCGACGTACGGGGCAGCCGGATCGGCAAGGCGGACCACGTGTTCCTCGACGACGTCACCGGCAAGCCGGAGTGGGTCAGCGTCAAGACCGGATGGTTCGGGGCGGGCGAGTCGTTCGTGCCGATCCGCGACGCCCGGGTCGTCGGCGACCACCTGGAGGTGCCGTACCCCAAGGAGAAGGTCAACAACGCGCCGCTGGTGGACGTGGACCGTGGCGGACACCTCTCCGAGCGCGAGGAACATCGGCTCTACCAGTACTACGGCATCGGGGACGGGGCCCGGAAGGCGGCCGACCGGCCCGCCGCGGGCACCGGCACCACTGCCGCGGCCGCCGCTGCCGGAACCACCGTCGCGAGCGGGCACACCGGCACCACGGGCCGCACCGGTGCGGTCGGCACGGCCGGTCCCGCGGGCATGACCGGAGCTGCCGCCGAGACCGGCCGTGCCGCCGCGACCCCGACCGCCACCACGCGTGCCGCCGCGGCTCCGGGCGCCGCCTCCGCCGCCGGGCGGACCGGTGTCCACCCGGGCAAGGGCGGCGTGATGACCCGTTCCGAGGAGCGGATGCGCGTCGGCGTCGAGCGGTACGAAACCGGCCACGCGAAGCTGCACAAGTACGTCGTCACCGAGGAGGAGCGGCAGACCGTGCCGGTGCGGCACGAGGAAGTCCACGTCGAGCACGAACCCATCGCCGAGGCCGACCGCGGTGCCGCGATGACCGGCGAGCTCATCTCGGAGGCCGAGTACGAGGTCACCCTGCACGCGGAGCGGCCGGTCGTGCGCACCGAGGCCGTCCCGGTCGAGCGCGTGCGGCTGGTGACCGAGGAACGCGTCGAGGAGCAGACCGTCACCGGCCGGGTGCGCAAGGAGCGCATCGAGGCCGACCTGCCCGACGGCGGGACGGCACGGACGCAGGGCAAGGAGATCCAGGGCAAGGAGATCCAGAGCAAGGAGATCCAGGGCAAGGACCGCCGCCGGTGACGTCGGCCGGGCCGTGACCGCCCCGCGCGGCCGCGGTCCGTCCCCGCGGGTCGTTCGAGGCGGTCCGTCCCCGCCGGGTCGTCCCGTCAGGTCGCTCGTCCGGCGGACCGATCGGCCGAGCGGATGGAGCGCCCGGTCGAATATCGTCACCGGTCATGGAGATGCACCAGCTGCGCTACTTCGCCGCCGTGGCCGACGAGGGGACCTTCACCGCCGCCGCGGCCCGGCTGCACGTGAGCCAGTCCGGCATCAGCACCCAAGTGGCCAAGCTGGAGCGGGAACTGGGCCAGCTGCTGCTCGACCGGGCGGGCCGGCAGGTGCGCCTCACCCCGGCCGGCGAAGCGGTCCTCCCGCTGGCGAAGAACGCCCTGGCCACCCTCGACGCCATCCAGCACACCGCCGCCGAGTTCGCGGACGCCGTCCGCGGCCGGGTCCGGCTGGGCATGATCACGGGCTGTTCGATCCCGCCCTTCCTGGACGCCGTCGCCGACCTCGGCCGCAGTCACCCCGGCATCGAACTCAGCCTGCACGAGGGGCACTCCGAGGACCTCCAGGCGCAGGTCCTGGCCGGCTCGCTCGACCTGGCCCTGATCGGCTACGCGGGCGAGGTCTTCCCGGGCCTGGAGGCCACCGTCGCCATCGACGAGCCGATCGCCGCCGTCGTCCCGGTCGGGCACGCCCTGGACCGGGCGCGGCTGCGGCTCGCGGACCTGCGGGGCGAGAAGATCCTCTGCCTCTCCCCGGGCACCGGCATCCGTGCCGCCTACCGGGGCTCCTGCCGGCGGCTCGGCCTCGACCCGCGGGTGGACATCGAGGCCAGCTCCCCGGTCGCCCTGCTCCGGCTCGCCGAGCGCGGCGCGGGCGTGGCCGTCCTCAGCCCCTCCTCCGCCGCGGGCGACGGACTGCGGGCCGTCCCGCTGGTCGACGCCGCCATCCGGGCCCGGCTCGGGCTGGTCGCCCGCCGTGATCAACCCTCCCCGGCCGTAGGGCTGTTGATGGCCCGCCTGAGGGAGGCGCTGCGTCAGGGCTGATCCCGTACCGCTCGTGCGGCCCGGCCCGGCCCGGCCCGGCCCGGCCGGGTCCGGTGTCCTCGGCTCAGGCCTTCCCGTGCGGGTCGCGGCCCGAGGCGGCCAGCGCGCGGTCCCACGCGGGGGCGCCCTCCGGCAGGGCCACCGCCTCGGCGAAGCCCGCGTACTGCCGGTACAGCTCGGCGTTCTCCGCCACGATCTCCCCGGTCAGCAGGGCGAGTTCCTCGTCGACCTCGATCCGCCCGCCGGTCGCCCGGGCCACGTCCCAGCCGTGCAGCAGCAGCTCCAGGATCAGCATCCGGGCGATGCCGACGGCCGGCATCGGGGTGCCGCCGAGGTCGACGTCCCCCTCCCAGGCGGCCGGGTCCGCCCAGGCCGCGACCGCGCGCTCCAGCTGGGCCGCGTAGGCGGAGCGCCAGTCGGCGTCGGCGGCGAAGTCCCGCGCGTTCAGCTCCTCGGGCAGCTCGATCCGCCGGGCCCGGTGCTCCAGGCCGTGCGAGGTGTAGAGCACCCAGTGGTTGATCAGCGCGCGGGTGTCGAACTCCGGGCAGGGCGTCGGCGCGTCCAGCGGCTGGTCGGCGGGGACGGCGGCGGCGACACCGGCCGCGGCGGAGGCGGCGCGGGTCAGGAACGGGTGCATCGGGTGGGCGTTCATGGCCTCGATTCTGGGCCGGGCCGCACCGGCGGGTCTTGAAGAAACGCGACGACTAGCCTGGCGGCATGGGCATGGACTCCCCGGCCTCCCCGGACGCCCCCGACCTCGGCCGGGGCGTGCTCCACCCCGCCCGGGCGGCGGAGCTGATCACCGTGGACCGGCTCGCGCCCGACCCGGCCGTGGCGGTGTTCGTCGAGTACTACTGGCTGGTTCGCTGGGACCTGCACGGCCTGCCGCCGTACGAGCAGAAGGTGCTCGCCCACCCCAACGTCCACCTGGTCTTCGAGGCGCCGGGGGCGCGGGTGTACGGGGTGGACCGCTCGCTCTTCGTCCGCCGGCTGGAGGGCGCCGGGCACGTGCTGGGCGCGCGGTTCCGTCCCGGCGCCTTCCGCGCCTTCGCCGGGCACCCGGTGAGCGGGCTCGCCGACCGTTCCGTGCCCGCCGCCGAGTACTTCGGGCCCGGGGCCGACCGGTTCAACGCGGAGGTCCTCGGGGCGCCCGGCGATCCGGCCGCGCTCGCCGACGCCTTCCTCCGCCCCCGGCTGCCCGCGCCCGACCCGGTCGCCGCCGAGGTCGCCGCCGTGGTGGACCGGATCACCCGCACACCGGACCTTCGCCGGGTGGACGAGCTGGCCGCCGAGTCGGGCCTGACCGTCCGCCGTCTCCAGCGGCTGTTCGCCGAGTACGTCGGCGCCTCCCCGAAGTGGGTGCTGCGCCGTGCCCGTCTCCACGAGGCCGCCGAACGCGCCGGTACGGACGGCGGGTTGGACCTGGCCGCGCTCGCCGCCGAGCTGGGTTACGCCGACCAGGCGCACCTCACCCGGGACTTCACCGCGGCCGTCGGCGTCTCCCCGGCCCGTTACGCGGGGGCGCGCCGGACCCCGGCTACGCCCCCAGGAAGCGCTGCAGCTCGTCCAGCACGTAGTTGGCCCCGGTGTACCCGATCCCCTGGAACCACAGCTGGTCGTCCACCGGGAACGCCCGGTGCCCCTTGACGGCTCCCAGCGCCCGCCACCCCGGGCTCGCGAGTGCCGCGGTGGCGCCCGACAGCTCCGGATCGCCGTACGTGGCGTACAGCAGCAGGTCACCGTCGGCCCGGGCGAGCTGGTCCGGCGGGATCGCGAAGTCCGACTGGTCGACGTTCTGCGCGTCGGGCCGGCCGATCTGGGCGTCGGAGAGCACCGTCCCGGGGAAGCTCTGCCGCCCGAACAGCCGGATGCCGCCGCCCTCCACGAACCGCACCAGGCTCACCTTGCGCCCCGACAGCTTCGCCGCCGCCAGCGCCTGCGCGACCTGTCCGGCGTGCTTCTGGTACGCGCCGGCGAAGGCCGCCCCGGCCGCCTCCCGGCTCAGCGCCTGGGCGTGCAGCTGGAAGTCGGCCTTCCACGGCGCCCCGGACGTCTGGGTGAGCACGGTGGGGGCGATCTCCCGCAGCTGCTCGTAGCGGTCGCCGTCGCGGGTCTGGTTGGAGAGGATCAGGTCCGGCCGCAGGGCCCGTACGGTCGGCAGGTCGGGTGCGCCGGCCGGGCCGACCAGCCGGATCCCGGCCGTCCGGGAGGCCGGCCAGTACTCGGGGTAGCTGGTGTCGCGGCCCGGCAGCGCGGCGCCGACCGGGGTGATGCCGAGGGTCAGCGCGGAGTCGAGCACGTCGGTGTCCAGCACGACCACCCGCATCGGCGCGCCCGGCACCACGACCGGGCCGGTGGCGGCGTTCACCGTCACCGGCGGCACCGGGGCCGGGGACGGCCAGGCGCCGGTGGCGAGGCCGTCCGCGGTCCCCGGGGCCGGGTGCCCGGTGGTGCAGCCGGCGGCCGCCGCGAGCGCGCCCGCGCCGAGGCCGGTCAGGAGGGTGCGGCGGGAGATCCGGGGCATCGGCGGTCCTCTGGCGGCGCGGGCGGGTCGGGGCGCCGTCGATTATGTCCGAAATGGCAGCTAAAGTGCCGTTAAGCGGGAGCGCCGTCCGGGGTGAGCGCCGCCCACGGGGCGCCCGGCACGACCAGCGGGGTGCCGGTCACCGGGTCCGGCACCACCACCGAGTCCAGTCCGAACACCTCCCGCACCAGCTCGGCCGTCACCACGTCCCCGGGCGGGCCCTGCGCCACCACCCGGCCGTCCCGCATCGCCACCAGGTGGTCCGCGTACCGGGCGGCCTGGTTGAGGTCGTGCAGCACCGCGACGACCGTCCGACCGCGCTCGACGTTCAGCCGGCGGACCAGGTCCAGCACCTCCACCTGGTGCGCGATGTCCAGGTAGGTGGTCGGCTCGTCCAGCAGCAGGATGTCGGTGCCCTGGGCGAGCGCCATCGCGATCCAGGCGCGCTGGCGCTGGCCGCCGGACAGCTCGTCCATGCTCCGCTCGGCCAGTTCGGCGGTGGAGGTGCGCTCCAGCGCCTCGGCGACCGCCGCCTCGTCCTCCGGCGACCACTGCTGCCACCAGCTCTGGTGCGGCTGGCGGCCGCGCGCGACCAGGTCCGCCACCGAGATGCCCTCGGGGGCGGTCGGCGACTGCGGCAGCAGGCCGAGCCGCTGGGCGATCCGCTTGGTCGGGATCCGCGCCAGCTCCTCGCCGTCCAGCAGCACCGCGCCCCGGACCGGCTTCAGCAGCCGGCCGAGGGCCCGCAGCAGGGTCGACTTGCCGCACGCGTTCGGGCCGACGATCACCGTCACCCGCCCGTCCGGAACGGCCACGTCCAGGCCCTCGACGACCGTGCGCGCCTCGTAGGCCAGGGTGAGGCCCCGGGCCTCCAGACGGTGAGCGGACATCAGGAACCTCCACGGCGGGATCGGATCAGCAGCCACATCAGGTACGGGGCGCCGACCATGCCGGTCACCACGCCCACCGGCAGCTCCGTCGGAGCGAGCAGCCGCCGGGCGATCAGGTCGGCGAGGACCACCACCAGCGCGCCGGTCAGCGCCGAGCAGAACAGCGGGATCTGCGCCGAGCGGGCCAGCCGCAGCGCGATCTGCGGGGCCATCAGCGCGACGAAGTCCACCGGCCCGGCGGCCCCGGCCGCGCACGAGGCCAGCACGATGCCCAGCAGCGCCATGCCGAGGCGGATCCGGTCCAGGCGCAGGCCGAGGCCGACGGCGGTGGCGTCGTCGAAGGAGATCGACCGCTGGGCGCGGGCGGCCCACAGCGCGACCGGCAGGGCGGCGAGCAGCACCCGGGCGAGCCATCCGGCCTGGTCGTAGCCGGCGCCGTTCAGGCTGCCGGTCATCCAGACCTTGGCGGCCTGGGCCTGGAAGCCGTCGCCCTTGGTCAGGAAGACGGAGGTGAGGGAGGACAGCGCGACGCTGATGCCGATGCCGATCAGCACGAAGCGCTGCGCGTGCAGGCCGCGCCGCCAGGCCAGCGCGTACACCAGCAGCCCGGCCACCAGCCCGCCGGCCACCGCCGCGTACGGGGCCTGGCCGGTCGAGCCGACCACGCCGTACGCCATCAGGCCGACCACGGTCGCGGTCGCGCCCCAGGTCACGCCCACCACGTCGGGGCTGGCCAGCGGATTGCGGGCGACGGTCTGGATCAGCGCCCCGGCCAGCCCGAGCGCCAGGCCGACCAGCAGCCCGACCACCACCCGGGGCAGCCGGAACTCGCCGACCACCAGCTCGTGCGGGCTGGGCCGTCCGAGCACCACCTTGACCACCTCGCCCGGCGGGACGGTGGACTCGCCCAGGCAGAGCGAGGCCACCACGGTCGCCGCCAGCGCCACCAGCAGCCCGACGGCGACGGCCACCGAGCGCCGGTGCAGCAGGAACGACGCCCGTCCGGCCCGGACGACGGAGTACCCGCGCAGGGGGACGGAACTCATGCGGCCACCACCTTCCGGCGGCGGACCAGGGCCACCAGCACCGGGACCCCGACCAGGGCCGTCATCACGCCCGCCGGGACCTCGGACGGCGGGAACAGGACCCGGCCGAGGGTGTCGGCGAGCAGCAGCAGTGCCGGGCCGAGGACGGCGGAGAAGGCGAGGATCCAGCGGTGGTCGGCGCCGGCCACCGCGCGGGCCGCGTGCGGGACGGCGAGGCCGACGAAGGCGATCGGACCGGCCGCCGCGACCGCGGAACCGGTCAGGACGGTCGCGCCGAGCGCGCCGACCGCCCGGACCAGGCCGGTCTTGGCGCCCAGCCCCTTCGCGGTGTCGTCGCCGAGCGCCAGCGCGTCCAGTCCGCGCGCCACCGCGACCACCAGCACCGTGCCGACGGCCAGGAACGGCAGCAGCTGCCAGGCCACGTCCGAGGTCCGCCCGGAGAGCGAGCCGACGTGCCAGAAGCGGAACTGGTCCATGGTGGCCGCGTCGGTGGTCAGCACCAGGGTGTTGAGCGAGGCGATGAAGGCGGACGTCGCCGAGCCGGCCAGCGCCAGCTTGATCGGCGTGGCCCCGCCCCGGCCGCGCCCGGCGAGCCCGTACACCAGCGCGGTGGCGATCACGGCGCCGACGAAGCCGAACCAGACGTACCCGGTGAGGGTGGAGACACCGAAGCCGGAGATGGCGACCACCACGCCGGCCGCCGCGCCCTGGGAGACGCCGAGGATGCCGGGGTCGGCGATCGGATTGCGGGTCAGGCCCTGCATGACGGCCCCGGCCAGGCCGAGCGCGGCGCCGACGGCCAGGCCGACGACGGTGCGCGGCACCCGCAGCTCGCGGATCACCACGGCGTTGGCGGTGTCGCCGCCGTGCAGCAGGGCGTCGAGCGTGTCGCCGAACGGGATGGTCCGGCTGCCGACCGCCAGGCTCAGCAGCACCGCGGCGGCCAGGACGGCGAGGGCGGCGGCGAGCCACAGTGCTCGGCGCCGAGGCGCGCGGTACGGCGAGCCGGGCGGTGCGCCGGGCGGTGCGCTGGTGTCGGTCATGGGCCCTCTCCGCAGACAACTCAGGTAAACCTAAGTTCAGCTGAGAAGCCCGGGCAAATCGCCTCGTGGTCCGCGGCGCCGGTTGGGTAGCCTGACGGCATGTCCGCGACCCCACCCGCTCCGCTCACCGTCGGCTTCGACCTCGATATGACGCTGCTGGACACCCGGCCGGGTATCCGCGCCACCTACCTGGCGCTCTCCGCCGAGACCGGCACCTACATCGACGCCGACCTGGTGGTCACCCGGCTGGGCCCGCCGCTGCTGGACGAGATCCGCAACTGGTTCCCGGAGGCCGACGTGGAGCGGGTCGCCGACCGCTACCGCGAGCTCTACCGCGACCACGCCTTCGCCCCGACCGTGGCCCTGCCCGGCGCGCACGCCGCCGTCGAGGCGGTCCGCGCCCACGGCGGCCGGGTCGCGGTGATCACCGGCAAGTACGAGCCGAACGCCCGCCTCCACCTGGAGCACGCCGGGCTGGCCGCGGACACCGTGATCGGCGACCTGTGGGCGGAGACCAAGGGCGAGGCGCTGCGCGAGCACGGCGCGAGCGTCTACGTCGGCGACCACGTGGGCGACATCCGGGGCGCCCGGCACGCGGACGCCGTCGCGGTCTGCGTGCCCACCGGCCCGTACAGCGCGCAGGAGCTGCGCGAGGCGGGTGCGGACGTGGTGCTGGCGGACCTCACCGACTTCCCGGACTGGCTCGCCGCGCACCTGGCCGAACGCTAGCGCCGACCCGCAGCGGCCCGTAGCGGTCAGGCGGGCCCGTAGCGGTCCGCGCGGCCCGCAGCCGGTCCTCGGCGGCCGTCCCGGCCGTCCTCAGGACTCGACGGGCGCGCTCCGGCGGCGCTGGGACCGCGCGTTCAGCAGCAGCCCGGTCAGCGCGGCCAGGAAACCGGCCGGCATCAGCATGCTCAGCCAGTAGGCCGCCGTCGGCAGCGGCGTCAGGTGCAGGAACAGCGGGACGAAGGTGACCAGGGTGGCGAGTGCGCCGACACCGAAGACGATCGCCCCGGCCTTGACGTACACGTCGCCGGGGTCGGTGCTCTGGCTGCTCACGTCTGCTCACTCCTCCGGGCCGGTCGGCACTGTCCCCAGTCTGGCAGAGCGGCGGCCGGGGGCCGCCACCGGAGCGGGTCGGTCACGTTGCGCAGTTTCCCGGCAGCTGAACGTTTTGATCCCTGTTGAGCGGGGGTATGCACGGGGTGCCGAGGGGCGCTACAGGTGCGCCCCGCGTCCTCAGACCCGGGGGGTGTCAGCCGATGGACCGCGCGGAGCCGCGCCCCGGCCGTGCCGGCGCCGGGTTGCCCGTGACCGCGAGATCCCGGTCCCGCCGCCCCGACCGGGCCTCGGAACGCGGATCCCTCGCGGAACGCGGATGAGGCAGTGACGGACGGTTAGTCTGCTCCTGACCGCGTGCCGGCCATGAGCGCCCACGGGCGCCGAGTCGAGGCCGGTCGTTTTTTCCCACCACCCAGTGATCCCCGGCCCGGGCCGGGATCCCCCACACCCATTCGAGGACTGTTCGAGATGCCCACCGGCCAGGTCAAGTGGTTCAACGAGACGAAGGGCTTCGGCTTCCTGTCGCGCGACGACGGCGGCGACGTCTTCGTCCACACCAAGGCGCTGCCCTCCGGTGTCACGTCGCTGAAGCCGGGCCAGCGGGTCGAGTTCGGCGTGGTCGCCGGGCACCGCGGGGACCAGGCGATGGCGGTGCAGCTGCTGGAGGCGCTGCCCTCGGTGGCCGCCGCCCAGCGCCGGAGCGCCGACGACATGGCACCGATCGTCCAGGACCTGATCACCACGCTGGACGCGGTGCTGCCCGGTCTCCAGCGCGGGCGCTACCCCGCCAAGCCGACCGGCCAGAAGCTGGCCGGCCTGCTGCGCGCGGTGGCCGACCAGTTCGACCTCTGACCGTCGGCCGGCCGCCGGCTAGAACGCGAGCGCACCCGGGTCGAGCGGGGGCACCAGCCCCTCCGCGGCGGCCCGGGTGAGCAGCGCGCGGACGGCGGCGTAGCCCTCCTCGCCGAGGTCCTCGCTGAACTCGGTGACGTACAGCCCGATGTGCTGCTCGGCGACGTCCAGGTCCATCTCCTGGGCGTGCGCCAGCACGTACTCGCGGCTCGCCGCCGGGTCCGCCCAGGCCTGCCGCACGGAGGCGCGGATCGCGTCGGCGATCGCCCGCAGCCGCTCGGCGCCGAGCGAGCGCCGGGCGACGATCGCGCCCAGCGGGATCGGCAGGCCGGTCTCCTGCTCCCAGGCCTCGCCCATGTCGGCCAGGCTGTGCAGGCCGTACTGCTGGTACGTGAAGCGGGCCTCGTGGATCACCAGGCCGGCGTCCACCCGGCCGTCCCGGACGGCGGGCATGATCTCGTGGAACGGCAGGACGACGATCTCGCCGAAGCCGCCGGGCACCGCCTTCGCCGCCCAGAGCCGGAACAGCAGGTAGGCGGTGGAGCGCTCGGAGGGCACCGCGACGGTCTTCCCGGCCAGGTCGGCGGGGGAGGCCACGCCCGGCAGGGTGAGCACCAGCGGGCCGCAGCCGCGGCCCAGCGCGCCGCCGCAGGGCAGCAGGGCGTACTCCTCCAGGACCCAGGGCAGCGCGCCGTAGCTGATCTTCAGCACGTCCAGCTCGCCGCGTTCGGCCCGGCCGTTGGTGACGTCGATGTCGGCGAAGGTCACCTCGGGGGCGTCCGCCCCGGGCACCAGGCCGTGCGCCCAGGCGTGGAAGACGAAGGTGTCGTTCGGGCAGGGCGAGTACGCGATGCTCAGCCGTTCAGCCACGGCCGGCCTCCTCAATCGGTTCGTGCCGCGCGGCCGGGTCCGGTTCGTGGCGCGCGGCCAGGTCGTGCACGGGCAGCGCGGCGAAGGCCCGCTCCAGGGCGGCCAGCGCCTCGCCGATCCGCCAGGCGGCCCGGTCGCGCGGGCCCACCGGATTGGACACCGTGCGCAGTTCGAGGGCCGGCACGCCGTACCGGGCGGCGGCCTCGGCCACCCCGAAGCCCTCCATCGCCTCGGCGACGGCACCGGGGTGGCGGGCGGCCAGTTCGGCGGCCCGCGCGGCGCTGCCGGTGACGGTGGAGACGGTCAGTACCGGGCCGACGGCGAGGCCCGGACCGCCCAGCGCCCGCGCGACCAGCGCGACGGCGGCCGGGGGCGGGGCGTGCCGGACGGTGCCGAAGCCCAGCTCGGTGACGTCGGCGAAGCCCTCGGGGGTCTCGGCGCCGAGGTCCGCGGCCACGATCGCGTCGGCCAGCACCGTGGAGCCGACCGGGGCGAGCGGGGCGAAGCCGCCGGCGATCCCGGCCGAGACGGCCAGCGCGTACGGGTGGGCCGCCAGCGCGGCGCCGGCGCCGGCGGCGGCGGCGGCCGGGCCGACCCCGGCGGCCAGCACGTCCACGGGCACCTCCTGGGCCCGGTGCAGCGTGCCGCCGGGCAGCGGCACCGCGGCGGTCTCACCGGGCAGGCCGCGCAGTACGGACTCGGCCTCGGCGGCCACCGCGACGACGACGAGCAGCCGGGCCCGTGCGGGGCCCGACTGCTCGGTGCGGCCGTCGGTGACGGCGGGCGCGGTCATCGCAGGCCCGGTCAGCCGTTGTCGGAGCTGTTGCCCTCGGTCTTCAGCTGGAAGTACCAGACGGCGATCGGGGCTTCCTGGTTCGGGTCGCCCTCGACCACGGTCACCACGGTCTTGCCGCTGGAGTTGAGCACCTTGTTCGCCGACTGGGCGCCCGACCAGGTCGGGCCCTTGGCGGCCGAGAACAGGGTGTAGCGACCGCCCTGGTTGGACGAGCCGCCGTTGGTGAAGGCCCACCAGCCCGTGTCGGCCACGTTGGGGGAGACCCCGACGCCGACCCGGTCGCTCCCCACGACGTCCGAGGTGGGCAGCGTGCCGTCGTGCAGGGCCTTGGTCGCGTCCTCCTGGCACTTCTGCTGCTGGTCGTCGGTGAGCGGGCTGCCGGCGTTCCAGCACAGCGGGTCCGCGACGATCGAGGAGTTGCCGACCGTGAGGGTGGCACGGTGCGAGATGTGCTCGGTCTGGCCGGCGGCAATGGCGACGGAGGTGCCCACCGTGGCGGCGCCGACCACGACGACGGCGCCGAGGGCGGCGATGGCACGGGAATTGAGGCTCATGCGTCAGAATCTACCGGGCCCGGCCGATCACGCGACGCGGGGGTCGGCACCGCGTGTTGCCGCGCCGGCGCGGTCAGGCGACCCGGGGCGTCGCCGGGTGCCGCCGCGGCCCCACCCGCAGGAGTGAGCGCAGCGTCCACAGCAGCGCCAGGCCGACCACCCCGGCGGCGATCGACAGGCCCAGCTTCCCGTTCAGCGGCAGCAGGATGCCGACCGCGCCGCCCGCCACCCAGGACAGCTGCATCAGGGTCTCCGAACGGGCGAACGCCGAGGTCCGCACCGCTTCCGGGACGTCCCGCTGGATCAGCGCGTCCAGGGCCAGCTTGCCCAGCGAGGCCGCCATCCCGGCCACCGCGGCGACCACGACCACCGTCACCACGCCGTACCAGAGCGCGGCCGCGGCCGTCGCGCAGGTCGCCAGCAGCAGCATCGCGCTGATGGTCTTCTCCGGGCCCCGGGTGCGCAGCCAGGAGCCGAGCACCGAGCCCAGCGCGTTGCCCGTCCCGGCGGCCAGCGCCACCAGGCCCAGCGCCACCGTCGGCCGCAGCCCGCCGATCGGCTCCTCCCGCAGCAGGAAGGCCAGGAACATCACCAGGAAGCCGACCAGCCACTTCATCGCCGACATCGCCCGCAGCGCCAGGATCACCGAGGGGCCGACCGTGCGCAGCGAGGCCTTGACCGGCGGCGGCCTGTGGTGGATCAGGTGCGAGCCCTCGCCGTGCACCTCGGCGTGCAGGACGGCGCGCTGCTCGCCCTTGGCGGAGTCCACCGCGGGCGGCAGGTGGAAGGCCATCAGGGTGCCGACCACGAACACCAGGAAGGCGCCGCGCAGCGGCCAGCCGGGCCCGACCAGGTGCAGCAGCCCGCCCACCCCGGCCGCCACGCCGGTGGCCAGCAGTCCGGCCAGGGTGACCCGGGAGTTCGCCTTCACCAGGGACAGCCGGCTCGGCAGCAGTCGCGGCACCACCACGCTGCGCACCACGCCGTACGCCTTGGACGCGACCAGCACGCCGAGCGCCTCAGGGTAGAGCGCGATGCCGCCGCCGACGATCACCCCGGCCATCGTCCAGGCCAGCACCGCCCGGGCCAGCATCGCCATCGCCATGGCCGCCCGGCGGCCGTGCGGCAGCCGGTCCAGCAGCGGGCCGATCACCGGGGCCAGCAGGGCGAACGGGGCCATCGTGATCAGCAGGTAGAGCGCGACCCGGCCGCGGGCCTCGCCGGTGGGCACCGAGAAGAAGATGGTGGACGCCAGCGCGACGGTGATCAGCATGTCGCCGAAGGAGTTGAGCGCGTGCAGCTCGATCAGCTTCGCGAGGCCGGACTCGCCCGCGCCCTCGGCGGCGGTGGCCCGGCGGATCCGGCGGCCGGTGCCGTGCACCACCTTGCCGGTGCGGGAGCCGGCGGCGGAGGCGGTGCGGATCAGGAAGTGCCGGCGGGGCTCGGGGGCCTCGTCCTCGTCCCCGTCCGGCTCCCGCGGGGCCCGGTCGGGGCCGTCCGGGGCTTCGGCCACGGAGGGGTCCACGGTGTCTGCGGGCGCCCCGGGGCCGTCCGCCGGCCGCGGTTCGTCCGCGCCGGGGACCGGGGGCTGCTGTCGCGGCACGGCGTCCGTAGGGTCGGGGCTGCCGGCCTGTGGGTCGCGCAGTGCGTGCTGCGACGGGTCGTGGTCCGCCACAAGCCCATCCTGCCCCAGAATCGCCGAGCCGACGCGGGAGCGGGCCCGGCTCGGCGCGGTCCCGGAAGGGCCGGGTCCGCCCCGGACTGTGCCGGGGCGCCGACCGACGGGTAGCCTGCCCAAGGTCGACCCGCCGACCCGCCGGGGCGCCGGCAGGCCGGTCGAGCGGCGCGGCCGGTACCCGAGGGGGCTCCCGGTCACGCAGAATGGACGAGGGACACCGAGCCGCGACGGAACAGGCAACACGCCGTGGGCGACAGAAGAACTGGGAGAGAATCGACGCCGTGAGTGCTGCGATGCGAAGCCGTACCCCCGACCGGCTCTGTGCCGAGGCCGTCGAACTCGCCCGTCAGGCCGCCGAGGAGGCCGTCGGTGCGGAGGCCGTCGGACTGCACCTGGGTGTCCAGGCGGACGCCGACCGCGTCGTCACCCATACCTTCGAGTGCCTCGACGCGGCCTACCGCGGCTGGCACTGGGCGGTCACCGTCGCCCGTGCGCCGCGCGCCAAGAACGTGACCCTGGACGAGGTCGTGCTGCTGCCCGGCCCCGACGCGGTGCTCGCGCCCCAGTGGGTGCCGTGGAGCGACCGGCTGCGCCCCGGCGACATGGGCCCGGGCGACCTGCTGCCCACCGGCGCCGACGACCTGCGGCTGGAGCCCGGCTGGACCGGCGAGGACGAGCCCGCGCCGAACTCCGCGGTCGCCCTGGCGCAGGACGAGGACCTGGTCGTCACCGATCCGCACGTCCAGCCCGCCCCGGCCCGCGCCCGGATCGACGCCGTCGCCGAGGAGCTGGGCCTCGGCCGCAGCCGGGTGCTCTCCCGGCTCGGCCTGCACCTGGCCGCCGAGCGCTGGGAGAAGTCCCACGGCTCGCAGACCCCGATGGCGCAGGCCGCCCCGGCCTCGTGCGCGAGCTGCGGCTTCCTGGTCCCGATCGGCGGCTCGCTCGGACAGGCCTTCGGCGTGTGCGGCAACGAGTTCGGCCCGGCCGACGGCCAGATCGTCTCCTTCGCGTACGGCTGCGGCGGGCACTCCGAGGCGGCCGTCATCCCGGCCCCGCCGGCGCCGTCCGAGCTGATCCTGGACGAGCTGGTGGTCGAGCCGCTCCCGCTGCACCCCGACCGGACCTCCGGCTCGGTCGAACCCGACGCCCCGGCCGAGGAGCTCGGCCACTCCTGAGCCGGGCACGCGCCCAGGCTCCAGCGGCCCGCCCGGTCAACGACCGGCGCGGGCCGCGCTGCTTTCCGGCCGGCGGACGGCGGGTGCCGGGCGGGCGGCGGAAAGGCCGTCAGGTCCGCCGCCGGCGCCGTCCCCGGCCCGCCGGCGGCGGGGCCCGTGGTCGGGAGCAGTCAGTGGGGCAGGGAAGAATGCCCTACGACGAACAGGGCAGCGGAAGGCGGCAGGTCCAGTGGAACCTCGGATCATCGGCAGCGGCACGGACGAGCACCTCGCGGACCCCTTCGGCAGCGCCGCGCTGCGCCGACGGGTGCTGGCCGCCTGGGCCGCCTCGCCGGCCCGGTTCCGGGAGGACGCCAACGCGGAGGAGGAGCTGGCGCTCGGCGGCTACCGGGACCGCCTGGTGGTCGAGTTGGCGCAGAATGCGGCCGACGCGGCGGTCCGGGCCGGGCACGGCCCCGGCCGGCTGCGGCTGACCCTCGCCGACGGCGTGCTCGCCGCCGCCAACACCGGCGCCCCGCTGGACGAGGCCGCCGTCGAGTCGCTGTCCACCCTGCGCGCCTCCTCCAAGCGCGGTGAGACGCCCGCCGTCGGCCGGTTCGGGGTCGGCTTCGCCGCCGTCCTCGCGGTCACCGACGAGCCCGCCGTGCTGAGCGCGACCGGCGGGGTGCGCTGGTCGCTCGGCGAGGCGCGGGCGCTGGCCGCGGCCCAGCCCGAGCTGGCCGACGAACTGCGCCGCCGGGACGGCCACGTGCCGCTGCTGCGGCTGCCGTTCGCGGCCGAGGGCCCGGCCCCGGCGGGCTACGACACGGTGGTGGTGCTGCCGCTGCGGGACGCCGCCGCCGAGGACCTGACCCGCCGCCTGCTGGCCGGGATCGACGACGCGCTGCTGCTCACCCTGCCCGGCCTGCGCGAGGTCGTGGTGGAGACCCCGGACGGCGCCCGGACGCTCACCCGGGACGCCGCGGAGACCCGCCCGGACGGGGTCACCGAGGTCACCGTCACCGACGACGCGGGCGGCCGGCTGCGGCAGACGGTCTGGCAGACCGTCGGGGCCTCCGGCACGCTCTCGGCCGAGCTGCTGGGCGACCGGCCCACCGAGGAGCGCGCCCGCCCGTACTGGACGGTGACCTGGGCCGTCCCGGTCGGCCCGGACGGCGTCCCGCAGCGGCCCAAGATCGCCTCCGTGCTGCACGCGCCCACCCCCAGCGACGAGCCGGTCGGTCTGCCCGCGCTGCTGATCGCCTCGTACCCGCTGGACTCCACCCGCCGGCACGTCGCCCCCGGCCCGCTGGCCGACTTCCTCACCGAGCGCGCCGCCGACAGCTACGCGGAGCTGCTGCGCGCCCGCGGCGCCGACCTCGGCTCGCTCGGCCTCGTCCCGGCCCCGCTCGGCCAGGGGGCGCTGGACAACGCGCTGCGCGCCGAGGTGCTCTCCCGGCTGCCCGGGACGCCGTTCCTGCCGCACCCGGCGCCGGTCGAGGAGGGCACGCCCGCGCTGCGGCCGCGGGACGCGACGCTGCTGGAGGGCGCGGACGGCTCGGTGGTCGAGGCGCTCTCGCCGATCTTCCCGGGGCTGCTGCCGGCCGGCCTGGAGCGGCGCACCGAGCTGCGGGTGCTGAACGTGCGCCGGGTGCCGCTGGCCGAGGTGGTGGACCAGCTCGGCGGGCTGGACCGCGAGCCCGCCTGGTGGCGCAACCTGTACGCGGCGCTGGGCGCGGCCGACCCGGAGGCGCTCGGCGCGCTGCCCGTCCCGCTCGCCGACGGGCGGACGGTCACCGGGCCGCGGCGCGTCCTGCTGCCCTCCGAGGACGCCGACTGGGCGGCCTTCCCCGGCTACCCCGGGTCGCTGGCGGGCGCGCTCGCCGCGCTCGACCTGCGTCTGGCCCACCCCGAGGCCGCCCACCCGCTGCTGGCCAAGCTCGGCGCCGGCACCGCCACCCCGGCCGGGGTGCTGGACACCCCCGAGGTGCGGGCCGCCGTCGCCCGCTCCTACGACCTGGCCGAGGACGACCTGGACGCGGCGCTCGAACTCGCCGACGCCGTCCTGGCCCTGGTGAAGGCCGCCGCCCCGGAGCCGGGCGCCCACCCCTGGCTGGCCCGGCTCGCGCTGCTCGACGACGAGGGCGAGCCCGCCCGGGCCGGCGAACTCGTGCTGCCCGGGAGCCCCTTCGCCGCGCTCGCCCGCGAGGAGGACGCCGGCTGGGTGGACGACGAGCTGCTGGAGCGCTGGGGGCCGGAGGTGCTGACCGCCGTCGGCGTGCTGGCCGACTTCGTGCTGGTGCGCGCCGAGGACGTGGTGCTCGACCCGGACGACCTGGAGCGGCTCGACCCCACCGTCCCGGCCGACCGCGCGGCCGGCGGCCACCCCACCGGCCTGCTGGACGAGGCGCCGGACGGGCTCGCCGAGTGGGCCGAGGACGCGCTGGAGGCGCTGCAGGCCGACGAGGCGGTCGGCGTCCCGCCGGTGGCCGCCGAGCTGCTGGCCGTGCGCGACCTCGACCTGGTGGACGACGACGCCTGGCCGGAGGCGCTCGCGGCGCTGGCCCGCCCGCCGTACCGGGACGCCGTGGTCGCCCCGGTGCGCACCCTGCTGCCGGACGGCTCGTACGCCGACCTGCCGCCGTACACCGCGTGGTGGCTGCGCGACCACCCGGTGCTGGCGGGCCGGGAGCCGGCCGGTCTGCGCGCCGCCGGGGCCGACCCGCTGCTGCGCGGCCTGTACGACGAGGCCCGCACCACCCTGGACGACCAGTTCCTGCACGCGCTCGGGGTGCGCACGACGCTGGCCGCGCTGCTCGCCGAGCCGCACGGGCCGGACGAGGTGCTGGACCGGATGACCGACCCGGAGGCCGAGGTCGGCCACCGTCAGCTGCACGGCATCCACACCGCGCTGGCCCGGGTGGACCGCGGGCGGATCGAGCCGCTGGACGTGGTGCGGGCGCTGCCGCCGCTGGACCCGGACACCGGGCGCCGGCCGGACCACACCGTGGTGGTGGACGCGACCGAGGCGGTCGTCGCCGACGCCCCCGACCTGGTCCAGCTGCTGCACCCGTACCCGCTGCTGCCGGTCGCCCCGGCGCTGGCCGCCGACCTCGCCGAGCGGCTGCACGTGTCGCTGGCCAGCGAGGTGGCGGGCGGCCGGGTGCTCTCCGAGGGCGTGCTGCACCGGGTCCCGGCGGTGGTGCGGGAACTGCTGCCCGGCTGCCCGGTCGCCTACGAGGAGCACGAGGAGCTGCTGGTCGTCGGGCCGGACGGCGGCGAGGCGGCGGTGGACTGGCGCTGGGACACCGGGGCGGACGCCCCGGAGCCGCCGTACGACCCGGAGCTGGCCGAGGCCGCCGACGAGGACGACGAGTTCGAGGTCCCGCCGGTGCCCGGTCTGCTGCACGCGGCCACTCCGGAGGGCCTGGCCGCCGGGCTGGCCTGGTCGGTCGGGCAGTGGCACCGCCGCTTCGAGGTGCTGGCCGCCCTCAGCGAGCCGGACCGCGCCTACGAGCTCTCGGCCGCCCGCGACTTCGAGGGCTGAGCGCCCCCCCCCGCGGGCCCGCCCCGACCGGCGGGCCCGCGGGGCGGGTCACTCCATGCCGCGGCGCTTCATGAAGCGCCAGGTGATCTCCAGGGCGATGCCGCAGACCACCGCGATGGCGACGCCGATCAGCGGGTCGCGGAAGCCGACCAGGGAGAGGTCGAAGAAGGACTTCAGCGGGGGCACCAGCAGCACCAGCGCGAAGGCGCCGCCCATGCTGCCGATCAGCAGCAGGCGCCACCAGTTGTACGGGCGGGCGACGATGGCGAGGACCCAGAGGGCGATCAGGAAGAGCGTCAGGGTGGCCACGCTGGTGTCGGCCTTGAGGTCGGTCGCGTGGTCGGCGCGGGCGAGCGAGTAGGCGACGAAGGTGCCGGTGCCGGCGATGGCCCCGCCGGGGATCGCCAGCCGCAGCACGCGCTTCACGAAGCCGGTGCGGGCCCGTTCGTCGTTGGGGGCGAGCGCGAGGAAGAAGGCCGGGATGCCGATGGTCAGCGAGGACAGCACGGTGGAGTGCCGGGGCAGGAACGGGTACGGCGAATGGGTGAAGATCACCAGGAGCGCCAGCAGGACCGAGTAGACGGTCTTCACCAGGAAGAGTGAAGCGACCCGCTCGATGTTGCCGATCACCCGGCGGCCCTCGGCCACCACCGACGGCAGCGAGGCGAAGGAGTCGTTCAGCAGCACGATCTGGGCGACCGCCTTGGTGGCGTCGGAGCCGGTGCCCATCGCCACGCCGATGTCGGCGTCCTTGAGGGCGAGCACGTCGTTGACGCCGTCGCCGGTCATCGCCACGGTGTGGCCGCGGGACTGCAGTGCCCCGACCAGCTGGCGCTTCTGCTGCGGGGTGACCCGGCCGAAGACGCTGGTCCGGTCGGCGGTCTCGGCGAGTTCCTCCGGGTCGGCGGGCAGGGAGCGGGCGTCCAGCGGGTGGTCGGCGCCGGGCAGGCCCAGGTGGCCGGCCACCGCGCCGACCGAGACCGCCGCGTCGCCGGAGATGACCTTGGCCCGGACCCGCTGGCTCTCGAAGTAGCGCAGGGTCTCGGCGGCGTCCGAGCGCAGCCGCTGCTGGAGCACCACCAGGGCCAGCGGGGTGAGGTCGGCCGCCGGGTCGGGGGAGTCCAGCGGGACGGGCGTGCGGCCCAGCAGCAGCACCCGCAGGCCCCGGGCGCCCAGCTCGTCCACCTCGGCCAGCGCCGGGTGTCCGGCGGGCAGCAGCACGTCGGGCGCGCCGAGCAGCCAGCTGGCCTCGCCGCCCTGCGGCTCCAGCAACTGCACGCCGCTCCACTTGCGGGCGGAGGAGAAGGGCATCGCCTCGATCACCCGCCAGCCGTCGTGGCCGGAGCGGGCGCCGTCGTCGCCGCGCCCGTACGCGTCGATGACCGCCTGCATGGACGGGTTGGGGCGGGCGTCGGCGCCCGCCATCACGGCCAGGGCGTGCTGGACGGTCTCCGGGGCGACGGCGCCGGGCTCCCCGTCGGAGAGCACCCGCAGGTCGATCACGTCCATGCCGCCCTCGGTGAGGGTGCCGGTCTTGTCCAGGCAGACGGTGTCCACCCGGGCCAGGCCCTCGATCGCCGGGAGCTCCTGGACCAGGCACTGCTTGCGGCCGAGCCGGACCACGCCGATCGCGAAGGCGACCGAGGTCAGCAGCACCAGCCCCTCGGGGACCATCGGCACGATGCCGGCCACCATGCGCCGTACGGCCTCCCGCCAGTCCCGGCCCTCGACGGCCAGCTGGCTGATGATCAGGCCGAGGGCGGTGGGGATCAGCAGGTAGGTGATGATCCGCAGGATGCTGTCGATGCCGGAGCGCAGCTCCGACTTCACCAGGGTGAACTTGCTGGCCTCCTCGGCGAGCTGGGCCGCGTAGGCCTCGCGGCCGACCTTGGTGGCGGTGAACGCGCCGGCACCGGCCACCACGAAGCTGCCGGACATCACCTGGGCGCCGGGCTGCTTGAGGACCGGATCGGGTTCGCCGGTGAGCAGCGACTCGTCGACCTCCAGGCCGTCCGCCTCGGTGACCTCGCCGTCCACGATCACCTTGTCGCCGATGCCGAGCAGCACGGTGTCGTCGAGGACGATCTCGGAGACGCCGATCTGCTGGACGGCGCCGTCCCGGCGGACCTGCGGTCGGGCCTCGCCGATCAGGGCCAGGCTGTCCAGGGTCTTCTTGGCGCGCAGCTCCTGGATGATGCCGATCGCCGTGTTGGCCACGATGACCAGGCCGAACAGGCCGTCCTGGATCGGACCGACGATCAGGATGATCCCGAACATCACGCCGATGATCGCGTTGAAGCGGGTGAAGACGTTGGCCCGGACGATCTCCCGGGTGGACCGGCTGGACCGTACGGGGACGTCGTTGACCTGACCCTTCGCGACCCGCTCGGCCACCTCGGAGGCCGTCAGGCCGCCGCGTCGGCCGGGCAGCAGGCCGAGGGGGTGCGCTCCGTCCGGGCGGTCTTCGTCGGTCGGCCGCTCTTCCGCTGGCTGGGCAGGCTGCGTCATGGCACCGACTCTACGGGCGCCTTATGTCCGGTGCGTGCTACTAAAGGACCATTCAGTCCGACCGGGTGGCCGGACCCTGGCCGTCGTCCCCGGTCGCCCGTTCGGCCGTGTGCCCCGGCGCCGGTCCGGCCGCCTCGGCGGCGCGGCTGCGGGCGATCGCGTCCCGCCGGGCGCGGCAGTACCAGAGGCCGATCAGGCCGAGCAGGCCGCCGGAGAGGCAGATCCAGGGCCAGGTGCCGTGGCCGTGCGCGGAGAGGCTGCCCTGGAAGGGGAGCAGGGCGAGGAAGGCGATGAACCACAGCACCGTGCCGCCGCCGACGATGGCGACGTCGTTGGCCTCCAGCGGAGGGGGCGAGGGGTGCAGTGGCGTCTTGGGCATGGGGTCTAGCGTACGGTGCGGTGGGGTGGCTGCGCGGGCGCCGGGACCCCCCGCAGGCTCTACGCGCGAAGATAGCGCGTGTGCGATCGGGAAACCATACTTAAAGATCTGCGCCCGGCCACCGTCGCCCCGGGCGTCCCCCACCCTCTCCTCAGCTCCCCCACAGAGGACGCACGCATGCCTGTGGTCCAGCCGACCACCGAGTCGCCCGAACCCGCCGACGCCGCGCCGAAGCCCCCCACGAGCGCCGTCGACCGCTTCTTCCGGATCAGCGAGCGAGGCTCCACCCTGCCGCGCGAGATCCGCGGTGGTGTCGCCACCTTCTTCACCATGGCGTACATCCTGGTGCTGAACCCGATCATCCTGGCCAGCGGCACGGACGTCACCGGGGCCCACCTGGACAGCGGCCAGCTGGTCACCGCCACCGCCCTCACCGCGGGTCTCACCACCCTGCTGATGGGCGTCATCGGCAACGTCCCGATCGGCCTGGCCGCCGGCCTCGGCGTCAACACGATCGTGGCGCTCCAGCTCGCTCCCAGGATGACCTGGCCGGACGCCATGGGCATGGTCGTGCTGGCCGGTTTCGCGATCATGCTGCTGGTCGCCACCGGTCTGCGCGAGCGCGTCATGAACGCCGTCCCGCTCGGCCTGCGCAAGGCCATCGCGATCGGTATCGGTCTGTTCATCAGCCTGGTGGGCCTGGTCGACTCCGGCTTCGTCAGCCGCATCCCGGACGCCGCCCACACCACCGTCCCGCTCCAGCTCGGCGGCAACGGGCACCTGCTCGGCTTCCCGGTGCTGATCTTCGTGGTCGGCCTGCTGCTCACCCTGGTCCTGCTGATCCGCAAGGTGCCCGGCGCCATCCTGATCAGCATCGCGGTCTCCACGGCGCTCGCCGCGGTCATCGACAAGGTGGCCGACGTCCCGGCGGCCAAGTGGGGCCTCACCGTCCCGACCTGGCCGGGCAACCCGGTCTCCGCGCCGGACTTCGGACTGGTCGGCAAGGTCAGCCTGTTCGGCGGCTTCGAGAAGGTCGGCGTGCTGACCGGCCTGCTCTTCGTCTTCACCGTGCTGATGTCCTGCTTCTTCGACGCGATGGGCACCATCCTCGGCGTGGCCGACGAGGCCCACCTGCTGGACGAGAAGGGCGACCTGCCCGGCATCAACAAGGTCCTGATGGTCGACGGCATCGCCACCGCGGCCGGCGGTGCCACCTCGGCCTCCGCCAACACCTGCTTCGTCGAGTCCACCGCCGGTGTCGGCGAGGGCGCCCGGACCGGCTTCGCCTCGATCGTCACCGGCCTGCTCTTCGTGGTGGCGCTCTTCCTCACCCCGCTCGCCACCATGGTCCCGGCCCAGGCCGCCACCCCGGCCCTGGTCACCGTCGGCTTCCTGATCCTGGCCAACTCGATCAAGGCGATCGACTGGGCCGACTACACGATCGCGATCCCGGCCTTCGTGACCATCGTGATGATGCCGTTCACGTACAGCATCACCAACGGCATCGGCATGGGCTTCATCGTCTTCTGTGTGATGCGCCTGGCCGCCGGCCGCGGCCGGGAGGTCCCCGTCCCGATGTACGCGGTGGCGACGGTGTTCGCCTTCTACTACCTGATGCCGGCCTTCGGCCTGCTCTGACGCCGTACGCCGACCGAGCCCCGTCCTCCCGGTTCCGGGAGGACGGAGCTCCGGCGTTCCCGCGGGCGGCCGTCCGGTCAGTGGACGCAGAACTCGTTGCCCTCCGGGTCCCGCATGACGGTCCAGGCGCCGCCGGGTTCCTCGACGTGCCGCAGGACGGCGGCGCCGAGGGATCCGAGGCGGGCGACGGTGGCCTCGCGCTCGCCCGGGCCGGGGTGGACGTCGAGGTGCAGGCGGTTCTTGCCCCGCTTGGGCTCGGGGACGGCCTGGAACAGGACACGGCGGCCGAGGCCGGTGTCCGAGGCCGGATCGAACGGGTCCTCGGGGTGGCGGACGGCGGCCAGGGAGCGCCAGGCCGGGCGGCCGTCCAGCTCGGTGAGGTCCTCCGGGCCGACCGCGCCGGCGGCGAGCAGCCGGGTGATCAGCGCGCCGTGGTCCTCCTGCCTGTACTCCAGGGCGGCGGCCCAGAAGGCGGCCAGGCGGTGCGGATCGGCGCAGTCGATGACGAGCTTCCAGTGCAGCGGCATGTAACCGTTTGTACCGGTTACCGGGAGGGCGGGCAACGACCGGCCGTCAGAAGTTGTCAAAAAGGCACTCGTGTAGGCGAGTTGGCGGTGGGAATACTGCCTGGACGGAGAAGGGGGAGGGGACTCGACCGATGGTGCAACAGGATCCGCCGGGGGGCGTCGAGGCACAGCTGCTTCCGGAGCTGTTCCGGACGACGGACAAGGCCTCGCTGGACGGCCAGCGCGAGACGCTGCGCTGGTACCGCGGACTGATCGCGATGCTGGTGGTCGCCGCTGTGATCGGGTCGTTCCCGGGCCCGGACGACAAGGGTGACTTCGACGTCTGGCCGCTGTTCTCGGTCGCCGCCTTCCTGGTGGCCGGCTACTTCTGGTCCCGGCTGCGCCGCAGCAACCCGCAGGGCCGCTGGTACCAGGCCCGGGCGGCGGCCGAGTCGGTCAAGACGCTGGCCTGGAAGTACACCGTCCGGGCCTGGCCGTTCGACGGCCCGGCCGAGTCCGCGGACGTCGACCGCGGCTACCTGCTCCAGGTCGAGGACGTGCTGCGGGCCTTCGAGGACCCGGAGATCGTGCCGCCCGGCAGCGTCGCCGAGATCACCCCGGAGATGCGCCGCCGGCGCGCCGAGAGCCTGACCGCGCGGCGCACCCTCTACCTGCGCACCCGGGTCGAGGGCCAGCGCACCTGGTACCGCTCCCGGGCCGAGGCCTGCGACTCGCAGGCGGTCTCCTGGGGGCTCGGCGTCGCGGTGCTGATCATCGTCGGTGCCGCGGCGGCCGTCGCCCAGGCCACCGGCGCGCTGCCGGTGCACCTGTTCGGCGCCACCTCGGCCGCGGCCGCGGCGATCATCGCCTGGACGCAGCTCAAGCAGCTCGGCCCGCTGGCCGCCGCCTACCAACTGGCCGCGCGCGAGCTGGAGAACGTCGGCAACCAGCTGTCCGACCTCGACCTCCGGGCGCCGGACGCCGAGGCGGACTGGGCCCGGCTGGCCGCCGAGGCCGAGGACGCGGTCTCCCGGGAGCACACCACCTGGCGGGCCCGCAGGGCGTTCCCGCGCTGAGCCGGGCCGGGCGGGGAAGAGTACTCGACCGGAGCGGGGACTTGGGGAGATCCGGCGAAACGCGGGGCGCAGGTGTGCGGGGTGCGTGAGGGTAGAGCGCCCAGGTACGGACCGTAATCATTACGTGTCCATGCCCTGGTTTCATCGCCTGCGCGCGACCCCAGTTCCCGCCGGAGGCCCTCCTTGCGCATTCTCCTGATCGCCAGCGCGTTCAACAGCCTGACCCAGCGCGTCCACACCGCCCTGCGCGAGCGCGGCCACCAGGTCGCCGTCCAACTCGCCCTCGACGACGAGCGGATGAGGGCGGCGGTGGCCCGCACCGACCCCGAGCTGATCGTCTGCCCGATGCTCACCAAGGCCGTCCCGCAGGACATCTGGTCCACCCGGACCGTCCTGATCGTGCACCCGGGCCCCAAGGGCGACCGCGGCCCCTCCTCGCTCGACCGGGCGATCACCGAGGGGGTGGAGCGCTGGGGCGTCACCGTGCTGCAGGCCGTCGCGGAGATGGACGCCGGCGACATCTGGGCGTCCGTCGAGTTTCCCGTCCCCGCCTGCGGCAAGAGCGAGTTGTACCGGGGCGAGCTCGCCGACGCCGCCACCGAGGCCGTCCTGCTGGCCGTCCAGCGGTACGAGGGCGGGCTGTTCACCCCCGAGCCGCTGGACTACGCCCGGCCGGACGTGCACGGCGAAGCGCGCCCCTTCCTGCGCCAGGAGGAACGCCGGATCGACTGGGAGCGGGACGACACCGCCACCGTGCTGCGCAGGCTGCGCGCCGCCGACTCCCAGCCCGGCGTCCTGGACGAGCTGTACGGACGGGAGTTCTTCCTGCACGGCGGCCACCCCGAGGACGAACTGCGCGGCCCGGTGCCCGGCGCCGTGCTGGCCACCCGGGACGGCGCGATCTGCCGGGCCACCGTGGACGGCGCGGTGTGGATACCGCAGCTGCGCCCGCGCCGCACCCCCGGCGGGCCGGTCACCTTCAAGCTGCCGGCCGCCACGGTGCTCGCCGACGAGCTGTACCGGGTCCGCGAGGTGCCGGTGAGCCCGGAGCGGGCGGGCCGCCGGGACACCTGGTCGGAGCTGCGCTACCGGGAGGAGGGCGAGGTCGGCTTCCTCGAATTCGCCCACGCGGGCGGGGCGATGAGCACCGAGCAGTGCCGTCGGCTGCTCACCGCCTACCGGGAGGCGGCCGACCGGCCGACCTCGGTGCTGGTGCTCGGCGCGCCCCGGGACTTCTACTCCAACGGGATCCAGCTCAACGTCATCCAGGGCGCGCCCTTCCCGGCGCTGGAGTCCTGGGAGAACATCAACGCGATGGACGACTTCGTCGAGGCGGTGCTGACCACGACGGACAAGGTGACGGTGGCGGCGCTGGCCGGGAACGCGGCCGCCGGCGGGCTGATGGCGGCGCTCGCCGCCGACGAGGTGTGGTGCCGGGAGTCGGCGGTGCTCAACCCGCACTACCGGCTGATGGGCCTGTACGGCTCCGAGTACTGGACGTACACCCTGCCCCGCCGGGTCGGCGCCGAGCAGGCCGAGCGGCTCACCGCCGAGGCGCTGCCGGTCGGCGCCGACCACGCCCGCCGGATCGGCCTGGTGGACCGCACGGTCGGCGGGGACGCGGCCGGGTTCCGCCGCTGGGTGGCGCGCGAGGCGGCCCGGATCGCCGCCGCGCCGGACCTCACCGGGCGGCTGGTGGACAAGAAGCGCCGCCGCGCGGTCGACGAGGAGGCCAAGCCGCTGGCCGAGTACCGGGCGGAGGAACTGCGCCGGATGCACGCCAACTTCTACCGGGCGGGCGAGCCGTACCACGCGCTGCGGCGGGACTTCGTGCACAAGGTCTGCCCGGTGGCCACGCCGGAGCACGTGGCGGGGCTGCTCGGGCGGCCCGGACAGCCGTAACGGTCGGCCCGGGCCCCGGCGGGGGCCGCAGGCGGGGACCGCGCGGATACCGGGGGCGGGGACGGGCGGCGCCCGGCCGGGGTGGGGGGCCCGGCCGGACGCCCGCTCGGGCCCCCGCTCCCGTGCCCGGCCTCAGCGCCGGGCGGCCCCGCCCAGCGGCCGCCGCTGCGGGAGCAGCGGGCTGCCCTGGTCGCCCGGGGTGCGCGCGGCCCCCGCGGCCCGCGCGGTCCCGGAGGCGCGCTGGGGCCGCGGAGGCAGCGGGGCGGCCGGACCGGCCAGCAGGGGCTGGGAGTCGGACCGGCTCGGCGAGACCGCGAAGGCCAGCGAGCCGAAGAACACGTAGCAGCCCAGCCCGACCCCGAGCGGGAAGATGAACTGGAGCGCCATCACGCCGGCCTCGGTGGAGCGCGAGAAGTCCAGCTGGACGGAGAGTGCCGCCATGCCGGTGTAGTGCATCGCGCAGACCGCCACGCCCATCACCGGCGCCGCCGCCAGCACGGCGAGCGTGCCCCGGATGTTGAGCGCGGCCCAGAGCGCGGCCGTGGCCGCGACCACGGCGATGGCCACCGAGGCGGCCACGGTGGGCCGGTCGTAGCCGAGCGTGCCGGGCAGGACCATCGCGGCCATGCCCAGGTAGTGCATGGCCGCGACCCCCAGACCGGTGGTCAGCCCGCCGACCAGCAGCGCCAGGACGCGGCGCCGCCAGTAGCCGACGGTGAAGAGCCCGACGCCGACCACGGCGACGGCGACCAGCAGGCTGAGCACGGTCAGGCCGGGCCGGTAACCGATCTCGACGCCGGTCACGGAGAAGCCGAGCATCGCGATGAAGTGCATGGACCAGATCCCGGCCCCGAGCGAGGTCGAGGCGAACAGCAGCCAGACGGCCCGGGTGCGGCCCCGGGAGACGAGTGCCCAGCGGGCGCTGCGCAGGGCGACGAAGGCGCCGACGCAGGCGACGAAGTACGAGACCGCCGGTGTCACCCAGCCGTGGTCGGCATGGTGGATCTCACCCAATGGAGCTCCCTGGACGAGGGTTGAGGGCACCGGGGCGCGGGCGGACGCGGCTGGCCGGGGAAGGCGCGCGGCAGCGGGCACCGGAGCGGGAACGTGCTCCCGCAGGGGAGGAGCCTGGCATGTGGTGCCCCTGACAATCGGGGAGAGTAACCACTGCCCGGCGGTCGCACAATGTTCGTGCTTTTCGTGAAGTCCCAGGTCAGGATGGGCCTTTACGCGGCCTGCATGATCCCGGCACCAACCCCTGACACTGCCTGCGCACCGCCTCCGGGTGGCTGCGGTCCGCCGTCGGCGCTCACTCCAGGGGGGCTAGCCCGAACGGGTGGCCGGCCGGGTCGATCAGCACCCGCAGGGTGCGGCCGTGCTGGTAGGCGGGCTCGGTGGCGCCGAGCGCGAGGGCCTTCGCGGTGGCCTCGTCCAGGTCGTCGACGTAGAAGTCGAGGTGGAAGTGCTTGCTGCCGTCCGGTTCCGTCCACGGTTCCGGCCGGTAGCCGGTCACCCGGCCGAAGCCCAGCGGGCTGCCGCCCTCGGGGTTGTCCAGGATCGCGAAGCGCTCGTCCGCGTGCCTGGTCTCCCAGCCCAGCAGCTCGCCGTAGAACGAGGCCAGCGCGACCGGGTCGGCGCAGTCGATGGTGACCATGGCGAGCCGGGCGAAGCCGGTGTCGCCGGGCCCGGTGCGCGCGGACCGTTCGGACGGCTGCGACTGTTCGGACCGCTGGGACCGCTCGGACTGCTCGGTGGCGAGGTCGGACATGGCAGGTCGGCCCTTCTGGGAGAGAGCTGAGGCCCATGACCAATATGGCACCGCGGTGACCCTCCGGCACGGCGGCGGATCTCATTTTCCTTAGCGAGAGTAATGACGTAGGCTAAAGAGATGCCCGAGATGTCCGAGCAGGACCTCGCAGCGATCAGTCAGCTGCGATCGTCCACGATGCGCCTCTCCCGACGACTCAAACACCAGCGGGTGGAGGAGTCGCTGAGCCCCACCGAGATGGGAGTGCTGGGCACCCTCGCCCGGTGCGGAAAGGCGACGCCGGGTGAGCTCGCCCGGAAGGAGCACGTGCAGCCTCCTTCGATGACCAGGATCGTCGCGATGCTGGAGGAGAAGGGGCTGGTGCGGCGCGAACCGCACCCCGAGGACCGCCGCCAGGTGGTCGTCAGCAGCACCGAGCAGGCCGAGACGATCCTCGCGGAGAGTCGTCGACGCCGGAATGTCTGGCTCGCCGAGCTCGCCCAGGGGCTCGACGAGGAGGAATGGGCCGTCCTCAGGGAGGCCGCGCCCGTGCTCTACAAGCTCGCCCACCTGTAGCTCGTACACCTCCGAGGCACACCGACCCCGGCCGGCCGCCGGGAGAAGAAGGAGCCCGCATCACCGCAGGACCGACCACCGACACCAGGAGCGCGACGGCCACCGCCATGGCCGTCGCGCCACGAGGGGAGACCAACGTGACACCGCCGGCCGCAGCCAGCGCCGCCGCCATCCGCACCGACGACCCGACCACCGACCCCGCCGCGGCCACTGCCGCGGCCGCCGACGCCCAGGCACCCGCCCCCGCGGGGCTGCCCGGCAACGGCGACGACGACCCCGACGAACGCACCGCGGCGGACTCCGCCGCCCAGCGCCGCGCCCACGCGGCCGCGTCCCCGACCGGCACCCGCTTCACCAGGCCCGGGGGGATGTTCTCCTCACTGCGCGTTCGCAACTACCGCTACTACTTCGCCGGCCAGGTGGTCTCCAACACCGGCACCTGGATGCAGCGCATCGCCCAGGACTGGCTGGTGCTGAGCCTCACCGGCAGCCCGCTCGCGGTCGGCATCACCACCGCCATGCAGTTCCTGCCGATGCTGCTGTTCGGCCTGTTCGGCGGCGTGCTCGCCGACCGGATGCCCAAGCGCCGGCTGCTGGTCTTCACCCAGGGCGCGATGGGCCTGCTGGCCGCCGGCCTCGCGGTGCTGACCGTCGGCGGCGTGGTGACGCCGTACTACGTGTACGCCTTCGCGCTGCTGCTCGGCCTGGTCACCGTGGTGGACAACCCGACCCGGCAGGCCTTCGTCTCCGAGATGGTCGGGCCCAAGGACCTCGCCAACGCCGTCAGCCTGAACGCCGCCAACTTCCAGACCGCCCGGCTGGTCGGCCCCGCCGTCGCGGGCCTGCTGATCGCCGCGGTCGGCAGCGGCTGGGCGTTCGCCGTCAACGCGCTGTCCTTCGCCGCCGTGATCGGCGGGCTGCTCGCGATGCGGGAGAGCGAACTGCGCCCGACCGAGCCGATCGCCCGCGAGAAGGGTCAGCTGCGCGAGGGGCTGCGGTACGTCAAGGAGCGGCCCGAGCTGCTCTGGCCGATGGTGCTGGCCGGGTTCATCGGCACCTTCGGCTTCAACTTCCCCACGCTGCTCTCCGGCTTCGCGTACGACACCTTCAAGGTCGGCGCCGGCCAGTACGGCCTGCTGAACACCGCGATGGCGATCGGCTCGCTGACCGGTGCGCTGCTCGCCGCCCGCCGGGGCGTGCCGCGGCTGCGCCGGCTGGTCGGCGCGGCGCTGGCCTTCGGAGCGCTGGAGGTGGTCGCCGCGTTCGCGCCCGACTACTGGACCTTCGCGCTGCTGCTGATGCTGGTCGGGGTCTTCGGGCTGAGCTTCAACACCTCGGTCAACTCCTCGCTGCAGCTGGCCACCGACCCCGCGATGCGCGGCCGGGTGATGGGCCTGCTGGTGCTGGTCTTCACCGGCGGCACGCCGATCGGCGCCCCGATCGTCGGCTGGGTGACCGCCTCGTACGGGCCCCGGCTCGGCCTGCTGGCCTGCGGACTGGTGTCCGCGGCGGCGGCCGGCACGGTCGGCCTGGTGCTGGCCCGCAGCGCGGACCTGCGGGTGCGGTTCGACCTGCACCCGGGCCGCGGCGGCCGGGTGGTGGCCTTCGTGCCGCGGACCGCGCCGGCGGCCAAGTCGGAGCTGGCCGCCGCCTGCTGACCGCCCGTCGGGCCCCCGGGAGGCGTCCCGGGGGCCCGTGGCGGTTCAGAGCCGGATGGCGAGGACCTGGCCCGGCCAGACGCCGTCCGGCCGCTCGACCTCGAAGCCCTCGGTCTCGGTGAAGCCGAGCGTCCGGTACTGGGCGACCAGTCCGCGGTCGGCGCCGGCGTAGCAGTCCACCCGGAGCAGGCCGATGCCGCGGCGGCGGGCCTCCTCCACCGCGTCGGCGATCAGCGCGGCGCCGATGCCCGAGCCCTTGCGGGTGCGGTCGGTGACCAGGTTGCGGACGAACAGCTCGCGCTCGGCCACGGCGGGGACGTACGCGCCGCGCTCCTCGGACAGCACGCAGGAGCCGACCGTGCGGCCCCGGTCGTCCACCGCGAGACGGATCAGGAACGGCTCGGCGCCGTACTTCGCGATGTGCTCCACCCGGGCCGGGTCGGTGCTGAAGGGCCGGTCGCCCCACTGGCCGGTGCGGCCGCGGCCGGCCAGCCAGGCCACGGCGCCGTCGAGCAGGGCGAGGACGTCGGGGATGTCCTCGGGGCCTCCGGTGCGGATCTTCACGCCGCTGGAATCGATCATGGATCCGTTCTATCCCGAACCGGGGTGCGCGGGAAGATTGATCCATGAGGTTGTTCGTGGCGGTGCTGCCGCCCGCAGAGGCGCTGCAGGGGCTCGGCGACGCGGTCGCACCGCTGCGGGAGCTGCCCGGGGCGGAACGGCTGCGCTGGACCGGCGTCGAGGGCTGGCACCTGACCCTGGCCTTCCTGGGCGAGGTGCCGGCCGAGCGGCTGCCGGAGCTGGCGGCGGGCCTGGACGCCGTCGCCGAGGTCCACCCGGTGCACCGGCTGCGGATCGCGGGCGCCGGGCGGTTCGGCGACCGGGTGCTCTGGGCCGGGGTCGAGGGCCGGACCTGGGCGCTGCGCCGGCTGGCCGACGCCGTCACCGCGGCCACCGCCGAGGTCACCGGGGCGACCGACGACTACGCCTTCCACCCGCACCTCACCCTCGCCCGGGCCGGCTCCTCGCGCGGCCACCGCAGGGCCGTGCGGCGGGTCGCGGCGGCCGAGCTGGACGGCCTGGTGGCGGCGCTGGCCGACTACCGGGGGCCGGAGTGGGACGCCACCGGGCTGCACCTGGTGCGCAGCGACCCGGGCGGCGGCTCCGTCCACTACGAGTCGCTGCGCTCCTGGCCGCTGGCGGACTGGGGCTGAGGCCCCCGGGGGTGGGTTCCGGGACCGGGGCCGCGAGGTCCGGGGACGACCCCGGGAAGGCCCGGGGCCAGGGCCCGGGAGGAGTCCGGGGCGGGCCGGAGGTACGCTCGATGACCGTGGATCCCAAGACTCGTATGCGCATCGTCTCCGGCACCCTGGTGCTGATGCTGGTCGTCGTGCTGATCAGCTCGCTGGCCGGCCGCTAGGGCGGCCCCCGGCCCGGCCCCGGAACGGCGAGAGGGCCACCGCCCGTCGGCGGTGGCCCTCGGCCGTGTCCTCGGGGGACCGGTCAGACCTGCGCGAGCTGCTCGACCACGTGGTCGATGCAGTGGGTGAGCGCCTCGACGTCCGCCGGGTCGATCGCCGGGAACATCGCGATGCGCAGCTGGTTGCGGCCCAGCTTGCGGTACGGCTCGGTGTCCACGATGCCGTTGGCACGCAGTGCCTTGGCGACCGCGGCGGCGTCCACCGACTCGTCGAAGTCGATGGTGCCGACCACCTGGGAGCGCTCGGCCGGGTTCGCCACGAACGGGGTGGCGTAGGCGGACTTCTCGGCCCAGGAGTACAGCCGGGACGAGGAGTCCGCGGTGCGGGCGACCGCCCAGTCCAGCCCGCCGTTGCCGTTCAGCCACTCCAGCTGGTCGGCCAGCAGGAAGAGGGTGGAGAGCGACGGGGTGTTGTACGTCTGGTCCTTCGACGAGTTGTCGATGGCCGTCGGCAGCGAGAAGAACGGCGGGATGTAGCGGCCGGAGCCGGCGATCTCGGCGGCGCGCTCCAGCGCGGCCGGGGAGAAGGTCGCCAGCCACAGGCCGCCCTCGGAGGCGAAGGACTTCTGCGGGGCGAAGTAGTAGACGTCCGTCTCGGTGATGTCCACCGGCAGGCCGCCGGCGCCCGAGGTCGCGTCCACCAGGACCAGCGAGCCCTCGTCCGCGCCCACCGGACGCCCGATCGGCATCGCGACGCCGGTCGAGGTCTCGTTGTGGGTGAGCCCGTAGACGTCCACGCCGGCCTCGGCGACCGGCAGCGGGTGGGTGCCCGGGGCGGTCTTGATCACGGTCGGCTCGCCGAGCCACGGCGCGGCCTTGACCGAGGAGGCGAACTTCGAGGAGAACTCGCCGAAGTCCAGGTGCTGGGACTTCTCCCGCACCAGGCCGAAGGCGGCGATGTCCCAGAAGGCGGTGGAGCCGCCGTTGCCGAGGACGACTTCGTAGCCGTCCGGCAGCGAGAACAGGCTGCTCACGCCCTCGCGCACGCGCTTGACCAGGTCCTTGATCGGGGCCTGGCGGTGCGAGGTGCCGAGCAGGGAGGTCTGGGTCGCGGCGAGGGCACTCAGGGCCTCGGGGCGCACCTTGGACGGTCCGCAGCCGAAACGGCCGTCTGCGGGCTTGATGTCAGCGGGGATCTGGATCTGAGCCACGCGCGCAGCCTACCGGCCGGAGGGTTCGGCGGGGTACGGCCGTCCGCCCGCTGAGACCGTGATCACTGTTGCTCGGAGGCGGGCCGCAGACAGGCGGCAGCGGGCCCGGCCGGAGCCGGACCCGCTGCTCAGGGGCACTGTCCGGACGCTCGTCCGGTATCCCCGGGGAGGGGATCAGCGGACGATGGCGTCCCAGCCCTCGATCTCCTCGGGGCGGCGCGGGCCGGGGCCGATGTAGCGCGCGGAGGGGCGCACGAGCCGGCCCGTGCGCTTCTGCTCCAGGATGTGCGCCGACCAGCCGGCGGTACGCGCGCAGGTGAACATCGAGGTGAACATGTGCGCCGGGACCTCGGCGAAGTCCAGCATGATGGCGGCCCAGAACTCGACGTTGGTGGCCAGCACGCGGTCGGGGCGACGGTTGTGCAGCTCCTCCAGCGCGGCCTTCTCCAGCGCCTCGGCGACCTCGAAGCGCGGCGCACCGAGCTCCTTGGCGGTGCGGCGCAGCACCCGGGCGCGCGGGTCCTCGGCGCGGTAGACGCGGTGGCCGAAGCCCATCAGGCGCTCGCCCTTGTCCAGGGCGTTCTTGACCCAGGCGGTCGCGTCGCCGGTGCGCTCGATCTCCTCGATCATGCCGAGCACGCGCGACGGCGCGCCGCCGTGCAGCGGGCCGGACATCGCGCCGACCGCGCCCGAGAGGGCGGCCGCGACGTCGGCGCCGGTGGAGGCGATGACCCGGGCGGTGAAGGTGGAGGCGTTCATGCCGTGCTCGGCGGCCGAGGTCCAGTAGGCGTCGACGGCCTTGACGTGCTTCGGGTCCGGCTCGCCCCGCCAGCGGATCATGAACCGCTCGACGACCGTCTCGGCCTTGTCGATCTCGCTCTGCGGGACCATCGGCAGGCCCTGGCCGCGGGCCGACTGGGCGACGTAGGACAGGGCCATCACGGCGGCCCGGGCGAGGTCGTCGCGGGCCTGCTCGGCGTCGATGTCCAGCAGCGGCTTGAGGCCCCAGACCGGGGCGAGCATGGCGAGTGCGGACTGCACGTCGACCCGGATGTCGCCGGAGTGCACGGGGATCGGGAACGGCTCGGCGGCCGGCAGGCCGGGGTTGAACTTGCCGTCCACCAGCAGGCCCCAGACGTGGCCGAAGGAGACGTTGCCCACCAGGTCGTCGATGTCGACACCGCGGTACCGCAGGGCGCCGCCCTCACGGTCGGGTTCGGCGATCTCGCTCTCGAACGCGACGACTCCCTCAAGCCCGGGTACGAAATCGGACATGCGACGGCTCCCTCAGTTCTGTGATCGGCGCTCCGCCGTGGTGGGGCGGCGCACCAGTGACCGAATGGTGTTTGGCACTCGGTGCCAGAGTGACAGGCACGGGGTGCATTGCGCCATACACCACCGTGGTGATGTTTCCCGCGGGCCCGCTCGACGTGCCCGCCGGAGGGGCCGGTCGCGCCCGGGGGAGCGCCGGAACCCCTGCGATCCCGGGAACCAAACGCCTTGTTCCGGACAATTCCCCACGGGGCGGGCGGTCAAGCGGCGGCGGGTCACCTCATCTCCCACCGGGGTTTGTCCGGAGGTAGCGGCGCCCGTTGCTTGTCGTACGGGATGATGTTGGCGTGCAGACCCCGGATCGCGCCCAGTCGACGCCCCCGAGCCCCGCCAACCGGACCCTGGCCGACGAGGCCCGCCCCGGACCGGACCTCACCGTGATGCGCAAGCACTACAGCCACGAGGGCCTGGTCGAGGAGCGGCTCGCGCCCGAGCCGATCGGCCAGTTCACCCGCTGGTTCCACGAGGCGGACGACGCCGGGGTGGTGGAGCCCAACGCCATGGTGCTCTCCACCGCCGACGCCGAGGGGCGGCCCAGCTCGCGCACCGTCCTGCTCAAGGGCTACGACCTGCGCGGCTTCGTGTTCTTCACCAACTACGGCTCCCGCAAGGGCTCCGAGCTGGCCGCCAACCCGTACGCGGGGCTGCTCTTCCCGTGGATCGCGCTGGCCCGCCAGGTGATCGTCCAGGGCCGGGTGGAGAAGGTCGGCCGGGACGAGACCGCCGCCTACTTCCGCACCCGCCCGCACGGCTCCCAGTTGGGCGCCTGGGCCAGCGAGCAGTCCAGCCCGGTCGGCGGCCGGGAGGTCCTCGAACAGCGCTACGCCGAGCTGGAGCGGCGCTACCCGGAGGGCGAGGGCGTGCCCGTCCCGCCGTTCTGGGGCGGGTACCGGGTGGTCCCGCAGAGCGTCGAGTTCTGGCAGGGCCGGGAGAACCGGCTGCACGACCGGCTCCGCTACGTCGCCGACCCGTCCGGCCCGACGGGGTGGCGGGTGGAGCGGCTCTGCCCGTGATCCCTTCGGCCCAAAGGCTCCGCGCGGCGTCCGCGCGGAGCTGATGGACCGTCATCCGTCCGGTAGGATGCCCGTCGCGGACCTGGGCCGATGCAGCTCCGGCCGGCGGCCCGCCGTGCCGACACGATCGAGTGAGGGACTGAGTGAGGGACTGATGGGCGTCACCGGTGCGGGAACCGCCGCTGGACTCGGCTCTGACCTGGTCGACGTCGCCGCCCTGCCGCTCGACGAACTCGACGCCCTGCCCGACACCGTCCTCGGTGACCTGCTGCGCCGGGTGGTCGCGGACGCCCTGACCCCCGGCGCGGAGCCGCTCGCGGCCTTCCAGTCGGCGCTCGACCGGTAGCACCGCGGGAGCCCGCGCCCCCGCACCCGGCGCGTCGAGCCCGACGGGCGCCCGCGCCCCCGCCGGTGCGCCCCCTGAGCGCCGGAGCGCCCCCGGCCGGGGAAGTGCGCCTGACCACCGGCTAAACCCCACGAGGCGGCCGAATCCGCCAACTCGCCAGCGTGGACGGTGGAGTTCGGGACATGCTGGGGTATGAAACCAGCGCCGTCGCGGACCGTTGGGCACGGGGGGAACAGGTGATGGAGCAGGAACAACACCGGCCGTACTTCTTCTTCAGCTACGCGCGTCGGGACTTCGAGGCCGAGGACGCCTTCGTCAACCAGTTCTTCAACGACCTGCGGGACGAACTCGGGCGGCTGGTCGGCACCGGCGTGCGCAGCGAGGAACTGGCCTACCGGGACACCGAGCAGCTGCGCCTGGGCGACGACTGGGCCGAGCGGCTGGCCACGATGCTCGGCCGCAGCCGGACCATGATCGCGCTCTACTCCCCGGCCTACTTCACCAGCCTCTACTGCGGCAAGGAGTGGACCGCCTTCCGCGGCCGGGTCCGGCGCCACCACGAGGAGACCGGGGAACTCATCTCGGCGCTCGTCCCGGTGCTCTGGGAACCCGTCGAGCCGGGCGACCTGGCCGACGAGGTCAACAAGATCCAGTGGGCCCAGCCGGACATGGGCGAGGCCTACGCCCGGTACGGCCTGCGGGCACTGCTGCGCACCGCGCAGGGCGGGGCGTACGAGCAGGTCGTCCGGGTGGTCGCGGAGCGGGTCCGGGACGCGGCCGCGCGCCGGCTCGGCGAGCTGCCCGAGTTCGACCTCGGCGCCGTGCGCGGCTACTTCCCGCCCCCGGCGGCGCCGCCCGCGGCGTCCGCCCCCGGGATGGTGCGGCTGTTCATCGCGGCCGGGCGCGCCTCGGAGTCCGCCGCCGAGGGCGGCTGGTACGGCTCCAAGCCGTGGCACTGGGCGCCCTACCACCCGCCCGTCCAGCCGTCCCTGGCGGCCCGCGCCCAGCAGGTGATCACCGGCGCCGGACACACCACCACGCTGGAGGAGGTCGACACCGCCCTCGCCGACAAGCTCGACCAGGCCCGCGAGGACAGCCAGGTCAGCATCCTGCTGGTGGACCCGTGGGTGGCCGGAGCCGAGCGCTACCGCTCCGCGCTGCGCGCGTACGACGAGCAGAACCACCCCGTCACCGGCGTGATGGTGCCCACCGGCAGCGGCGACCCGGCCGACGGGCCGGAGCGCGACGCGCTCTGGGCGGGCGTGCGCGACGTGTTCCGGCGCAACTGGCTGCGCCGGAGCGACCTGGAGCACTTGTTCCGGGTCAAAGTGAGCCGGGAGAGCTTCGACAACGACCTCACCATCATGGTGACGGTCGCTCAGAACAAGCTCATGGACGACAACCTGGATTGGGGGGACGATGGCGGCGACGCCTTCGGCCTCGGCCCCGGCGGCCCGGACACCGGCCCGGCGATGCCCGGGCTGACCATCCCGGCCGGCCCGCCGGGGCCCCGCCGGGGGCCCGCACACGTCAACCGGGGCCTCCCGGGTTCCACCGACCTGCCGCACCAGAGCCGGGGCAAGGACACCGCTGTCCCGCTGAGGGGGGAGAAGAACGATGACCACTGAGCCCGGCGCGGATCCGGAGCGCGGCGGACCGGGATCGGTCGTCACGTTCTACTCCTTCAAGGGCGGCACCGGCCGCACCATGGCGCTCGCCAACGTCGGCTGGATCCTCGCCAGCCGCGGCCTGCGCGTCCTGGTCGTCGACTGGGACCTGGAGGCGCCCGGCCTCCACCGCTACTACCACCCGCTGCTGGTCGACCCGGAACTGCACTCCACCGACGGCCTGATCGACCTGCTGCGCTCCTACGTCAAGCAGGCGCTGCCCTCCACCGCCGGGCCGGTCGGGCAGTCCCCGGCCGCCTGGCTGGACGAGCCCGGGCGCCTGGACGGCTACGTCTGCGGCCTCGCCCTCGACCTGCCGCCCGGCGGCCGGCTCGACTTCCTGCCCGCCGGCCGGCAGAACGCCGCCTACGCCGCCGCCGTCACCAGCTTCAACTGGCGCAGCTTCTACCACGGCCGGGACATCCGCGGCGGCGAGTTCCTGCGCGAGCTGCGCGACCGCTGGGCCCGCGGCTACGACTACGTGCTCATCGACAGCCGCACCGGCGTCAGCGACACCTCCGGCATCTGCACCGTCCTGATGCCCGACACCGTGGTGGACTGCTTCACCTTCAGCGTCCAGAACATCCGCGGCGGCGTCGACGCGGCCCGCGACATCGCCGCGGCCGAGGAGCGGGCGATCCGGGTCCTGCCGGTGCCGATGCGGGTCGAGGACGCCGAGCAGGAGCGCCTGGAGGCCGGCCGCGACTACGCCCGCGAGGCCTTCGCCCCCTACCTCGGCCGCTGGCTGGCCGGCGACCGCCGGGCCGGCTACTGGGCCGACGTCGAGGTGCCGTACAAGCCCTTCTACGCCTACGAGGAGGTGCCCGCCACCGTCGCCGACCGGCCGCAGGAGGCCCGCAGCCTGCTCAACGCCTTCGAGCGGCTGGCCGGCTGGATCACCGACGGCCGGGTCCGCGCCCTGCGCCCGCTCACCGCCGAGACCCGCCGCCGGCTCTACGGCGCCTACCTGCGCTCCGCCCGGGCGGTTCCGCGCCAGGTGTTCGTCAGCTACGCCCCCGAGGACCGGATGTGGGCCGAGTGGGCCGCCGGGACGCTCACCCGCTTCGGCTACCAGACCTCCCTGCACAGCGCCGCCGAGCCGTACAGCGGCCCCCGGCCGCCGGAGGTCGCCGGGCCGGTCGACGGCCAGGGCCGGCTGCTCGCGCTGCTCTCGCCCGAGTACACCGCGCTGCCCCGCGCGGCCGAGGTCTGGCAGCTCCTCCAGGGGCGCGAACTCGCCTCCGGATCACCGTCGTTGGTCGCCTTCCGGCTCCAGGACTCGGACGAGCCGGTGCCCCGCCCGTTCACCGGGCCGCCGGTGCCCGACCTGGTCCGCTCCTCCGCGGTCGGCGCCGAGTCCCAGCTCTACGCCGAACTCGGCCCGCCGCCCGGCAGCAGCCGCCAATCGGACACCGACAGCGGGGAGTTCGCCGCCCCCGCGCGGTTCCCCGGCACCGCCCCGCAGGTCCAGGAGGCGCCCTCGCGCAACGCCGCCTTCATCGGCCGCGGCAAGCTGCTCGAACTGCTCCGCAACCGCTTCACCGGCGGACCCGCCGCCGTGCTCAGCCAGGTGCTCTACGGCTTCGGCGGCGCCGGCAAGTCCCAGATCGCCGCCGAGTACGCGCACCGCTTCAAGGCCGCCTACGACGTGGTCTGGTGGGTGCCCGCCGAGGAGCCCGCCAACATCCCGCAGAAGCTCGCCGAACTCGCGCCCCGGCTCGGCGTGCCCACCAGCGACGACGTCGCGCACACCGCCGCCGCCGTGCTCGACGCGCTGCGCCGCGGCCAGCCGTACCGCCGGTGGCTGCTCGTCTTCGACAACGCCGGCACCCCCGAGGAGCTCGCCCCCTGGCAGCCGGCCGGCTCCTCCGGCGGGCACGTGCTGATCACCTCCCGCAACCAGGGCTGGGCCCGGCACGCCGGCCTGGTGGAGGTCGACGTCTTCCTCCGCGAGGAGAGCGTCCGGCTGCTGCGCCGCTTCAACGGCGGGCTCTCCTCGGAGGACGCCGACCAGGTCGCGCAGCGCCTCGGCGACCTGCCGCTCGCCGTCGGCCAGGCCGCCGTCTGGCTCCAGGAGACGTCGATGCCGATCGCCACCTACCTCGAACTGCTCGACGAAGAGCTCACCGAGATGCTGGAGCGCACCCGGCTGCGCGCCGCCGACTACCCGCACTCGGCCGCCGCGACCTGGCGCATCTCGGTCGAGGAGCTGCGCCGGATGAACGCCCCGGCCGCCCAGATCCTGGAGATCTGCGCCTTCTTCGGCCCGGACGCCATCCCGATGCGGCTGCTCTACAGCCGAGCCGTCACCCGCGCCCTGCGGCTGCCCCCGCGCGCGCCCCGCGACAAGCTCGCGATCGGCGAGTTCCTGCGCGCCATCAACCGCTTCGGGCTCGCCCGCACCGACCAGGGCAGCGAGACCATCACCGTGCACCGGCTGGTCCAGGCGGTGCTGCGGGACCAGGTCGAGGAGGAGCGGCGGGCCGAACTGCGCGGCGTCGTCCACGCCGCGCTCGCCACCGCCAACCCCGGCGACCCGGACGTGCCCGTGAACTGGGCCGAGTACGCCGAACTCCTGCCCCACCTCTGGCCGTCCGGAGCGCTCGACAGCGCCGACGAGGACGTCCGGCAGTGGATCATCGACTCGGTCCGCTACCAGTGGAAGCGCAGCCTGCACGAGTCCGGCCGGGAACTCGCCGAACGGACCCTGGAGCACTGGCGCCAGGACGGCTACGGCGGGCCCGGCTTCGACGTCGACAACGACGCCCAGACGCTCATGCTGCGCACCCAGCTGAGCAACATCCGCCGCTCCCAGGGCGCCCTCCAGGAGGCGTACGAGATGGACCGGGACATCCTGGAGCGCTTCACCGCGACGCTGGGCCCGGAGCACTCCCACACCCTCGCCGTCGCCAACAGCCTCGGCGCCGACCTGCGCTTCCTCGGCCGCTACGACGAGGCCCGGGCGCTCGACCGACGCACCCTGGACGCCGCCCGGCGCACCCTCGGCCCGGACCACCCCCGGACCCTGATGATCACCAACAACCTCGCCGTCTCCGACTACCTGGCCGGCGACCGCAGGGCCGCCCTGGAACGGCACCGCAGCAACTACCTCCAGCAGCGCGACGCGCTCGGTGCGCACAGCCTCTACGCGCTCTCCTCGGCCTCCAACTACGCCCGCGACCTGCGCGAGACCGGGCGGCTGCGGGAGGCCCTGGACCTGCTGGAGGAGACCGTCCGGATCTACCAGCAGACCATCGGCGACAGCCACACCGACACCCTGCGCGCCCGCAAGAACCTGGCCGTGGCGCTGCGCCGGGCCGGCCGGTACCACGAGGCCCTGGAGATCGACGAGGACATCTACCAGCGCTACCTGGACATCAACGGCCCCGAGCACCCCGACACCCTGGCCGCCGCCACCAACCTGGCCAGCGACCTCAACGCGCTCGGCGACACCGGGCGGGCGATCCCGCTGGCCGAACGGGCGCTGGCGCGGTACCGCGACTACCTGGGCGAGAACCACCCGGTGACGCTGGCCGGCGCCAACAACCTCTCGGTGTACCTGCGGCTGGCGGGGCGCGCGACGGAGGCGCGCGAGCTGTCCGGCCGTACGCTGGCGCAGTTCCGCACCGTCCTCGGCGCGCACCACCTCTACATCCCGATCGCGATGATGAACCACGCCAACGACCTGTCGCTGGCCGGGGAGCTCCAGGACGCGCTCGACCTGGAACTGGAGGCCGCGCCGCTGATGACCGAGGCCCTCGGCCAGGACCACTACGACTCCATCGGCATCAACTCCAACCTCTCGCTGTCGATGGCCGCCCTCGGGTACGCCGAGCGGGCGGCGGAGCTGCGGGCGGACTGCATCCGGCGGGCCCGGATCACCCTGGGGGAGGAGCACCCGACGACGATCGCGGTGCGGGCCGGGACGCGGCTGGACTCCGACGTGGAGCCGCCGCACGTGTGACGGACGGTCGGCCGGCGTGGCCTAGGCTCACCGGCATGGTGCCGTTCCGGCAGTTCCTGCTGAAGATCCACAGTCGGTGCAACCTGGCCTGCGACTACTGCTACGTGTACGAGGGCGCGGACCAGAGCTGGCGCGGGCGGCCGCGACGGATGGAACTCGCGACCGTCCGCCGCACCGCCCGGCGGATCGAGGAGCACGCGGCCGAGCACGGGCTGGACGAGGTGTCCGTGGTGCTGCACGGCGGCGAGCCGCTGCTCGTCGGCGCGGCCCATCTGGACGCGCTGCTGGCCGAGTTGGCGGCCGTCCGGCCCCGGAAGCGGTTCACCGTGCAGACCAACGGGCTGAGGCTGCTGGACGAACCGGCCCTGCTCGACGTGCTGCACCGGCACCGGGTCGCGGTCGGGGTCTCGCTGGACGGCACCCGGGCCGACCACGACCGGCACCGCAGAACGCCCTCCGGCACCGGCAGTTGGGCGCGTACCGCGGAGGCGGTGCGGCTGCTCGGCTCGGACCGGCACCGGGACCTCTTCGCCGGCCTGCTGTGCGTCGTCGACCTGGAGTCCGACCCGGTGGCCACCTACGAGGCGCTGCTGGAGTTCGCGCCGCCCCGGATCGACCTGCTGCTGCCGCACGCGACCTGGCGGGAGCCGCCGCCCGGCGTCCGGCCGCGGCCGCTGCCGGACGCGCCGCCGTCGGGCGCGGAGCCGGCGCCGTACGGGCAGTGGCTGATCGCCGCCTTCGACCGCTGGTACGACGCGCCGCGCCGGGAGACCGGGGTGCGGCTGTTCGAGGAGCTGGCGGTGCTGCTGCTCGGCGGGCGGGCGGCCAGCGAGGCGGTCGGGCTGGCGCCCGTCGACCTGGTGGTGGTCGAGGCGGACGGGACGATCGAGCAGGCGGACAGCCTCAAGGTGGCCTACGACGGCGCCCCCGGGACCGGCCTGGACGTGTGGCGGCACGACTTCGCGCGGGCGGGCGCGCACCCGGCCTTCCGGGCCCGCCAGCGCGGCCTCGCGGGCCTCGGGCCGGTCTGCGCCGGCTGCCCGCTGGCCCGGGTCTGCGGCGGGGGGCTGTACGCGCACCGGTACGCGGGGGACGGCTTCGGGCACCCGTCGGTGTACTGCGCGGACCTGGACCGGCTGGTCCGGCACATCGCGGGGCGCCTGCGGGCGGGGGTGGCGGGGCTGGCGGGGAGCTGAGGACCGGCGCGGGCCCGGGTGGCGGGTTCCTGGTGGGCGTCGGGCGTCGGCGGGCGGCGGTTCGGCTCACCCGTCCGGGTCATGCCCGGCCGCCGTCCGGCTGATCCGCCCCGGCGCGGGGAGACTGCGGACGGACCCGGCGGGTTGGGCGATGGGCCGGCCGACCGGGCCGGGAGCCGAACGGACGAGGAGGAGGACCGGTGGCGGGTACGGGCGAGGTGGTGGCGGCCGGGGTACCGGGCGCCCGCGGGGCGGACGGGCTGCCCCGGCACGGCGTGGACCGGGAGACGTTCCGGGCGATCGCGGGCGCGCGCGGCGGGCCGCAGGCCGTCCGGCTGCTGCGCGGCGGGCAGTTGAGCAAGCGGGCGCTGCTGCTGCTGGCGCTGCGCCGGGCGGTGCCGGAGCACGACGGCTACCGGGAGGCGTACGCCCGGGTGCGGGCGCTGCAGCGGGACGACCGGGAGCGGTGGGAGGAGGTGCTGCTGCGGCCCGAGTTGGACGCCTGGGCGGCGGACTGCCTGCGCGGCGCGGCGGCGGGGGAGGACGTTCCGCTCGGCGGGCTGGGCGAGTTCCTCCGCCCCGGCTCCGGCGCGCCCCTCGCGCTGGAGTGCGACGGGCTGCGCTGGGCGCCGTCGATCGACCACGCCGGCCCGCGCCGGGTGGACTACGGACGTCCGCCGGCCGGTCCGCTCGCCGGCGCCGAACTCGGGCTCTGGGAACAGCGGGTGTCCGAGGCCTGGGACATCCTGGTGCGCCGTCACCGCCGCCATGCGGCGGCCGTCGCGGCCTGCGTGACCACCGTCGTCCCGCTGCGGCCCGCCCCCGGCGGGGAGGCGGTGAGCGCCGCCGCCCGGCGGGCCTACGGCGCGGTGGCGGCCTCGCTGCCGGGCGATCCGGTGCTGCTGGCACTGGCCCTGGTGCACGAGTTCCTCCACGTCCAACTCGGCGCCCTGCTAGACCTGGTGCCGCTGCACCGCCCCAGCGGCCCGGCCATCCACCACGCCCCCTGGCGGCCCGACCCGCGCCCGGCCGGGGCGCTGCTCCAGGGGGCGTACGCGCACCTGGGCGTGGCGGACTTCTGGCGGGCGGAGGCGGCCGCCGGGGCGGGCGACGCCGCCCGCGCGCACGGGGAGTTCGCGCGCTGGCGGACGCACACCCTGGCCGCCGGGCGGACGCTCCTGGGCTGTGGCGAACTGACGTCGAGCGGGCTGGAGTTCACCGAGGAGCTGGTGCGGACCGTCCGGGAGCTCGGCGAGCCGGGGGAATGAATCCCGGACATCGGACGCTTGGCCGGATGGCGTGCTTGTCGGAGGGCATCCCCGGGCACTCCCGGGGTGTGCCCAGGTACTGGTTCAGGTGCTGGTCCCGGTCCTCCTCCGGGTTCTCTTCCGGATGCGGGCCCGGGTGTTCGTCCGGGTGCTCGTCCCGGCGGTGCGCTTCGGCGTGCGCCAGGGCAAAGTGCGCGACCGCTGAACGGGTGAATTCTGGGGGCTCAGCGCGCTGTCGTACGACGTGGACCGCCTGGGGAGTTCAACGTGAGTCCGCAAGGTGCCGCGCGGAGTCTTCGCTGGCACTACATTGGTCGCAACCGGGTGGGCTTACCCACCCTCGGCAGGTCCTAACCGCGCCTAAGGAAACGAATATGACCCCGGTAACCAGCACCAGGCCGGCCGGCAAGCTCACTGACCCTCAGGAGACGCCGGAACGCCCCTCCCTCGCCGATCTCGCCGCGCTCGGCGCGGAAGAGCTCGCCTCCCGGCTCCAGCGCGCGCTCCCCGGCGCGGAATCCGGCCTCGTGCCGGTCGCTGCCTTCAACTCCTCGATCTGACCCGACCCGGACCTCCGAGCGGAACCCAGACCGAGCAGACCGAACCGAGCCGAACAGTTCCATGACGACGTCGATTCCGCTGCCGTTGACGCAGTTCGTGGTCAAGATGCACAGCAGGTGCGATCTGGCCTGCGACCACTGTTACGTCTACGAGCATGCGGACAGCAGCTGGCGCTCCCGGCCGAAGGTCATCGCGGACGGGATCATGGCCAAGGCCGCCGAGCGCATCGGTGAGCACGCGGCCGCCCACCGGCTGCCCGCCGTCCGGGTCGTCCTGCACGGGGGAGAACCCCTGCTCGCCGGCCCGGACCGCTTGCGCCGCGCCGCCGGGACGCTCCGGGCGGCACTCCCGCCCGGCTGCGTGCTCGACCTGCGCATCCACACCAACGGCGTGCTGTTGAGCCGGGACTTCTGCTCGCTGTTCGCGGAGCAGGACATCAAGGTCGGCATCTCGCTGGACGGCGACCGGGCCGCCAACGACCGCCACCGGCGGTTCGCCGACGGACGCAGCAGCCACCCGCAGGTGCTGCGGGCGGTCGCGCTGCTGAACGAGCCCGAGCACCGGCACCTGTTCGCCGGGCTGCTGTGCACGATGGACGTCGAGAACGACCCGGTGGCCGTGTACCGGGCGCTGGCCGAACTCCGCCCGCCCGCCGTGGACTTCCTGCTTCCGCACGCCACCTGGGACGATCCGCCCGCGCGCCCCGCCGGACCGGCCACCACCCCGTACGCCGACTGGCTGCTGACCGTCCACGGGCTGTGGGAAGCGGACGGACGGCCGTTCGCCGTACGGACCTTCGAGTCCGTGCACCGGACCCTGCGCGGATTCTCCAGCCTCACCGAGTCGCTCGGCCTGGAGCCCTCCGACCTGGCGGTCCTGGAGACGGACGGGACCTTCGAGCAGGCCGACAGCCTGAAGACCGCGTACGACGGCGCGCCCGTCACCGGCATGAACGTTTTCGCGCACAGCCTCGACGACCTGGCCCGCCACCCCGGCATCGCCGCCCGCCAGTCCGGCCTGGCCGGGCTGAGCGAGGCCTGCCGCGCCTGCTCCGTGGTCCGCTCCTGCGGTGGCGGGCTGTACGCCCACCGCTATCGGAGCGACGATGGAGGAGGCAGCTTCGACCATCCCTCCGTCTACTGCGGTGATCTCATGACGTTCATCAACGGCATTGCGGGGAACGGGAGTTCGACTGGCGTTCCGGTGCGGGCGGCCGAGGCCGACCGGCCCGGCGCCGAGCCGCTGCCGCCCGGCGCGCTCACCCCGTCGCAACTCGACGAGCTGGCGCGCGGATACGGGAGCGCGGAGACCATCGCCGCGCTCGGCCGCTCCCAACTCGCCCTCACCCGAGCGATGCTGGCCGCCGCCTGGGACGCCTCCGGACAGGGGCGGGCCGAGGCGTGGGCCCTGCTGGCGGAGCTCGACTCGGCGGCCCCCGCCGCCGTGGACACCGTGCTCGCCCACCCGTACGCCCGCTCCTGGGCGGCCCGCAGACTCGCCGGGGACCTGCCGGTCGGGCTCGGCCCGCTGGCCGCGCTCGCCGCGGCGGCCGCGGTGCGGGCCGGGCGGGGGGACGCGATGGCGGTGCCCGTCCGCGGCGGGTGGCTGCACCTGCCGACGCTCGGCCGGATCGCCGTACCCGACGGCGAGGCCGTGGTCACCGGGCGGGCCGACGGCTTCGAGGTGCGGGCGTCCGACGGCTCGGTGCACACCGTCCCGGACGAACCGCTGCGGCGGGTCCGGCTGGCCGGCGGCTGGACGGTCGCCCTGGAGGACACCGACCCGCTGCGCGACTGCCACGACCACCCGGTGGCGGACCGCCTGTCCGAGGGCGAACTGCTCGACTGGACGGGCGCGTTGCGCGAGGCCTGGGAGCTGCTCGGGCGGGACCTGCCCGGGTACGCGGAGGGCATCCGGGCCGGCCTGGCGACGGTCACCCCGTTGCGGCCGGGCCCGACCGGCCGGGACGTCAGCTCGGCGGCCCGACAGGCGTACGGCGCGGTCGGCATCGCCCGGCCCGCCACCGCGCCGACCCTCGCCCTGCTGCTCGCGCACGAGTTCCAGCACGTCAAGCTCGGCGCGGTGCTGGACCTGACGGACCTGTACGACCGCGCCGACACCACGCTGTACCTCGCCCCCTGGCGGCCCGACCCCCGGCCGCTCGAAGGGCTGCTCCAGGGCACGTACGCCCACCTGGCCGTCACCGAGTACTGGGGCACCCGCACCCGCGCGTACGACGGACTGCCGGGACCGGCCGCCGACCGGGCACGGGAGCAGTTCGCGCTCTGGCGGCGGTACACCGCCGAAGCCGTGGAGCGGCTGGCGTCGTCCGGGGCCCTGACCGGGACCGGCTCGCGCTTCGCCGACGGCATGCGTGCCACCGTGGCACCCTGGCTCGCCCTGCCGCTGCCCGCCGCCGCCGAGCAGGCGGCCGACCGGGTACGGCGCGAACGGGCCGGGGTCTGACCTCCCACTCCCGCCGCCCCGGGTCCTCCCTCGCCCGGGGCCATCAACCCCGGGGAAACGCCATCCTCACCGAACCCCGCGGCGGCGTCGCCGTCGCCTCCCCCGTCCATCCCCTCGTCCGCGACCTCGCCGACCTCGGGGTCCGTCCGGGCACGGTGCTGCACGTCCAGGCGTCCCTGCGCGCCCTCGGACCGGTGCCCGGAGGGGCGGCCGGTGTGGTCGAGGCCCTGCTCGAAGTCCTCGGCCCCGACGGCACCCTGGTCGCCTACACCGCCACGCCCGAGAACTCCGCCACCTCCCGCGTCCACCAGCGCGCCACCGCCGGTCTCTCCCCGGCGGCGGTGGCGGACTACCAGGCCCGGATGCCCCGCTTCGATCCGGCCACCACCCCGGCCTCGCCCTCCATGGGGGCGCTGTCGGAGGCGGTCCGCACCCACCCGGGCGCACTGCGCAGCCACCACCCGCAGACCTCCTGGGCGGCCGTGGGCCGGCTCGCCCGGGAGATCACCGGGCGCCACCCGCTGACTTCCCACCTCGGCCCGGAGTCGCCGCTCGGGCGGCTCTACGAACTGGACGCCCGGGTGCTGATGCTCGGCGTGCCGATGGGCCGGTTCACCGCCTTCCACCTGGCCGACCTGCGCATGCCCGACGTCACGGTGCGCGAGTACCGCTGCGTCGGGGCGGACGGCTGGACCACCTTCCGGGCCCCCGACCTCGACGACCTCCACTTCGACCGCCTCGGGGAGGAGGTCCTGCGCACCGCCCGCGGCATCACCACCGCCCGCATCGGCACCGCCGACTGCCGGCTCGTCCCGGTGCGGGAGGCCGTCGACCTCGCCGAGGCCGTCCTGCGCCGCGGCCGCCCCTGAACCCCGCTCCTCGTTCCCATCCCTCAACACCTGATCCCGCCCCTCCTCCTCGCCCCGCCCGTCCCCATCGCGTGCGCGGGAAGTCGGCCCGGCCGACTTCCCGCGAGACTTCGGGGGTCGGTGTTTCGGCGGCGGGGCCGGCGGGTGCGGGACGTCCGGGCGGTGCGGGGAAAGTCCAGGGGGCGGCTGTCCGTGCGGTGCTACGGTCGGGCGCCATGAGCTGGCTTCCCGATGACTTCGTCCATCCCGTCCGGGTGCCGCTGCCGGGCGGGGCCCATCACCTGCGGCCGGTCCGGGAGGTGGATGCCCCGCTCGACTACCCGGCCGTGACGGGCTCGCGCGAACGGCTGTGGACCCTCTTCGGTCCGGCCTGGGGCTGGCCCGCGGCCACCATGACCTTCGAGGCCAACCAGGCCGACCTGCTGCGGCACGAGAAGGAGATTGCCGCACACCAGTCCTTCAACTACGCGCTGCTCGACGCGGCCGAGACGGCCCTGCTCGGCTGCGTCTACATCGACCCGCCCGCGAAGGCCGGTGCGGACGGCGAGATCGCCTGGTGGGTGGTGGACGAGCTGGTGGGCAGCGAGGTCGAGCGGGCCATGGACGCCCTGGTGCCGCGGTGGATCGCCGCCGACTGGCCGTTCGAGCGGCCCCGCTTCCTCGGCCGTGAGATCTCCTGGTCGGACTGGCTCGCCCTGCCCGCGCACGCCGGCGCGTGAGCCGACCTCGTCCCCCGTGCCCCGGCCCGCGCCGGGGCACGGGGGACGAGCGTCATGGGCCCCTGAGGGCGCGGGCGCACCGGGCACGCCGGCGTGCACCCGGCGGCTACGGCCCGACTGGTTCCAGCCGGAGCCGCCGGGACGGCCAGGGGGCCGGCTCGGCGGGGCCGAACCAGACGCGGACGTCCTCGCCGGTGCGGACGGGCAGTCGGGGGAAGTCGTTCTCGGCGTGCTCGGTGCGGTGCAACGCATGGTCCGGGAGCAAGTGTTCGGTGGCGAAGGAGTCGAAGGCGCCGCCGTGGACGGTCGCCGAGGCGGCCGGGTGGCAGACGGTGGCGAGGACCTCGCGGCCGCCCGCATGCGATGTGAATCCGGGGCCGCGCAGCAGCAGGACGTCGTCGCTGTCGACCATGGTGGCGTTGGCCGCGTCGCGGTGCTCCCGCCAGACCGGGCCGCCGTAGAAGGCCTCCAGGGCGCGCCGCCGGTCGGCCATGTCGGGGAAGGCGCGCAGCCAGACGAAGCGGTCCGGATCGTCGAGGTCGCGGAAGCGGCCGCCGACGGTGATGCCGACCGCCTGCTGGCCGGTCACGAACTCGCGCTCGAACAGCTCGATCAGGGTCTCCCGGGCGCCGGGGTGCAGGGTGTACTGGCGGAGTTCGACGATGAGGTTCATGCCGTGGCCGCGCCGGTGCGGGTGAAGTCGTTCATGCGCCGCAGCGTAGGACCACTCTCCTGACACCACCTGTCAGTGGATACTGGGCGGCATGCGCGCGAGTCGGCTGGTCGCCCTGCTCCTGCTGCTCCAGAACCGGGGCCGGCTGACCGCCGAGCAGCTGGCGGGGGAGCTGGAGGTCTCCGTCCGTACGGTCTACCGGGACGTCCAGGCGCTCGCCGCCGCCGGAGTCCCGCTGTACGGCGACGCCGGGCACGCCGGCGGGTACCGGCTGGTCGACGGCTACCGGACCCGCCTCACCGGGCTGACCGCCGACGAGGCCCAGGCCGCCTTCCTCGCCGCACTCCCGGGCGCCGCCGCCGAGTTGGGCCTCGGCGAGGCGCTCACCGCCGCCCAGCTCAAACTGCGGGCGGCCCTGCCGGCGGAGCTGCGCGAGCACGCCGGGCGGATCCAGGAGCGCTTCCTGCTCGACGCGCCCGGCTGGTACGGCGCGGCGGACGAGACCCCGCACCTGGCCGCCGTCGCCGCCGCGGTGTGGGAGCGGCGGGCGGTGGTGCTGCGGTACCGGCGCTGGCGGGCGCCGGAGGAGATCGAGCGGCGGGTGGAGCCGTACGGGCTGGTGCTCAAGGCCGGGCGCTGGTACCTGGTCGCCGCCGGTCCGGGCGGGATGCGTACGTACCGGGTCGATCAGGTCGTCCGACTGCGCGAGCTGGACGAGGAGTTCGCGGTGCCGGACGGCTTCGGCCTGGGCGCGTACTGGACGGGCTACCTCGCCGACTTCCGGGCCCGGCTGCACACCGGGGAGGCGCTGGTCCGGCTCACCCCGGAGGGCGCCCGGCGCCTCGGGGTCGCCGCCGCGGACGAGGGCTGGGCGGAGGCCCGGGTGCCGATCGAGTCGCTGGACCACGCGCACGGGGAGTTCCTGCGGCTGGGCGCCGACGTCGAGGTCCTGGAACCGGCCGAACTCCGTGACCGCATCGCCAGGACGGTACGGGCCCTGGCCGCCCGCTACGGGGGGTGATCCGCGGGCTCGGACAGCCGACCGCCCGGCCGGCGGGGTGCCGGTCGGGCGGGGGCGGGCGGGTCAGGCGACGAAGTGGTCGAACTCGCCGGCCTTGGCGCCGAGCACCCAGGCGTTGAACTTGATGCGGGTGGTGGTGACGACGAGGGTGGGGTCGTCGGACTGCCGGATGTAGACGTGGTCGCCCTCGGAGGCGATCTCGATCCAGTCATCCTTGTCGCTGCTGGTGCTGGACCTCTGCCAGTCGAGGTGGTCCACGAGTGCCCTCCTGGTGGTGCGTGGCGGCCGTATCGAGGGTACTGGTCCCAGTGCACGGATGGCGGCATCGTTTCGGTCATGTCAATTCGTGCGAGACGTTGTGCTATTCCATTGGGGTGTCAGTCGTTCCTACACTGAAGCCCCGCCGCACGGGGGCTGCGGGAGGCAGGTTTGCCGACGGGCCCGGGGGAGGCGCGTGTGACTGACCGGGGCTGGGACGAGGACGACGCCCGGCCGTACTTCTTCCTCTCCTACGCGCACACCCCCAAGGCCGGTGCGCGGGGCGCGAGCGACCCGAACCACTGGGTCAGGCAGTTGTACCGGGACCTCTGCGAGGCGGTGCTCCAGCTCACCACCGTCCCGGACGGGGCCGCGGTCGGCTTCATGGACGAGTCCATGCACCAGGGCGAGCTGTGGGCCGAACGGCTGTCCGACGAGTTGGCGACCTGTCGGGTGTTCGTGCCCCTGTACTCCCCGAGGTACTTCAACAGCGTTCCGTGCGGCCAGGAATGGCACGCCTTCACCCGCCGGCCGGTCTACCCGGCGAACCTCGACTCCGAGCGCACCAGCGGCATCGTCCCGGTGCTGTGGGCGCCGATGAGCCGCTACCGGCTGCCGAACGTGGCCAGTGAACTCCAGTTCAACCACGCCAGTTTCGGGCCCGAGTACGCCACCGAGGGCCTGTACGCCCTGATGAAGCTCAGCTACTTCCGCTCCTCCTACGAGCTGGCGGTGCACCGGCTGGCGGCCCGGATCGTGCAGGTCGCGGAGGAGACGGTGATCCCGGTCGGGCGGCGGCTGGGATTCAACGGCCTGCCGAGCGCGTTCAACGTCACCGCCCCGACCAAGCAGCTGCGGATCTCCGTCCTCGCCTACCACCAGAACGAGTTGCCCGCCGACCGCAGCCCCGACTACTACGGCGAGCGGCGCACCGACTGGCACCCGTACCGGCCGGTCGGCTCGCCGATCGCCCAGCACGCGGCGCGCCTCGCACGGCAGTTGGGGTTCCAGCCGACCGTGCACGAGTTCGACGAGGAGGTCGAGTCGATCATCGGGGGCAACGCCGAGGCGCCCGGCCTGCTGCTGCTCGACCGCTGGGCGCTGCGCGACCCGCGCCGGCGCGAGCTGGTCCGGCGCTTCGACCGCTCGGACGCCACCTGGGTGAGCATCCTGGAGCCGTTCAACGGCGACGACCCGGAGTGCGCCGACCGCGCCGACGAGCTGGGCGACCTGACCGACGAGACGCTGCGCATCACCCGGCGGGCGAGCCGGCCGAGCTTCCTCGGCGCGACCGGACCGACCGGGCTGCACTCCCTGGAGGACTTCGACGACGCGCTGCCCCGGGCGGCGATGAAGGCCAAGTACGCGTTCGAGGGCCGCACCCGGGCCGAACCGGAGGAACCGCCGCCGCCCCGGCCGAGCCTGCGGGACGCGTTCCGGCGCGGCGCGGGCGGGTACGGACCGGACGGATCCCCGGCGGACCCCTTCGAGGACGACCAGGGCGACGACCGCGCCGACGGAGACGGCACCGGCCGCACCACCAGCACCACCCACCGACGTCGGGACAACGGCGACGACCCGCACCGCGAGCGCGACCCGCATCGTGAGCAGGACCCGCACCGCGAGCGCGACCCGCATCGTGAGCGCGACCCGCACCGCGAGCACGACCCGTACCGCGACGACGGCGATGAACCCGATGACGGGATGGCGCCCTTGGGAGGACGAGGACCGCGATGACTGACAACCGCACCAGGAACCTCCGTCTCGGCGGGCTCACCTCCGCCGACCTGGCCGCCCAGCGGGAGGCCGAGCGGCAGGCGGCGGAACAGGACCGCAACGGCCGGATCATCACCTTCTACTCGTACAAGGGCGGCACCGGCCGCACCATGGCGCTGGCCAACACCGCCTGGATCCTGGCCGCCAACGGCTTCCGCGTGCTCACCGTGGACTGGGACCTGGAGGCGCCCGGCCTCGCCAAGTTCTTCCACCCGTTCCTCGACCCGGCCTCGCTGGCCGGGACCACCGGGATGATGGACCTGATCGCCGAGTACCGCGAGGAGGCGCTGCGCCCGGTCGAGCACGCCGAGGGCTGGCACCTGGACTTCGCCCGGGTGCACCCGCACGCGCTCTCGCTCACCTGGCCGCACTTCCCGGACGGCGGCAGCCTGGACTTCCTCTCCGCGGGCCAGTTCAACCGGGACTACTCCGAGGCCGTCACCCACCTCGACTGGGACATCTTCTACGACCGCTTCGACGGCGGGCAGTTCTTCGACGCACTCAAGGCCGACATGGCCAAGCGCTACGACTACGTGCTGATCGACTCCCGCACCGGCCTCTCCGACATCGCCGAGATCTGCACCGTCCAGATGCCCGACGACCTGGTGGTCTGCTTCACCCTCAGCGACCAGTCCATCGACGGTGCCTCGCGGATCGCCCAGCACATCCACGACCGCTACCGCGAGCGCGGGATCCGCATCCTGCCCGTCCCGATGCGCATCGACGAGGGCGAGAAGGAGAAGGCCGACGCCGGCCGCGCCCTCGCCCGGGTCCGCTTCGACGGGCTGCCGGCCGGCTTCGACGGCGAGGAACTCGCCCAGTACTGGGGCTCGGTGGAGATCCCGTACCGGCCGTTCTACGCCTATGAGGAGATCCTCGCCACCTTCGGCGACCAGACCGGCACGCCCACCTCGATGCTGGCCGCCTGCGAGCGGCTCACCTCCATGATCACCGAGGGCCGGGCGGCCGGCCTGCCACCGGTGGACGAGGAGGTGCGGCTGCGCTTCGTGGACGCGTTCACCCGCCGCCGCCCGTCCGTGCCCGCCGACCTCTACCTCTCCTACGTCCCCGAGGACCGGATGTGGGCGGACTGGATCGAGTCCGTCCTGACCAGGGCCGGCTTCCGGGTGCTGCCGCGCGACCTCAGCGCCGGCACCGACCCGCGCGAGGAGACCGAGCGCGGCATCGACTCCGCGTACCGGACGGTCGCCGTGCTCTCGCCCGCCTACCAGCGCTCCCCGCAGGCGCGGGCGCTGTGGGAGTCGGTGGTCAGCTCCGACCCCTCCGGCACCCGCCGCCAGCTGCTGCCCGTCCGGGTCGGCGACGTGCGGCTCACCGCGCCGTTCAGCAACCGCAACCCGGTCGACCTGGTCGGCCGCGACGAGACGCAGTCGATCCAGAGCCTGCTGCGCGCGCTCGGCCGCGGCGACACCCCGCTCGACGACGCGCCCAGCGGCGGCCCGCGCTTCCCCGGCAGCAAGCCCTCGGTGTGGGACGTCCCGCCGCGCAACCCCTCCTTCACCGGCCGCTCCGCCGTCCTGGAGCAGCTGCGCAACCAACTGCGCGGCGGCATGGCGGCCGTGCTGCCCACCCCGCAGACCCTGTACGGGCTCGGCGGCGTCGGCAAGACCCAGGTGGCGCTGGAGTACGCCCATCGCTTCATGTCCGACTACGACCTGGTCTGGTGGATCGACGCCGAGCAGACCGAGCTGGTCGCGCCGGCGCTGGCCGAACTCGCCCGCCGGCTGGGCCTGCGGGTCGGCGACTCGGTGACCGAGGCCGCCGAGGCGGCCAGGGAGGCGCTGCGGCGCGGCGTGCCCACCTCGCGCTGGCTGCTGATCTTCGACAACGCCGACGAGCCCGCCGAGATCCGCCGGTTCTTCCCCGGCGGCTCCGGCCACATCCTGGTCACCTCCCGCAACCAGGCCTGGACCGGGCACGCCGAGGCGCTGGAGGTCGACGTCTTCACCCGCGGCGAGAGCGTCGAGCACCTGTGCCGGCGCGCCCGCAGCCTCTCCCGCCCGGACGCCGACCGGGTCGCCGAGGCGGTCGGGGACCTGCCGCTGGCCGTCGAGGTGGCCGCCGCCTGGCTGGACACCACCGGCACCCCGGTGGAGACCTACGTCTCCCAGCTGCACGCCGAGGCCGCCCGCGCGCTGGCCGTCGGCCGCCCGGCCGACTACCCGACGCCGGTCGCCGCGACCTGGAACGTGTCGATCGGACGGCTGCGCCAGCAGTCCCCGGCGGCCGTCCGGCTGCTCCAGCTGTGCGCGTTCTTCGCGCCCGAGCCGATCTCGATGAACCTCTTCTACAGCGACCAGATGATCCGGGCGCTGGTGAAGTTCGACGCCGACCTCAGCGACAAGTTCATGCTGGGCAAGGTGATCCAGGCGATCGGCCGGTACGCGCTGGCCAAGGTCGACGCCGGCAGCAACAGCTTCCAGGTGCACCGGCTCGTCCAGGCGGTGATCCGGGCCGGGATGACCGCCGACGAGCAGGAGATCGCCGTCCACGAGGTGCACCGCATCCTCACCGGCGCCCGGCCCGTCCTCGGCGACACCGACGACCCGGCCAACTGGCCCGCCTTCGACGAGATCTGGCCGCACCTGTCGCCGTCCAAGGCGCACAACTGCGACGAGGCGGACACCCGCCAACTGCTCATCGACCGGGTCCGCTACCTGTGGAAGCGCGGCGAGCTCGACCGCGCCCGCGACCTCGGCCACGCCCTGGACGTGGAGTGGACCGGCAAGCTCGGCGAGAACGACCGGCAGACCCTGCTGCTGCGCTTCCAACTCGCCAACGTGCTGCGCTCCCAGGGCAACTACGGTGAGGCGCTGGCCCTGGACGAGGACACCCTGGAGCGCCAGCGGGGCCTGCTCGGCGAGCACCACCCGTACACCCTGATGACGGCCGGCTCGCTCGGCGCCGACCGCCGGGCGCTCGGCCGGTTCCAGGCCGCGCTCGACCTCGACCGCGAAATCCTCGACCAGTTCCGCGAGTTGTTCGGCGACGACAACCCGCGCACGCTCTCCATGGCGAACAACCTGGCGATCGACTACCGGCTGGTCGGCGACAGCGAGGCGGCCCGCGAACTCGACCAGGAGACCCTCGACCGGCGCACCGCCGTCCTCGGCCCCAAGCACCCCTACACCCTGTCCACCAAGTCCAACCTGGCCCGCGACCTGCGCGAACTCGGCGACTACCGCGGCTCGGTGGACCTGCTCCAGGAGGTCACCTCCGACCTCGGCGACGTGCTCGACCCGGACCTGCCGGAGAACCTGCGCAACGCCAAGTCGCTGGCCGTCTCGCTGCGCCGGATCGGCCAGCTCGCCGAGGCCCGCCGGATCACCAAGGAGACCTACGAGCGCTACCTGGAGCGCTACGGCGCCGACGCCCCCGACGCGCTCGCCTGCGCGCTCAACCTGGCCGCCGACCACAGCGCCTCCGGCGACAAGGAGGCCGCCCGCGACCTCTGCTCCACCGTCTTCGAGGGCCACCGGCGGCTGTTCGGCGACGAGCACCCGTTCACCCTGGCCTGCGCCAACAACCTCGGCATCTACCTGCGGGGCAGCGGCGACGTCCCGGGCGCCATCGAGCGCGGCCGGCTCACCGTCGAGGGGCTGACCCGCTCGGTCGGGCCGGAGCACCCGTACACCCTCAACGCGATGATCAACCTGGCCAACGCCTACGGCGACGACGGGCAGCTGGACCGCGCCGAGCGGCTCGGCCGGGCCGCGTACCAGGGGCTGTGCGACCGCTACAGCGCCCAGCACCCGGACGCGGTGGCCTGCGAGGCCAACCTGGCGATCACCCTGCGGTCCGGCGGGCGGCACACCCAGGCGGCCGAGCTGAGGGCACGGGCGATCTCCGAGTTGATCCGACAGGTCGGCGAGGAGCACCCCAACACGGTCTCCGCGCGGGGCTGGAAGCGGATCAACCGCGACCTGGAGCCGCAGCCGGTCTGACCGGGAAGGGGGCGGGGCGCGCACCCGAACCAGGGGCGCGCAGCCGGCGAGCGGCGCGCCGCCGGACCGGGGTGCGCCGCCGGACCGGGGGTACGCTCCCTGACCATGAGCACCCCGCCCCCGGTCCTGGTCACCCGGCGCCTCGCCCCCGGCGTCGTCGAACGGCTCACCGCGCACCACGCCGCCACCTGCCACGACTCCGACCTGGCGATGGACCGGGCCGCGCTGCTGGACGCCGTCCGCGGCCGGCGGGCCGTGATCACCACCCTGGACGACCGGGTGGACGCCGGGTTCCTCGACGCGGCCGGCCCGCGGCTGGCCGTCGTCGCCAACCACGCCGTCGGCTACCACAACGTGGACGTGGCCGCCTGCGCCGAACGCGGCGTCCTGGTCACCAACACCCCGGGCGTGCTCACCACCGCCACCGCCGACATGGCCTGGGCGCTGCTGCTGGCCGCCACCCGCCGGCTCGGCGAGGGCGAACGGCTGCTGCGCTCCGGCGCGTCCTGGGCCTGGGCGCCGAACTTCCTGCTCGGCCTGGAGCTGGCCGGCACCCCGCTGGGCGTGCTCGGCATGGGCCGGATCGGCCGGGCGGTGGCCCGCCGGGCCCGCGCCTTCGACATGCCGGTCAGCTACCACAACCGCCGCGAACTGCCGACCGGTCAGGCCGAGGGCGCCGACTGGAAGCCGCTGGAGGACCTGCTCGCCACCTCCACCGTGCTGGTCGTCACCTGCCCGTTCACCGAGGGGACCCGGCACCTGCTGGACGCCCGCCGCCTCGCCCTGCTGCCGCGCGGCGCGGTGGTGGTCAGCATGACCGCGGGCGTGGTGGACGAGGAGGCGCTGGCCGCCGCGCTGGAGTCCGGCGCGCTGTTCGCCGCCGCCGTGGACAACTTCGAGCACGAGCCGGCCGTCCCGTCCGCGCTGCTCGCCCAGGAGCGCGCGGTGCTCGCCCCGCACCTGGGCAGCGCCACCGTCCGCACCCGGCAGGCGATGGGCGGCCTGGCGGTGGACAACGTGCTGGCGGTGCTCGGCGGCTCAGCGCCCCTGACGCCGGTGGAGGTCTGAGCCCGGGCCGCCCCAGCCCGCGGCCCAGGCCAGCGCGGTGGTCATCACCCGGAACGCCCCGAAGTGCGCGGCGCCGGGCTCCAGGAACAGTTCGGCGTCCGGGATGTGGTCGGCCAGCCAGCGGGAGTGGTCGACCGGCGAGAACTGGTCGTCCGCGCCGTGCCAGAGCCAGGTCGGCACCCGGACCGACCCGACCTCGAACCCCCAGTCGGCGGTGAAGGCCAGCACGTCGTCGATCCAGCCGTCGGCGCCGTGCCGGAACGCCTCCCGGTAGTTGCTCTGGAGCATCCGCCGCAGTCCGCTGTCGGCCACCACCTCCCGGTCGGCGGCGGAGAGTTCGGTGCGCAGCCCGTTCAGCAGCCGGACCGGGTCGTCCTTGATCTGCCGGGAGCGGAACTCCATCGCGTCGGCGATCCGGCCGTGCCCGCGCTCGGCCTCCTGGTAGGCGCGGACGTTGGACGGCGTCATCCCCGCGTACCAGTCCAGGCCGGCCGCGTTGCGCGGCGCGAGGCCGACCAGCACCGCCGCCCGGCTGACCCGTCCCGGCAGCAGCGCCGCGCAGGCCAGCGCGTGCGGGCCGCCGCCGGAGCGGCCGAGCACCGCGAAGCTGTCCAGCCCGAACTCGTCCGCGATGGTCCGCACGTCCGCGGCCGCCGCGCTCACCCGGCGGCCGAACAGCCGGGTCGAGTCGCCGTAGCCCGGCCGGTCGTACGAGATCAGCCGCACGCCCAGCCGGTACAGCACGGTGCTGCGCGGGTGCGGGCCGACCCGGCTGCCGGGCATGCCGTGCAGCAGGAACACCGGACGGCCGCGCGGGTCGCCGAGGGACTCGACGGCGAGCGCGCGGTCGTCCGCCGTTTTGATCATCCGTAACGACACCTGCGGCCTCCTCAGTGCTCCGGGTCGGTTGCGTGCTCCCGGTCGGTGGTGGTGCGTACCTCCCGGCGGGCCTGCCAGGTGGTGTGCTCGCGGGAGATCGCGTCCTCGGCGTCCCGGGCCAGACGGGCCCAGATCTCCTCGGCCTCCATCGACTCCAGGTCCAGCTGGGCGAGTTGGCGCTGGATCTGCGCCAGCTCCTCGGCGGCCAGGGCGTACGCGGCGGCCAGTGGCCGGTACTGGCGCAGCTGCGCCCAGGCGGCGACCGAGGCGGCCACCGCCGAGACCGTGCCCAGCGCGTCGTAGCTGAACGCGCCGAGCGCCCGCAGCAGGGCGAGCACCAGGCCGATCGCCGGCAGCAGCACGCCCAGCACCCCGGCCCAGTGCCCGGCGCGGGCGCAGTAGCGGGCCTTGGCGCGGTACCAGTCGTGCTGCAGCTGGATCCGCTCGGCCAGGTACACCTCGCGGCGCACCGCCAGCGGCTGGCCGCGCAGGTCGTGCATGGCCGGGGTGATGTCCACTCCGGCCTCCGGGACGGCCACCGGGCTGTCCCGGAACGCGCCGAGCACCCCGGAGAGCTGGAAGCGGTACAGGCCCTCGGCGTCCGGCAGGGCGCGCGGCGGGGGCTGGTAGGCGTCGGCCCGGACGGCGTACTTCCAGGCCAGCGTCTTCACCGACTCGGCGGCGGCCCGCCCCTCGTACCAGAGGCCCTGCGGGTTCTGCCGGCTGATCACCACCGCCAGCACGATCGCGCCGAGGTAGGCGGCCGCCGCCGGCCAGGCCCAGGGCTCGCCGTCGGCCGAGCCGGTCGCCGCGGCGACCACCAGCAGGACCAGTTCCCAGGCGGAGAGCAGCACCGAGCGCCGCTGCCCGCGCAGCGACGCCGAGTCGGCGGCCCAGAAGAACTCGGGCAGCAGGTCCCGCTCACGTACCCACCCGGTCCGTCCCGCAACAGACGCCATGTTCGGCCCCCACCAGTCGCTCCGGTCGCACCGCTCTCCTGCCCCGGGGGATTCGCCGGTACGCCTGGTGACGGCCGGGGCGGCCGGATGTGGCCGGGAAGCCCCGGTGGTTGTCCGGTACTCCCCGTGTTCGGGTCGGCACCCAGCGTGCGGGAGGTGGCGAGGGCGCGCACCGGCCGGCGGATGTGCGCGGGCGACCTGCCGGTGCGGCCCGGCGGAGTGCGGGCCGGTGCGCGCGGCCGGCGGGTGCGGCACGGCGGGTGCCGCTCAGTAGGTGTAGAAGACCCGCTCGGCGTTCTCGGCCATCTGCTCGGCGTTCCACTCGGTGCCGCCCGGGACGTTGCCGGAGCGGAACAGCGGCGGCGCGGGGCACTCCCCGGCGGCCGCCCGGTCGGCCAGCCGGCCGACCGCCGAGGCGACCACGGCCTGCATCAGCGCGCTGGTCACGATGGTGGAGACCGGGCCGAAGGTGGTCTCGGCGCCCGGGTGGGTCAGCTCGCCGTCGCCGACCGCGATCTTGCTGTCCAGCACCACGTCGCAGTGGTCCTTCAGGTAGGTGCCGGTCGGGTGCGCCGAGGGCACCTCCCGCGGGTACGCCAGTGAGGTCACGCCGACCACCGTGAGGCCGCGCTCCCGGGCGTAGCGGGCCAGCTCGACCGGCATCACCTGGCGGCCGGAGAGCGAGATCACGAACAGCAGGTCCCCGGCGGTCGCCGGGGTCAGGTCCAGGGTGGCGGTGGCCAGCCCGGAGACCCGCTCCAGCGCGCTGGACAGCGGCGCGGGCATCACCGTCACCCCGGCCGTCCCGGGCACGTTCAGCAGGTTCACCGGGACCAGTCCGCCGGCCCGGTAGACCACGTCCTGGGCCGGCAGTGCGGAGTGCCCGGCACCGAAGGTGAAGACCCGGCGACCCTCGGTCATCGCCTCCGCCAGCAGCGCGGCGGCGGCCTCGATGGTGTCGGCCTCCTCTTCGCGGACCCGCTGGAGGTGGGAGATCGCGGCGTCGAAGTACCGGCCGACCAGGTCGTTCATCTGCTGCCTTCGCTCTCTGCCGGTGGGGGATTCCGGCCGGGTGGGGTGGTCCGGGTGGTCCAGACCGCCGGTGGAGAAAGCTTCGGCGAGCACGGTCGCGCCCCGGTGGCATCGTTGTCAACAGGAACAAAACGGGCCTCCGGAGCCCCGGGGCGGGCCCGGTTGTCGGTCCGGTACGTCAGAATTGGCGGTGAGGACACCGAAGAACGGAGCCAGCGGCGATGTCTGGGCTGATCGACACCACTGAGATGTACCTTCGCACCATCCTGGAGCTGGAGGAGGAGGGCATCGTCCCGATGCGTGCCCGGATCGCGGAGCGCCTGGAACAGAGCGGCCCCACCGTCAGCCAGACGGTCGGCCGGATGGAGCGCGACGGGCTGCTCCAGGTCGCCGGGGACCGCCACCTCGAACTGACCGAGGAGGGCCGTCGGCTCGCGGTGCGCGTCATGCGCAAGCACCGCATCGCCGAGTGCCTGCTCGTCGACGTGATCGGCCTGGAGTGGGAGCAGGTGCACGAGGAGGCCTGCCGCTGGGAGCACGTGATGAGCGAGACGGTCGAGCGCAAGGTGCTCGCCATGCTCGGCCACCCCACCCAGTCGCCGTACGGGAACCCGATCCCGGGCCTGGACGAGCTGGGCGACACCAAGGCGGAGGGCGAGGGCTTCGACGCCGGGCTCGTCCCGCTGGACACCGTCAAGCCGGGCGAGGCCGGGGCCGACGTGGTGGTCCGCCGGATCGGCGAGCCGATCCAGACGGACAGCGCGCTGATGAGCACCCTGCGTCGGGCCGGTGTCAGGCCGGGCTCCACGGTCAAGGTGAGCGCCGGCGTCGGCGGCGTGCTGGTCGGCACCGGGGACAACGCGGCGGAGCTGGGCAAGGACATCGCCCAGCACGTCTTCGTCGCCCAGGCCTGAGGCACCGGACGCGAACAGCCGAGCGGGCCCGCTGCTCCACGTGCAGCGGGCCCGCTCGCCTCCCCGTTCCCTCCCGTTCCCTCCCGTCCCCTCCTGTTCCCCTCCCGCTTCCCCTCCGTCGCCGCCGCCCGGCTTCCCCGTCCGAGCGCCCCTGCCGGCGTCCCCACACACCGCAATTCCTCCCCTCGGCCGATCATGGCAATCCTTGAGTGCCGTCACTCGTACGAGGGGCTTCTCCCGTTGACCAGCGGGTACACGGAAGCCTTATCCGGACATGCGTATGACGGGCCCCGTCCCCGGTGGGAGACAAGGCCCGTCACTCGCGCGCGTTGTGTCGCGCGGTGCGCACCCTCACCCGATCGGCGGAGGGCGGCCGTTCGAGGGGCCGGGCGGAACCGGCGGAACTCAGCCCACCGGCGTCGGCCGGGCGGCCCGGACGGCGCGGACCGAGGGCGTCTCGCGGGCGCAGGCGTACGCGAGCGGGCCGATCACTTCTGCGGCGTCCGGCAGCCAGCGGTTGAGCGCGGAGGGGGAGCGGGCCCACTGGGCGTACCCGAGGGAGCCGATCCGGGACGGCGGGGCGACCGTCCAGTCCCCCTCGCCCCGGGCGACCAGGTCCAGCCGGCCCGGCGGCCGGCCGAGCCGGCGGAGCATCTCCGGGAGCCTGGCCGCGGCCCCGGGCAGCACCAGGAAGTGCAGCCGCCGCCCGATCCGCCCGGACGCGGCGGGCTGGACCACCACCGGGCCGAGCTGGAGGTCCATCCGCTCCATCCGGGCGAGCGCCAGGCAGCCGGCCGTCTCCGGGACGTCCAGCACGTCGAACGAGCGCCCGGTGGGCAGCAGGATCGACGCCCGGGGCCGGTCGGTCCACCAGCTCCGCACCGCGCCGGGACCGGCGCTCGCCGTCCGCGCCCAGTCCGCGTCCAGCGGGTGGGCGCCCGGCAGTGTGCAGCGGCGGTCCCCGCAGGAGCAGCGGACACCGCCGCCGCCGTCGTCGATCAGCCAGGCGCCCGGGGCCACCTCCCAGTGGCGGTTCTCGGCGTAGCCGACGGCTTCGACGAGCAAGGGGGGTGGAGCGGCCTTCTCGTTCCGGTCCGAGGCGTCGGGGATGTCTTCCACGGGGTACTCAACTACCGTGTGTGAGGCTGGTTACGGCCCGATGGCGCCCGGTTGGGTGCATCCCGGCAATGTCACCCGTTCCGGTTAGTCGACCGAGTTGGTGGGGCCGAGGGCAGGCGCAGTGGGGGCGCACAGGAGCATTTCCCAGGGCGCAAGGGGGGTGCGGTTCGTCACCGTGGGTATCCCGCTGGCGTTGCTGATCGCTAACCTGGTGTCAGATTCCTTGGACGGTCGGACAGTCGGCAACAGATCAGCAGAATCGTCGCCCGCCGGCCGGGACCGGAGGGTGTGGGGAGGCGAAGCCCAATGGCCGCGAGACCACTCGTCGCACGACAGCCCAACGAGCGTCTGCAGCAACTGATCCAGGAGGCCAGCTGCTCCAACGCCGGCCTGGCCCGGAGGGTCAACCTCTGCGGCGCCGAGCACGGGCTGGACCTTCGGTACGACAAGACCTCCGTGGCCCGCTGGCTGCGCGGGCAGCAGCCGCGCGGGCAGGCGCCGGCCGTGATCGCCGAGGCCCTGGGCCGCAAGCTCGGGCGCAGCGTGTCGGTCGAGGAGATCGGCATGGCGGACGGCAAGAACCTGAGCTCCGGCATCGGGCTCCAGTTCGCGCCGACCATCGGTGCCGCCCTGGAGCAGGTCTGCGAACTGTGGCGCAGCGACGTCGGCCGGCGGGACTTCCTGACCGGCGCGACGGTCGCCGCCTCCGCGCTGGTGGAACCCAGCCGGGACTGGCTGATCACCCCGCCGGACCCGGTGGTGGCGCGGGCCGGCGGCCCCCGGGTCGGCCCGACCGACGTGGCCGCGATCAGGGCGACCACCACGATGCTGGTCGACCTGGACCACCGCTTCGGCAGCGGCCATGTGCGCCCGGTGGTGGTGCACTACCTCAACTCGGTGGTCTCCGGCCTGCTCGGCGGCGCCTACCGGGAGGAGACCGGTCGCCAACTCTTCGCCGCCGTGGCCCGGTTGACCGAACTGGCCGGCTACATGGCGGTGGACACCGGGCAGCCCGGCCTCGCCCAGCGCTACTACATCCAGGCGCTGCGACTGGCCCAGGCCGCCGACGACCGCGGCTACGGCGGCTACGTGCTGGCCGCCTCGATGAGCCACCTGGCGGCGACCCTCGGCAACCCGCGGGAGATCGCCCAACTCGCCCGCGCCGCCCAGGAGGGCGCCCGCTCGGTGGCCACCCCGACGGCGATGGCGATGTTCTACGCCGCCGAGGCCCGCGGTCACGCCCTGCTCGGCGACGCCCGCTCCTGCGAGACGGTGTCGGCCAGGGCCCTGGAGATGATGGAGCGCCGCCGCCCGGAGGACGACCCGGACTGGATCGCCCACTTCGACGACGCCTACCTCGCCGACGAGTTGGCCCACTGCCACCGGGACCTGGAGCAGGCCGGCCAGGCCGAGCACTACGCCCGCCGGGCGCTCGACCTGCACCCGCCGACCCGGGTCCGGCGCCGTGCGGTGGACCTCGTCCTGCTGGCCACCGCCCAGCTCCAGCAGCGGGACCTGGAACGCGCCTGCGAGACGGGCGCCCAGGCGGTCCGGTTGCTGAGCGGGCTGCGGTCCAACCGGGGCGTGGAGTACCTGGACGAGTTCCGGCGCCGGCTGGAGCCGTACCGGGAGCAGCGCGTGGTCCGGGAGTTCCACGCCCGCGCGGACGCCGAGGCGGCCTAGCGGGTGCCGGGCCGGTCTCCGTGCCCCGGGCGCGGGCCCGCCTCCGTGCCCCGGGCGCGGGCCCGCCTCCGTGCCTCGGGCCCGGGGGCGGCCCGGGCCCTGGGCGGTCGCGGATCGTCTGTGCAGGGAGCGTGACGGATGTCCCGCCCACGTGGTCACCCGGTGAGGCGAACCGGTAGCGTGGGCGCGACGTCCAAGGAACTGTGATGCTCCCAAGAACCGACGAGATGTGGTCCGCCGTCAGTGCGCGGTCCTGCACAGGTGAGGAATCGCGTTGAGTCAGCGCCGCTCGTACCCGAACTCCGGTGACTTCAACCTGGACGACCTGTTCCGCCCCGAGCCCGGTCAGCCGCAGGGGCAGTCGGGCCAGCCGCAGGCCCACTCGGCCGTGCCGCCGGTGGGACAGCCGTCCGGGCAGCCGGAGTACCTCGGCGAGGGCGCGCACGCGCTGCCGACCCAGGCGATGCCCGCGCAGCCGGTGCCGGGCCAGTCGATGCCCGGGCACTCGCTGCCGGGCCGGCCGATGCCGGGGCAGGGGGCCCCGTGGGGCGCGCCGCAGCCCGGGTACGGTGCCCCGCAGCCCGATCCGGCTCCGGAGACCCAGTACCTGCCGCCGTACCCCGCCGGCGACCCGCAGGCGGCCGGCTACCCGGCGGCGCAGGCCCAGCCCGGTTACCCGCAGCCGCAGCCCGCGTCGGGGTACCAGGCCTATCCGCCGGCCGCCCAGCCGCAGCCGGCCTACCCGGCCCAGGACCACCACCAGGGCTACGCCCCGGAGCAGGGGCAGGACTACGGCCAGGGGTACGGCCAGGGGCACGACGCGACCCGGGCGGGCGGCTCGGGACGCGGCGGACGTTCGTCCAACAAGCTGATCATCGGCGGCGTGGTGGCGGGCTGTGCGGCGGCCGGCATCCTGGTCGCCGTCCTGATGAGCGGCGGCGACGAGACCAAGGACGACAGGAAGACCACCCCGGCGGCCGCCACCGCCGGCGCCACCACCACCCCGGGGGCGCCGAGCGCGAGCGGCTCCGGCGCGGCCGTCGACCCGGAGGTCAAGGCCCAGGCGCAGCCGCTGTCGGACCTGCTGAGCACCGCGAGCGACAGCCGCAGCTCGGTGGTCTCCGCGGTCGCCTCGGTGCAGAAGTGCGACAAGCTGCCCGAGTCCCAGCAGGCGCTGACGGCCGCGGCCGGCAAGCGGCGCGAGCTCCAGAGCAAGCTCGGCCAGCTGAAGGCCGACAAGCTGCCCGGCGGTCAGCAGCTGGTCGACCAGCTCAACGCGGCCTGGACGGCCTCGGCCCAGGCCGACGACGAGTACGCGCTCTGGGCGCAGGACGCGCAGGGCTCCTGCGACGCGAAGAAGCAGGACAACCAGCACTACAAGAACGCCGTCCAGGCGAGCGGCACCGCGACCACCGCGAAGAAGCAGGCCGCCACGCTCTGGAACGCGATCGCCGCCCAGACCGGACTGCCCAACCGGAGCGACGGCGACCTCTGAGCGACGGCGGTCGACGAGGGACGGCGACGGCGGCTCCTGAACGACGCCGGCCCGTGAGCGACGGCGGCCGGTGAACGACGAGGGGGGACGGGCCGCAAAGGCCCGTCCCCCCTCTCTCGCCCCGGGCGGTCCGGGTCAGGCCGGCGGACGGCCCCCGGTGAGCGCCCAGCGGATGTCCACGAAGCCGGGCTGCTGCAGGGTCATCCGGCCGTTCTTGACCACCTGGTAGGTGACCCAGGTGTTCACCAGGCGCGGCGACCCGCCGCTGGGCAGCATGTTGGTGGTGCCCCAGTTGAGCGGCGGGGTGATCCCGACGTCGATGCCCTCCCCGCTGTCCAGCAGCGAGGAGACCGTCTTCGGGGTGACCGTCCGGCCGCCCTCCGCCAGCTTCTGCACCGCCGTCCGGAACACCTCGTACGCGACCCAGGTGGTCTGCACGCCCGGGTCGGAGACGTCGATGGGGTGCCCGCCGGTGGTGTCGGTGCGCACCACCGCGCGCAGCCCGTCCCAGATCTTCGCCGACTCCGGCGGGTACCAGCTGGTGACGTAGGCGCCGCCGAGCGGGCCGGAGTCGCCGCCGGTGGAGTCCACCACCGACTGCTGGACGCTGCCGATCACCGAGGCGATCCGGGTGTTCTTCGCGTTCAGCCGCCGGTAGGAGTCCAGCAGGTTGCCGGTCGGCTCGGCGGCCAGGGCGCTGGTGATGCAGTTGCCCGGCTCGTCCTTGCCGATCGCCTTGCGGATCACCGGGGTGTAGTCGGAGGACTGCTCGGGCGCCTTGACGTCCGTCAGCCTGATCCCGGCCGGCCGCAGGGCGGTGCCCAGGTAGCCGAGCAGGTTGTCGCCGGCCGGGGTGTCCGGGCGGACCAGGGAAACGGTCCGGCAGCCGGCGTCCACCAGCTGGCGGCCGTTGCCCGCGATCAGTGCCGGCATGCCGCCGTCCACCGGGTAGGACAGCGGGCTGGAGAACTCCGGCTGGGAGAGCCCGTAGCCGCCGATCAGCGGGATGCCGGCGCGCTCCAGCACCGGCATGAACGCCTCGCCCCACTGGCTGTAGGAGCCGATCACGGCGACCACCTTGGCGTCCACCGCCTGCTGGGCACAGGCGCGGGCACCGTCCGCGGTGTTGTGCTCGTTGCAGGTGATCACGCGCAGCCGGTGGCCGTTCACGCCGCCCTTGGCGTTGACGTCCTGGCCGATGGCGGAGGCGAGCGCCGTCATGCCCGGGCGGTCGGCGGAGCCCGTGCCGGCCGGGGCCCAGGTCATCACGGTCAGGTCGTCGCCGGTGGTCGAGGCATCGGCCGGTCCGCCGCACGCGGAGGCCGAGAAGAGGGTGGGGAGCAGGGCCGCGGCGGTGGCGGCGGCTGCGATCGGGCGGCGGCGGCGCCGCCCGATCGGGGGACGGGCCTGGAAGGAGTCCCTTCGGCTGGTCATCGCTTTTCCCTCTCTGGGGCGCACTCCGGCGCACCGGAGCAAGCCAAGCCCCGGCGTCACAAGCCGAGAGGGCAGAAATGCGAACGGATGGCGAACGGCCGCCGAAATCCGGAGTGGTACGCGTGTAGATCGCGAGTGGAGCACGAACAGACGGGGAACGTACGATCGTTCACCATGTCCGCCAGCACAGATTCTTCGTATCGGTCCGCCCGAAACCCTTCTCGTCCGGGCCACCGCTCCAGCACGATGGGCGGCATGCCGCTCAACGACCTGCCCTGGTGGCGCTGGCGAGCCCGACTGCGCTCGGCGCTGCACATGCTGTCCGACCCCGGTTTCCAGCAGGAGACCTGGCTGACCGGCCGGGAGGGGTACGGCGACGTGACCGACGCCGTCTACCGCCTCGTCGAGGACACCTGGCTGGACCGCTGGTCGGCCGAGAAGTACATCGGGACGATCCTCCGCGACTCCGCCGAGGCCGCGCTGGTGGACGTCGCGGTGCTGCGGGCCGTGCAGATGCTGCACGAGGTCGGTGCGGACGCGCCGGCCTCCGCCTACCTCGGCCACCCCGGCTGGCCGGAGACCGTCCGGGCCGCCCGCGAGGCGCACGTCGTGCTGGCCTCGGGCGACGGGGACGACCCGGACGCGTCGCCCAAGTCGCTGGACGTGCTGCGCATCCTCACCCAGCTCTGACCCGCCGGACCGCCGCCGTCCCGCAGTACGGGCAGCGGGGCGGCGGGTGTCCGGGATGTGACACGCTGGACCATCCACGCACGTCACGACCTCAGAACGGGAAACTCCCAGTGGAACAGCAGCCGGTCAGCGCCCAGTACGTCCTCACGCTGTCCTGCCCCGACAAGCAGGGCATCGTCCACGCTGTCTCCAGCTACCTCTTCATGACCGGCTGCAACATCATCGACAGCCAGCAGTTCGGGGACGGTGACAGCGGGCTCTTCTTCATGCGGGTGCACTTCTCCGCCCCCGAGCCGGTCACCGCCGACAAGCTGCGGGCCAGCTTCGCCGCGATCGGCGCCTCCTTCGGGATGGACTGGCAGATCCACCCGACCGAGCAGCGGATGCGGATCGTGCTCATGGTCAGCAAGTTCGGGCACTGCCTGAACGACCTGCTCTACCGCACCCGGATCGGCGCCCTGCCGGTGGAGATCGCCGCGGTCGTCTCCAACCACACCGACCTGCGGGACCTGACCGAGAGCTACGGCATCCCGTTCCACCACATCCCGGTCACCAAGGACACCAAGGCCGAGGCCGAGCAGCGGCTGCTCGACCTGGTCGCCGAGGAGAACGTCGAACTGGTCGTGCTGGCCCGCTACATGCAGGTGCTCTCCGACCGGCTGTGCACCGAGCTGTCCGGCCGGGTGATCAACATCCACCACTCCTTCCTGCCGAGCTTCAAGGGCGCCAAGCCGTACCACCAGGCGCACGCGCGCGGCGTGAAGCTGATCGGCGCCACCGCGCACTACGTCACCGCCGACCTGGACGAGGGCCCGATCATCGAGCAGGAGGTGGCCCGGGTCACCCACGACGTCAGCCCCGACCAGCTGGTCGCGCTCGGCCGGGACGTCGAGTGCCAGGCGCTGGCCCGCGCGGTGAAGTGGCACAGCGAGCACCGGGTGCTCCTGGACGGGACCCGTACGGTCGTCTTCGCGTGACCGCTCCGCGCAGGCGTTTCGCGTAGGCGTTCGCGCGGACGGCGGGCCGCTACGGCCGGGAGAGCAGCGGGAGCGCGTGCAGCACCTCTCGGACCGCGGCCCGGTCGCCGTGCTCGCCGACCGGCAGCCGGTCCGGGTCGCGGTGCGCGGCGGCCAGCTGGCACAGCTCCAGGCCGTCCAGCACCATCGACGCCACCGGCTCCCCGCCGGGCGGGCCGCCGCTGCCGACGGCGGCGCCGTCGCCGTCCAGGGCGATCAGCCACTCGCCGCCCGCCGGGCCGTCGACCATCAGCCGCACCCGCCGGGCCGTCCGGGCCCCGCCCTCCGGCGCACCCGGCGCCCCGGCGTGCTCGGGCCGGGCCGCGCGCAGCCCGGCCAGCGCCCGGGGGAGCAGCCGGACCACCAGCTCCACCATCTGCCGCAGGTGCTGCGGCGTCGGCGGGTCGTACGGGTAGGCGACCGCCCGGGCCACGTCCTCGCCGTGCACGAAGCACTCGAAGGCGCGGTCCACGAAGGCGTCGCGCAGCGGCAGCACCGCGAAGCCGTAGTCGACCGGGGTGTTGCCCTGCGGCACGAGCGCGGCGCTGCGCACCAGGTCGTGGGCCTGCCGCCGCCAGCGGGAGCGCACCGACTGCGGCGCCAGGCCGGCCTGGTCGGCGATCAGCCGGGCGGTGCGCGCGGTGACCCCGGCGTACCGGCCGCCCTGCGGCGGGACGCGCGGCACGGACGGTCCGGCGGCCGGCTCCTGCGGGGGCACCCGCCGCCCGGCCGGTGCGGCGGGCGGGCCCGGAGCGGCCGGCACCGGGTCGGGCAGGCCGAGTGCCAGCGCCAGGAAGCCGTCCACCGCGGTCAGGTGGCCCAGCACCTCGGCCGGGCGCAGCCGCTCGGTGCCGCCGTGCCACGGCAGTTCCGCCACCTCCTGCCACTCCTCCGGGCCGAGGTCGCGCAGCAGCGCGTCGAGCTTGGCGGTCTCCGCCGTGTACGGCATGCCCCAGGCGGGGACGGGCAGTTGGGCCGGCCGACGGGCCAGGCACCAGTCGAGCACCTGCTGGCGCAGCGAGCCGGGCTGGTCCAGCGGCTCGTCCAGGGAGAGCCAGCCGGCCGCCTCGCGCAGCCGGGCCGCCTCCTCGGCGCACTCCCGGCAGTCGCGCAGGTGCTGCTCCAACTCGGCGGCCTCGCGGGCCGGGCAGGCGCCGAGGGCCCACGCGCCGAGCATCGAGCGCAGGGCGTCGTGCCGCTCCTCAGTGCTGCTCACGTCTCCCCGTTCCCGTCCCCGTTCCCGTCCCCGATGCCGTCCCCGATGCCGTCCTGGCGGGCGCGTTCGTCGGCCAGTTCGGTGGCCAGCAGCTCCAGACCGAGCCGCATCCGCTGCTTGGCGGCCTGCTCGCTGATGCCGAGCAGTCGGGCCGTCTCGCGGTAGGTGCGGCCGTCGTAGTAGGTCACCGCGATGGTCTCACGCAGGGGTTGGGGCAGGGAGTCGACCACGTACTGCATCCTCGCGGCGGTGGCCACGGCGCGGATCTCGGCCTCCGCGCCCGGTGCGAGTTCGGTGGCCCGCCGGGCCCGCAGCCGTTCGACCGCGCGGTGGTGGGTCAGCGCGCCGAGCCAGGAGCGCAGGGTGCCCCGGTCGGGGTCGAAGTCGTCGGGGTGCTCCCAGACGTGGGCGAAGACCTCCCGGGTGAGCTGGGTGGCGGCGGCCTGGTCGGCGAGTATCCGTCCGGCCAGGCCGTGCACCATCGGTGCGAGCTGGTCGTAGAGTTCGCCGAGCGCCGTCTCCTCGCCGCGGGCGAGGCGGCGCTGCAACTGCTCGTCCCAGCGCGGGGTCCGCTCCGGGGTGGCCATCGGGAACCACCCTCCTGACCGGGTTCGCTGGCTTACCCAACGGTATCTTGCGGCCGGGTGGCGCCGGGGGCGATTGCGGCAAGAACGGAACCGTTCCTGGCGGATCACCCCTCCTCATGGATGTGCCTCCCGGCCCGGATCCCTCGCCCGGATCCCCGGCCCGGATCCCTCCGGGTTCCTCGCCGGGGTCCCTCGCCCGGGCCGGGTCGTCCTCCCGCGGCCGGATCGTCGGACGGTACGACGGTCGGCCGGTGGGACCCGTCCGCCGATGCCACTGTTCGAGGGCCGTCGGACATATGTCGCACGGGTGGTTCGTGAGTGGCGGGCGGGGTGCGCGGGGCGCGCGGCGGTAGGTTCCCGACTGCGGGACCGGCGGGTCGGCCCGGGGTGGACGATCACCGGTACGAGCCTCGCGAGAGTGAGCGGGACAGTATGCACCGCGCTGTCGCCCGATCGCCGGAATATGCCCGAAGCGCTTGCTGCGGTCCGTCCCCCCGCCCATCCTGAGGCGTATTCGTGTCGCGGCCGGGTGCCCGACCGACGAGACGGCGCGGGCGAGTGGGCGCGGACGGACAGACCGGGCGGGCGCCCGGGCACGGCTCGGGTGGCGCCGGGCGACGTGCGGGGGCCCGCCGGCCGATCCGGCCCGATCGGGACTATGGCCGAACTGCGAATGCGGGTGGTGGAGCGGTGCAGGTTCTTCAGGTACAGCTGGCGGTGCAGGCTGACCCCGCCGAGGTCGGCCGGGCCCGCCGGTGGGTGCGCTCGCGGCTGCTGAACCACGGGGTGGACCCGGACGCGCCGATGGCCGAGACGGTGGTGCTGGTGGTCTCGGAGCTGGTGACCAACGCCGTGGTGCACACCGGCTGTCCGGCCGTGCTGAGGCTCTGTCTGCCGGTGGCCGACGGCCCGCAGGAGGGTGGACCGGCCGCCCCGCTGCGGGTGGAGGTCGCCGACGCGAGCCGGGCCGCACCGACGCCGCGGCACGCGGGCGCGGACGAGGACGCGACCAACGGGCGCGGTCTGGAGCTGGTCGAACTGCTCTGCGAGCGCTGGGGCTGGTACCCGGAGGACTCGGGCAAGCGGGTCTGGTGCGAGATCGGCAGCGACGCCCGTCCCGCGGATCCGCTGGCCGACGTGGACTGGGCGGCTTTGGCGCAATAGCGGCTTTCGCGGCGGCCGTCGGACCGTGCCGATCACGGTGCTGATCACCGGCCGAAAGGTGACGCAACCATTCCGAATTTCGGACTACCCATTGACGTGACGTATCCGACTGATCACGCTTGGGTGCGGCGCTCCGTCGCGAGGGGACGCCGAGGGGACGTCCGTCCACCGCCGCGGTGCCGCTGTCCAGGGGATTCGTGCCGGCAGGGCGGACCGCGGACGGCCGGTCACGGGCCGCTCCTCGGCGAGTGCGGAGGGCGTGGCGCGGAATCAGGGCTCGCGCGCCGGGGTTGGATGGCGGCCTGCCGTACCGTGCTCGGGGTGGGCGCGGCCTGCCGCCATCCGATCCGCCGTCGGCGCGCGACGGGATCCGGCCACCGGTCGGGCGGTCGCCGGGCCGTGCTCAGGAAGCGCGGCCTTCCGGGAGGGAGCGGAAGGTGCGCCGGTAGGCGCTCGGTGCGACGTCGAGCCGGCCGCGCAGCTGCAGTCGCAGCGAGGCGGCGGTGCCGAAGCCGGACTCCCGGGCGACCTGGTCGATCGTCAGATCGGTCCGTTCCAGCAACTGGCGGGCCCGCTCGGTGCGCTGGGTGGTGATCCACTGGCCGGGGCTGGCGCCGGTCTCCTCGCGGAAGCGCCGGGTGAAGGTCCGTACGCTCATCCCCGCCCGGTCGGCGAGCTGGCGCAGCGCCAGTGGCCGGTCCAGGTGCTCCAGCGCCCAGGCGCGCACCGCGGCGGTGCCGCTGCCGCCGGAGTCCACCGGGCTCGGGGCCTCCACGTACTGCTTCTGCCCGCCCTCGCGCCACGGCGGCACCAGGCAGTTGCGGGCCACCGCGTTGGCCACCGCGCTGCCGTGGTCGCGGCGCACCACGTGCAGGCACAGGTCCACCCCGGCGGCCACCCCGCCGGAGGTGAGGATGTCGCCGTCGTCGGTGTAGAGCACGTCGGGGTCCAGCCGCACCTTGGGGAACAGCCGGGCGAAGCGCTCGGTGTAGCGCCAGTGGGTGGTGGCCGGGCGGCCGTCCAGCAGGCCGGCGGCGGCCAGGATGAAGGAGCCGGTGCAGATCGACATCAGCCGGGTGCCGGGCCGGATCCGGGCCAGCGCGGCGGCAAGGGGCGGGGTGAAGCAGGCGTCGGCGACGGCCGGAGCGGAGTCGGCGGAGGCCGGGATCAGTACGGTGTCCGCCCGTTCCAGCAGTTCGGGTCCGTGGTCGACCATGACCCGGAAGTCGGCGCTGGTGGTGACCGGCCGTCCGTCCAGGGTGCAGGTGGCCACTTCGTACAGCGGCCGTCCGTCCGGGTCCTTGGCGCCGCCGAAGATGCGGGCGGGGATGCCGAGTTCGAAGGCGATCACGCCCTCCAGGGCGAGTACCGCGACCAGGTGTGCCATGCCGTCCCCTCGGGCGTCGGTGGGTCCGGGCCAGGGTACTGCGGGCCATGGCCCGAATCTTGCGAAAGCTGTCATTCAGGCCACTCGTCCGGTCCCGGGCGGCCCGGAACACTCGTTCGCGTGACCGAACGCAGCGCCCTCGCCCCCGCATCCCGCTCCGAACCGCCCGACCCGGCCAAGCGCCCCCGGGTGCACTACGCCTGGGTGGTGGCCGGCGTCTCCCTGCTCGTCCTGCTCGGCTCGGCCGGCTTCCGCTCCACGCCGAGCCTGATGATGGACGCCCTGCACAACGAGTTCGGCTGGTCGCTCGGGACGATCTCCAGCGCCACCTCCGTCAACCTGACGCTCTACGGCCTCACCGCCCCCTTCGCCGCCGCCCTGATGGACCGGTTCGGGGTGCGCCTGGTGGTGGTCTGCGCGCTGCTGACCATCTCGGTCGGCTCCGGGCTGACCATGCTGATGCGCGAGCCCTGGCAACTGGTGCTCTGCTGGGGCGTGCTGGTCGGCCTCGGCAGCGGCTCGATGGCCGGAGCCTTCGCCACCACCATCACCGGGCGCTGGTTCCGGGCCCGCCAGGGCCTGGTCACCGGGGTGCTGACGGCCGCCGGAGCGGCGGGGAACCTGGTCTTCCTGCCGATCGGCGCCTGGCTGGTCGAGCAGCACGGCTGGCGTTCGGCCGTGGTCGTGGTCTCGCTCGCCGCCAGCGCCGTCGCCGTCCCGGTGCTGCTGCTGATGCGCGAGCGCCCCGCCGACCTCGGCCTGCTCCCGTACGGTGCGACCGAGGCCCCGGCCGCGACGGTCACCGACGGCCGAGCCCTGGCCCGCTCGCTGCGGGTGCTGCGGAACGCCGCGCGCGTCCGGGCGTTCTGGCTGCTGGCCGGCTCCTTCGCGATCTGCGGCGCCACCACCGCCGGCCTGGTCGGCACCCACTTCATCCCGGCCGCGCACGACCACGGCATGCCGGTCACCACCGCCGCGAGCCTGCTCGCGCTGATCGGCGTGTTCGACGTGCTCGGCACCGTCTTCAGCGGCTGGCTCACCGACCGGGTCGACTCCCGGGTGCTGCTGACGGTCTACTACGGGCTGCGCGGCCTGTCCCTGCTCCTGCTGCCGCAACTGCTGGCCGGATCGCTCCAGCCGCCGATCCTCGCCTTCGTGATCTTCTACGGCCTGGACTGGGTGGCCACCGTGCCGCCGACCGTCGCGCTGTGCCGCCGGCACTTCGGCGAGGACGCCCCGATCGTCTTCGGCTGGGTGCTCGCCGCCCACCAGATCGGCGCGGCCGTCGTCGCCGGACTGGCCGGCCTGGCCCGTGACGCCCTCGGCAACTACGACCTCACCTGGTACGGCGCCGGCGCGCTGTGCGCGGTCGCGGTCGGGCTCTGCCTGGCGCTGCGCGGGGGGCGGGCCGATCGGGCGGTGCCGGCCCTCCCGTGACGGGCGGTCCGCGCGCCCGGGGGCGGCGCCGGCCCTCCCGGTAGGACCGTCGTACCGGAGGTCTAGGCTCCGCTCCATGGCGCTCACCTTCACCCTGGACCCCGAGCTCGACCCCGATCTGAGGACGGCCGTCGTCCGGCTGTGGGCCGACGTCACCAACGCCGGCGGGGCGGTCGGCTTCGTGGCGCCGGTCACCGAGGAGGAGGTCCGGGACACCGCCGAGCGCCAGTTCGCCGGGGTCGGACCGGACGGCCCGGACCGGTTGCTCGTCGCGCACGAGAGCGCGACGGGCCGACTGGTCGGCGTGCTGTTCTTCGAGTCGATGCGCTTCGACCTCATGGAGCACTGGCGGATGCTCAAGCGGGTCATGGTGCACCCCGACTTCCAGGGCCTGGGCCACGGCGCCCGACTGCTCGCCGAGGCCGAGCGGACGGCCCGGGAGTGGGGCCTGGAGTCGCTGCGGCTCACCGCGCGCGGCGGCCTCGGGCTGGAGCGGTTCTACGCCCGCAGCGGCTACCGGGAGGTCGGCCGGGTGCCGGCCGCGATCCGGGTCGCCCCCGGGGACGACCGGGACGACATCACCCTCTGGCTCGACCTGCGCTGACGACCGCCCGCCGGGCCGGGGGCCGGATCGGGTGCCCCGTGCCCCGCTCCGGCCGTCAGGCATGCTTGACTGGAGAACCCGCCCCAGCGCAACGAAGAAGGACGTGTCGAGTGACCAGCAACGGCCCGGAGAAGTCGCACGCCACGCTCCGCTACACCTCGCTGCGGGTCAGCATCTTCCTCGGCTGCCTGCTGGTGGCCCTGCTGCTCGGGCACTTCGGCGTCATCCCGGTCAGCGGTGAGGCCGGCATGATCTTCCTGTTCCTGCTGGCCGCGGTCGCCTCCGCGCCGCTCAGCTACGCGCTGCTGAGCAGGCAGCGCGACGAGATGTCCGCGCAGATCAGCGGCAAGGTCTCCGGGATGCGCAGCCGTACCGCCGACCGGATCGCCGCGCAGAACGCCGAGGAGGACGCCGCCGACGACGCCGCCCGCTCGGCCACCGCCGGCCAGAACTGACCCGGGCCCGGCCCCGGAGCGCAGCCGCCGTGCCCGCCACCCGAGACTCCGAGCCGTCCGAGCCGTCCGCCGGGCAACCGTCCTCCGAGGGGGCGTCCGTCGAGGCGGCGTCCGCCGGGCAACCGCCCTCCGAGGGGGCGCTCGGCACCTGGCCGGCCCCCGTCCGCCGCCCCACCGGGCGGGACGTGGCGCGGCTCGCCGGGGTCTCCCAGGCCACCGTCTCCCTGGTCTTCTCCGGCGCCGAGGCCGGCCGACGGGTCTCCGAGGCCACCCGGGAGCGGGTCCGGGAGGCCGCCCGCAGCCTCGGCTACCGCCCGCAGGCGGCCGGGCGCCAGCTGCGGCTCGGCCGCAGCGGGATGATCCTGCTGGCCGTGCCGAACCTCCAGGGTCCGTTCTTCGGCCGGGTGCTGGAGGGCGTCCACGAGGAGGCCGGCCGCAACGGCCTGGCCGTCGTGGTCAGCTCCGGCTGGGGCAGCGCCACCCTGGCCGAGGCCGCCACCGCCGGCCGCTTCGACGGCCTGCTGATCTGCTCCCCGGACGACAGCCAGCTCGGTGAGCTGCCCGTCGACACCCCCGCCGTCTTCCTGGACGCCGACCCCGGCACCGACCGGGCGCGTCCGACCGTCGAGCTCGACGTGGCCGGCGGGATGCGTGCCGCGGTCGAGCACCTGGCCGCGCTCGGCCACCGCCGGATCGGCCGGCTGCGCTCCAGCCACTCCGCCTACACCTTCCGGGTCCGGCAGGCCGCCTTCGAGCAGGCCGTCCGTGAACTCGACCTGGACGTCGTGGAGTTGGGTGTGAGTCTGAACGACGGCCACCGGGCCGCGCGGACCGTCGCGGGCCGGCTGCTGGAGCGGACGGACCGGCCGCGGGCGGTGATCTGCGACGACGACGTGGTCGCCTCCGGGGTCTACCAGGCCGCCGCCGAACGGGGGCTGCGGGTGCCGGAGGACCTGTCGGTGGTCGGCATGGACAACGTCGCGGTGGCCGCGCTGCTCGCCCCGCCGCTGACCACCGTCGACCTGCCGGGCGAGGAGCTGGGCCGGGCGGGCGCGGCCGCGCTGGCGGCCCTGCTGCGCGGGGAGCGGGTGGCGCCGGTCGCGCCGCTGGCCACCTCGCTGGTGCTGCGCTCCTCCACGGCGCCGGCCGGTACGGCCCCGACCTGGCGGTGACGGTCCGTCACCGGTGACAGGACTGCGCCCGTCGGCCAGACCACCGGCGGGCGCAGTCGTTCGTGGGGGTGGGTCAGCCCACCGGGACGGGCCGGGCGGCCGGGGCGAGCGGCACCGGGTGGAACCAGCGCCGGGCGCCGAACAGCACCAGCCCGCCGAGTGCGATCCCGCCCACCGCGCACAGCGCCACCGGGCGCAGCGAGTCCTCGGCGAGCTTGCCGGAGACGGCGTAGCCGAGCGAGTTGCCGGTGGCGAACAGCGTCACCAGCCAGGCGAAGGCCTCGGTGACGGTGCCGGTCGGCGCCAGTTCGGCGACCAGGACGAACGCCGCCGCCAGCAGCGGGGCCAGCATGACCCCGGAGAGGAAGGCCAGCGCGGCCATCGGGTACGGCCCGGGCAGGGTGACCAGCGGCAGGTAGGAGGCGGCCATCGCGAGGGCCATCACCCAGGTGCGGGTGGCCGTGGTCCGGCGCCAGGTGACCGCGCCGTAGGCGAGCGCGCCGAGCAGGCCGCCGAGCGCCGCCAGTGCCAGCAGGGTGCCTCCGCCGCCGGGCAGCGTACCGACGTGCTGTTCGGCGTAGGCGATGAACAGCACGTTCTGCGCGCCGACCGCCCAGCCGGCCCCGGCCAGTCCGACCAGCAGCAGCACCAGTCCGGGGGAGCGCAGCGGCCCGAGCAGTCCGGCGGACCGTTCCTGCGCCGGGGCGCGCCAGGCCCGGGCGGGCCCGGCGGTGGCGACGATCAGCGCGCCGGCCAGTCCGAGCCCGGCGGCCACCCAGAGTGCGGCGACCGGGCTGAACAGCCCGGAGATGGTGGCGACGGCCAGCGGGCCGGCCACGTAGAGGATCTGCTGGGCGGCCGAGTCGAAGGCGTACGCGGTGTCGAGCTGCTTCTCCTCGACCACGTCCGGCCAGAGCGAGCGCAGGCAGGGCTCCAGCGGGGGCATGGCGAGGCCGGCGATCGCGGCCCCGATCGGCGCACCGAGCGCGGAGCCGGGGGCGAGGGCGAGCAGCGCGTACCCGCCGCCGGCCACCACGGCGGAGGCGAGCAGGACGCGCGGCTGTCCGGTGCGGTCCACGATCCGGCCGAGCACCGGGCCGCCGACGGCGGCGGCGATCGCGTAGGCGGAGGTGGCCAGTCCGACCCGGCCGTACGTCACCCCGGCGTCGCGCAGGGCGAGGGCGATGACGAGGGCGGTCATGCCGGCGGGCAGGCGGCCGAGCAGGGTGCCGAGCAGCAGACGGGTGACGTGCGGGGCACGGAGCAGGGCGAGGTAGCCCATCGGCCGTCCTCTCCGGGTGGGCAGGCAGGGGCAGGGACGTCGTCAAAGTTATACGTATAACTGCTCAGCGGTCAATCGGGCCGCCGAGTAGGCCTGATGGGGCGTCAGCTTCGTTCGTGTCCGGAGTCCGGGCCGGTGGCGGGCCTCGGGCGGCGTGCGCGCTGCGTGACCTCAAACAAGTACTTTGAACATCTCAAACCTTTACTGCTAACGTATCGGCCATGACAGCCTCAGACGCACTGCGGATGCACGGCCCGGGCCCCCTGCCCGGCGCCGCCCGCCCGTGTGCTCTGACCGGTGCTGTGGACAGCCCGCGCCGTTGTCGCGCCATGCGCTGTGCTGCCCTGAGCTGTACCGCGGCGGCACGCCCCTGACCGGGGGCCCGACCCCTCCCGTCCGGCCCCGCGCCGTGCCGCCCGCTCCGCCCCCACCTCACCGTCAGCAACGCCCTCCCCCGGAGACGCTCCCCCATGTCCACAGCGCCCGAGGCGACCTCGTCGCCGTCCGTGCTCGCCCGCATCCGCAAGACGCCCTTCTGGGTGCAGATCGTCGCCGGCCTCGTGCTCGGCGTCGGCCTCGGCTACCTGGCCCGCGCCGCCGACATCTCCTGGCTGGCCACCACCCTGGAGACCATCGGCAAGATCTTCGTCCAGCTGCTCAAGCTGGCCGTCCCGCCGCTGGTGTTCACCGCGATCGTGGTGAGCGTCGCCAACCTGCGCAACGTCACCAACGCGGCCCGCCTGGCCACCCGCACGCTGCTCTGGTTCATGATCACCTCGCTGATCTCGGTCGGCATCGGCATCGGCCTGGGTCTGCTGACCAACCCGGGCGAGGGCACCAACCTGAAGACCGAGGGCCTCAAGGCGCTCGACTCCAAGGGCACCTGGATCGACTTCCTGACCGGGATCTTCCCGACCAACATCGTCGACTCCTTCACCAAGGTGAACGTGCTCCAGATCGTCTTCCTGGCGGTCGTGGTCGGCGCGGCGATCCTCAAGCTCGGCGCCAAGGCCGAGCCGGTCCTCAAGCTCAGCGAGTCCGTGCTGGAGCTGACCCAGACCGCGCTCTGGTGGGTCATCCGGCTCTCCCCGCTCGGCACCCTCGGCCTGATCGGCAAGTCCGTCGCCAAGTATGGCTGGGACCTGCTGAAGCCCTTCGCCACGCTGACCCTGGACATCTACCTCGGCTGCGCGCTGGTGCTGTTCGTCGTCTACTCGCTGGTGCTGCGCTTCGCCGCCGGGCTCAACCCGCTGCACTTCTTCAAGGGCGCCTGGCCCGCGATCCAGCTGGCCTTCGTCTCCCGCTCCTCGGTCGGCACCCTGCCGGTCACCCGCCGCGTCACCGAGCGCCTCGGCGTCCCGAGCGAGTACGCGTCCTTCTCCGTGCCGTTCGGCGCCACCACCAAGATGGACGGCTGCGCCTCGATCTACCCGGCCGTCGCCGCGATCTTCGTCGCCCAGGTCTTCAACATCGAGCTGGGCATCAAGGACTACATCCTGATCGCCTTCGTCTCGGTGGTCGGCTCGGCCGCCACCGCGGGCCTCACCGGCGCGATCATCATGCTGACGCTGACCCTGTCCACGCTGGGCCTGCCGCTGGAGGGCGTCGGCCTGCTGCTCGCCATCGACCCGATCCTGGACATGATGCGCACCGCGACCAACGTCGCCGGCCAGGTCGTCGTGCCGATCGTGGTCGCCGCCCGGGAGAAGATCCTGGACGTCGCCGCGTACAACAACCCGTCCGGGGACCTGTACGACGAGGCCCCGGAGCCGGCCGTCGCCGCAGGCCAGGGCGGCGCGGCCCCGGTCGCGGCCTGAGGCGGAACGTGCGGTCGAACGCCAGAGGGGACGTTCGACCGGCATGACGGAAAGGGCCCTCTCCCGGTGACGGGAGAGGGCCCTTTCCGCATTCCTTCGCTCCGTGCCCGAACTTCCACTCCGGGACGGGCTTTCGAAAAGGCAGGGGGCCCGCCGACCGGCGGGCCCCCTTGGGTACTGCTCTTGTGCTCATGGTGGCGGCTGTCGGGAGCCGCCGGCGGACCCGTACGGGTCCCGAGCGATCAGAACATCAGAGGATGGTCAGACAGCGGTGACGTTCTCCGCCTGCGGGCCCTTCGGGCCCTGGGTGACGTCGAAGGTGACCGTCTGGTTCTCCTCCAGCGAACGGAAGCCGTTCGCGTTGATGGCGGAGTAGTGAACGAAGACGTCGGGGCCGCCGCCATCCTGGGCGATGAAGCCGAAGCCCTTCTCAGCGTTGAACCACTTGACGGTTCCCTGAGCCATGCCGTTCTCCTTGCGATGCGTGTCGGGGGCCACACCGTGTGACACCCGGTCCGCTGCGCTGATCGCCCTGCCTCCGGACGTGTCCGAAATTTTTCGATATTGCTGAAAAACTACAAAAAGCCTGCGGTTACATGCTCCGCAGGCTTCAAGTACTGCAAGGGGAATCAAACTGCAACTGAGGGCAACGCTAGCATGCGGCCGCTGTGACGACCAGAGGTCACTTGCGGCGTGGAAGGCGCGTGTCGTAAGGCCCGGAGTGGGCGTGGAAAGGAGCGTCGACGCCGCGTCGACGGCGCGTGAGGGCGTGTCGGACGGCCGGTGCGAGCCGCCGCGAACAGCAGGCATACGCTGCGGGGAGGCACGAACAGCAAGGGAGCGGCGCAGTGGCAGCACCGGAGGCACGGACACCGGACGCGCGGACGCGGGAGCCCCAGGAGAACACACCGGTCAGGCCCCGGGTCGGCCACATTCAGTTCCTGAACTGCGTACCCCTCTACTGGGGACTCGCCAGGACCGGGAACCTGCTCGATCTGGACCTCACCAAGGACACCCCGGAGAAGCTGAGCGACCAGCTCGTCGACGGCACCCTGGACATCGGCCCGATCACCTGCGTGGAGTACCTGCGCAACGCGGACGACCTGCTGGTCCTGCCGGACATCGCGGTCGGCAGCGACGGCCCGGTGATGTCCTGCCTGATCGTGAGCAAGGTGCCGCTCGCCGACCTCGACGGCCGCCGGGTCGCCCTCGGCTCCACCAGCCGCACCTCCGTACGGCTCGCCCGGCTGCTCCTGGAGGAGCGCGAGGGCGTGCGCCCGGACTACTTCAGCTGCCCACCGGACCTCAGCGCGATGCTCGCCGAGGCCGACGCCGCCGTCCTGATCGGCGACCCGGCCCTGCGCGCCTACCTCGGGCAGGCCGCCGACCTCGGGCTGACCGTCCACGACCTCGGCGAGATGTGGAAGGAGTGGACCGGACTGCCCTTCGTCTTCGCGGTCTGGGCGGTGCGGCGCGAGTTCGCCGAGCGCGCCCCGGAACTGACCGCCGCGGTGCACCGGGCCTTCCTGGAGTCCCGCGACCTGTCGCTGGTGGAGGCCGGCAAGGTCGCCGAACAGGCCGCCCGCTGGGAGGCCTTCGGGGCGGACGTGCTGGAGCGGTACTTCAGCGAGGCGCTCGACTTCTCGCTCGGCGAGCGGCAGCTGGCCGGCGTCACGGAGTTCGCCCGGCGGGTCGCGCACGACAGCGGGTTCGCCCCCGACGTCGCGGTGCGGCTGCTGGAGCCGGCGGCGTTGCCGCTGGGGATGCAGCAGGGGATGTAGGGGAGGTAGGGGATGTAGGGGCGCCGTCCGGCTGCGGGGTTCCCGCACCTGTTCGCGGGCCCCTGCCCGTCTTCGTACGACCGGCGCCGCCGCGCGGGCGGAAGGGTGAAGACAGGCCCGAGGGCCGGGCGGAGCACCGCCCGGCCCGGTACGGTCTGCACCCGAGGCGCGTCCGGTGGGCGGTCGGCGGAGCGCGCGTGCGAGGGCGAGGGGAGCGTGCGGGATGCGGGCACTGGGGTCGGACGATCCGCGCCGGGTGGGCGGCTACCGGCTGCTGCGGCGGCTCGGCTCGGGCGGAATGGGCCGGGTCTACCTCGGCCGGACGGCCGGCGGGCGCACCGTCGCCGTCAAGGTGGTGCGGTCGGAGCTCACCGACGACGCCGAGTTCCGCGCCCGCTTCCGTCAGGAGGTCGCCGCCGCCCGGCGGGTCGGCGGCGCCTGGACCGCGCCCGTGCTGGACGCCTACACCGAGGGCGCCCGCCCCTGGGTCGCCACCGGCTACGTGGCGGGCCCCGCGCTCGGCGACGCCGTCCGGACGTACGGGCCGCTGCCCGAGCCGGCCGTGCGCTCGCTCGGCGTCGGGCTCGCCGAGGCCCTGGCCCACGTCCACGGACTCGGCCTGGTGCACCGGGACGTCAAACCGTCCAACGTGCTGCTCACCCTGGACGGACCGCGGCTGATCGACTTCGGGATCGCCCGGGCCCTGGACGCCGCGGGCGGCCTCACCCGTTCCGGTTACGTGGTCGGGTCGCCCGGCTTCATGTCACCCGAGCAGGCGAACGGGCAGGCGGTCGGGCCGGCCGGGGACGTCTTCTCGCTCGGCGCCGTCCTCGCCTTCGCCGCCACCGGCGTCCACCCCTTCGGCGAAGGGGTCAGCGCGGCCGTGCTGCTCTACCGGGTGCTGCACGAGGAGCCGGACGTGGCCGGGCTGCCCGAGCCGCTGCGCGGGATCGTCCTCGGCTGCCTGGCCAAGGACCCGGCCGCCCGGCCCACCCCGCGGCAGCTGCGCGCCCGGCTGGACCCGGACGGTACGGCCGCCGCCCGGCTGGCGCAGGGCGGCTGGCTGCCGGGGGAACTGGCGGCGGGGGTGGGACGCAGCGCGGTGGAACTGCTGGACCTGGACCTGGACGGGGAGATGGGGGAGCCGGGGGAGCAGGGGGAGACGGGGGAAGCGGCTCCGGACGGGGTGGGCGCGGACGCGGGTGCCTCCGGTGCCTCGGCCAGGGCGGTGCGGACACCGACCTTCGTGTCCGCGGGCGGGCCGCAGGGCGCGGGGGAGCACCCGCCGCTGAGCGGGGCCGTCCGGGACGGGATCGCGAAGGGGGCGCGGCCGCGGCGGGCGCGGAACGCGGCGGCGGTCGCGGCGGTGCTCGTGCTGCTCGGGGGCGGTGGGTACGGGCTGTACGGGTGGCTGCACCGGGCCGAACCGGCGGTGTCGGGCCCCACGGCGGCGCCGCTGCCGGAGGCGTCCGCCGACCCGGGCCGGGCCGTCCCGCCGAGCGGCGTCGTCACCTCCGGGTCCACCTCGGCCTCCGGCGCTCCGGGAAGCGCGACGGCGTCCGCCCCGGGTGCGGTGCCGCCCGGGACGGGCGGGCCGAGCGTGGTGCCCGCCGCCTTCCTGGGCACCTGGAGCGGGGACATGGTCACCGACAAGGGGCTGCCCGGCGGGACCACCACGCTCACCGTCCGTCCGGCGGCGATCGGTCAGGAGAGCACCACCAGCCGCAACGCCGTCTCCGGGCTGCTCTCGATCAGCTGCGAGGGCGCCTGGACCCTCAAGTCGGCCTCCGCCACCAAGCTGGTGTTCCAGTCCCGACTGGTCCGTTCCTCGATCCCCGGCGCCTGCACCGGCGGCTCCAACGCGGAGACGCTCACCCTGCAGTCCGACGGGACGATCCGTTTCGCCTCCGCCGACCCGCCGGCCGGGAACCCGGCCGGCACGATGCGCAGGGCCGACGGGGCTGGCGGGGCTGGCGGGGCCGACGGCTGAGGGTTGCGGCGGGGACGGGCCGGGGCATGGTCCGGTCGCGGTCCGATCGTGTTCCGGTCGCGGTACAGGGGTGGCCCGGACGCGGCCCGGGGCGGCCCGTGCGCAGTTCAGCGGGCTGACGCGGGCGGCGGAATGTGCTGGCGTAGGCTGGTTCGGCCGTACCCGAGTAGCACTTGAGAGAGAGAAGGCCGCCAGGTGACCGAGCTCGCAGCGACCACCCTCGATGCGTCCAGCACCGACCTGAAGGCCGTGCTCGACCGCGCCACCGCCGGTGACCGGATCACCCCGGAGGAGGCGCTGGAGCTCTACCGCTCGGCGCCGCTGCACGCGCTCGGCTCCGCCGCCGACGCGGTGCGCCGCCGTCGCTACGCGGGTACCGAGCACATCGCGACGTACATCATCGAGCGCAACATCAACTACACCAACGTCTGCGTGACGGCGTGCAAGTTCTGCGCCTTCTACGTGCCGCCGAAGAGCGACAAGGGCTGGTCCCGCGAGCTCGACGAGATCCTGCGCCGCTGCGCCGAGACGGTCGAGCTCGGCGGCACCCAGATCATGTTCCAGGGCGGCCACCACCCGGACTACGGCGTGGAGTACTACGAGCGGGCGTTCTCGGCGATCAAGGCCGACTTCCCGGAGCTGGTGATCCACTCGCTGGGCGCCTCCGAGGTCGAGCACATGGCGCGGATCTCGGGCGTCTCCGTCGAGGAGGCCATCACCCGGATCCACAAGGCCGGCCTGGACTCCTTCGCCGGCGCCGGCGCCGAGCTGCTGCCGGAGCGGCCGCGCAAGGCGATCGCCCCGCTGAAGGAGTCCGGCGAGCGCTGGCTGGAGATCATGGAGATCGCCCACGGCCTCGGCGTGGAGTCCACCTCCACCATGCTGATGGGCACCGGCGAGACCAACGCCGAGCGGATCGAGCACCTGCGGATGATCCGCGACGTGCAGGACCGCACCGGCGGCTTCCGGGCCTTCATCCCGTACACCTACCAGCCGCAGAACAACCACCTGAAGGGCTCGACCCAGGCCACCGTCTTCGAGTACCTGCGGATGATCGCGATCGCCCGCCTGTTCCTCGACAACGTCGCCCACATCCAGGGCTCCTGGCTCACCACCGGCAAGGAGGCCGGCCAGCTGTCGCTGCACTACGGTGCGGACGACCTCGGGTCCGTCATGCTGGAGGAGAACGTCGTCTCGGCGGCGGGTGCCAAGCACCGCTCCAACCTCACCGAGCTGATCCACCTCATCCGGGCCGCCGACCGCGTCCCGGCGCAGCGCTCGACCACCTACGAGCACCTGCGGGTGCTGGACGACCCGGCCAATGACCCGGTCGACCCGCGCGTCGCCTCGCACATCGCCTCCACGGCGATCGAGGGCGGCACCGCGCACCCCGAGCTGAAGATCCTGGACAACTGAGTCCCCTTCTCCTCCTCTCCTCCTGGCCCTTCCCGTGCCGGTGTCGTTGATGCCGGTGTCCCTGTCCCTGTTGCCGTTGCCGTTTCCGCTGGCGTTGGCATTGCCGCCGGCGTTGCTGTCGAAGTCGAAGGCGCTGTTGTGCTGACTCTGCACCGGGCGGCGTTCGTGCTGCCCGACCCGGCCGATCCCACCGCCCCGTCCATCGCCGACGGGGCGGTGGTGGTGCGTGGCGAGCTGGTGGAGGCGGTCGGGCCGTACGGGGAGCTGGCGGCCGCCCACCCGGGCGCGCGGGTACGGGACTGGGGCGCGGCCGTGCTCACCCCCGGGCTGCGCAATCCGTACGGACACCGACTGCTCGAACGGGCGTACCACCCCGATCCGCGGGAGGAGGTCGGCGTCGAGCCGGTGGCGGACGGGCTGGCCGGGTCCACGGACGAGGCGCGGTGCGGGGCCAGCGCACGGCGGGGACTGCAGCGGATGCTCGGGTACGGCGTGACGGCGGTGGCCGGGCCCTTCGAACGGGCCTCGGTGCGGACGGCGGTGGCGCGGTCGGGGGTCGTGGGACTGCCCGGGGCGTCCGCTTCCGCCGGTTCTGCTGCTTCTGCAGGTCCTACTGGTCCGGCCGGTCCTGCCGGTCCTGCCGGTTCGTCAGGAGGGCCGGGCGACGAAGGCGCGGGGTCGCTGGACCCGCTGGCCGTCCTGCCGCTCGCGGAGGCCGTGTACGGGCGGGTGGCGGCCGGGCGGCGGGCGGACTTCGCGGTGTTCGCGGTCGCGGGGGGCGGGATCGGGGACGGGGGCGCGGAAGCCGTGTCGGGCGCGGACGTGGGCGCGGGTACGGGTGCGGGCGCGGCGGCGGGCGCGGAGCCGGCGGCGGGTGGGTGCCTGGCCACGGTGCTGGGCGGGCGGTTGGTGTACCGCCGACGGTGAGACGGTCGTCACGGCGGGTGTGACGTACTCGCCAGTAGCCGGATTTCCTTGTGGCGAACGGGACTTCCTTCGTGTGCACCCGAACTCCGGTGCCGGTGCCGGAGAGTGATTGTCCCTTCATCGTGACCTGAGGGCCCGCCAGCGGATACGATCCCGGACAGCTCACTCCGTACCCTCACCACACCACTGCCCGCGCCCGCGGGCGGCGGGGCCGTGTCCCCGGCCCCGAAGGCAAGCCAGGACAGGAACCATGCAAACCGCGACCGTTCCCCCGCCGCGCACCCCGCGGATGGGCCGTGGTTGGTACCTCGCCGCCGTGCTCAGCGCCGTGCTGGCCGTCGGCATGTGCCTGCTCGGTTGGCGCCAGGCCGACCAGGCCGACCGGATCGAGGCGCACCCGGTGAGAGTCGAGGGGGTCGTCACCCAGCTCCCGACCGGCGGCGGCACCTACAGTGCCGTCAGCTACCGGGCCGGCGGGGAGCCGCACACCGCGGCCGCGCTGCCGCTCTCGGACAGCGCCAGGCTCGGCGACAGGATCTGCCTGGAACACGCCGCCGACGACCCGGGCGCGGTGCGGATCTGCGGCGACACCTACCCGCAGCCCGTCGGCGTGGGCCTGGCCCGGTTCAGCGTGCCGGTGGCCGTCGTGCTCTTCGTGATCTGCGTGCTGCGCATCCGACGGCATCACAAGGCCCTCGCGCTCCGCGGCGGGCAGGGGAAGCTGGCCGCCAACCTCGCGCTGGCGACGGGGGCGCTGGCGGACGGGATGCCCGCGATAACGCACGGCAAGCGGTCGCGTCGGCGGCGCCGCGCGGGCGGGCGGCGCGCTCAGCACTGACCGGCCGAGCCCGGTACGGGTGGGCCGGGTCCGGCCGCGGGCCCGGCGGTCGGCCCCGGGCCCGCGGGCGCGGGCCGGGGTTCGGCCGGGTTCGACTCCGGGTTCGGGTCCGGGTCGGTGTGCCCCGTTGGTCGGGGCGTCCGTGCGAGGGTGAACAATGGGGGCGTGACCCGAGCCTCTCTGGACAAGCAGCCGCACGAAGTCGCCGCCATGTTCGACGACGTCGCGGCCAAGTACGACCGCACCAACGACGTGCTCTCCCTCGGCCAGGCCCGTGCCTGGCGTCGGGCGGTGGCCGAGACGGTGGCCGCCGGGCCGGGGGACCTCGTGCTCGACCTCGGGGCCGGCACCGGCACCTCCTCACTGCCCTTCGCCGAGGCCGGGGCCGAGGTCGTCCCGTGCGACTTCTCGGTCGGCATGCTCGCCGAGGGCAAGCGCCGCCACCCCGAGCTGGCGCTCACCGCCGGCGACGCCACCCGGCTGCCGTTCGCGGACGACACCTTCGACTCGGTGACGATCTCCTTCGCGCTGCGCAACGTCCAGGACACCGACGCGGGGCTGCGCGAGATGCTGCGGGTCACCAAGCCCGGCGGCAAGCTGGTGATCTGCGAGTTCTCCACCCCGACCTGGACGCCGTTCCGGACGGTCTACACCGAGTACCTGATGCGCGCGCTGCCGCCGGTGGCCACCGCCGTCAGCAGCAACCCGGACGCGTACGTCTACCTCGCCGAGTCCATCCGGGCCTGGCCGGACCAGCCCGGGCTGGCCACCAGGCTCCAGGACAACGGCTGGTCGAAGGTCGCCTGGCGGAACCTGACCGGTGGGATCGTCGCGCTGCACCGGGCCTACAAGATCGCGTAGCCGGGCTCGGCCGATCCGGCCCCGGCCGATCCGGGCGCGGGCCCCGGGCCCGGGTGTCACGGCTTCGGGTGCCGCGGCTCGATCGGTACGGCGCGGGCCCGCGGCTCGGGTCCGGCGGTCGGGGGCGGGGGCGCATCCGGTGACGTGAGCGGAACTAGACTGCCGGAGACAGAGCCGCCGTCCCCCAGCCGCAGTTCCAGGAGTGTGTCCACGTGTCCGAGACCGCAGCCGATCTGACGAAGCCGGACAGCCCCGTGGAGAGCACGGCCGACGTCATCGTGGTCGGCGCGGGCCCGGCCGGCTCCACCACCGCGTACTACCTGGCCCAGGCCGGGCTGGACGTGCTGCTGCTGGAGAAGACCGCCTTCCCGCGCGAGAAGGTGTGCGGCGACGGCCTGACCCCGCGTGCCACCAAGCAGCTGGTGGACATGGGCATCGACGTCTCCACCGAGAACGGCTGGCTGCACAACAAGGGCCTGCGCATCATCGGCGGCGGTGTCCGGCTGGAGCTGGACTGGCCCGAGCTGTCCTCCTTCCCCGACTACGGCCTGGTGCGCAAGCGCGCCGACTTCGACGAGCTGCTCGCCCGTCAGGCCGAGAAGGCCGGCGCGCGGCTCTACGAGCGCTGCAACGTCAGCGGGCCGGTCCTGGACGAGCGCACCGGCCGGATCGTCGGCGTCACCGCCAAGCTCGGCGACGAGAAGCGACCGGTCACCTTCCGGGCCCCGCTGGTGGTCGCCGCCGACGGCAACTCCACCCGGCTCTCCCTCGCCATGGGTCTGCACCGGCGCGAGGACCGCCCGATGGGCGTCGCCTACCGCACCTACTTCACCTCGCCGCGCCACGACGACGACTACCTGGAGTCCTGGCTGGAGCTGTGGGACACCCGCGGCAGCGAGCGCAAGCTGCTGCCCGGGTACGGCTGGGTCTTCGGCATGGGCGACGGCACCTCCAACGTCGGCCTCGGCATCCTCAACTCCTCGCCGGCCTTCGGCGAGCTGGACTGGCGCGAGGTGCTCAAGGCCTGGTGCGCCGGCATGCCGGAGGAGTGGGGCTACACCCCCGAGAACATGACCGAGCCGATCCGCGGCGCCGCACTGCCGATGGCCTTCAACCGGCAGCCGCACTACACCCGCGGCCTGCTGCTGGTCGGCGATGCGGGCGGCATGGTCAATCCCTTCAACGGCGAGGGCATCGCCTACGCGATGGAATCCGGCCAGATCGCCGCCGGGGTCATCGTGCAGGCCCTCGCCCGGGTCACCGACGGCGGCCGCGAGCGCGCCCTCCAGGCCTACCCGCGCATCCTCAAGGACGTGTACGGCGGCTACTACACGCTGGGTCGCGCCTTCGTGAAGCTCATCGGCAACCCCAAGGTGATGCAGATCGCCACCCAGCGCGGCCTCACCCACCCGATGCTGATGCGCTTCACCCTCAAGCTGCTCGCGAACCTCACCGACCCGCAGGGCGGCGACGCGATGGACCGCGTGATCAACGGTCTCGCCAGGGTCGCGCCGAACGCCTGACCCGGATCGGGTGCCCGACCCGGTCGGGCGCCCGGTCCTGTTCGGCGCCCGGTTCGGTCGGGTGTCTGGCCCGTCCGGGCCAGGAGGAGGCCTGACCCGAGGGGACGGCGCGCCTCTGACGGGGGCGTCGCCTATGCCTCATCGACCGCCGGGGGTTCCTCCGGTGCCCGCCGGGAGGCGGTGGAGCGCTGTTCGACGTAGGCGAGGCGCTCGGCGAAGACCCGGGCCGCGTCGGGGGTGAGGGTCCTCAGGGCGACGAGGGCGGAGAAGACGACGTCGCAGAGCTCGTGCTGGACGTCCTCCCAGGTGTGGGTGACCCCCTTGCGCGGGTTCTGGCCGGTGGCACCGACCACCGCCGCACCGACCTCGCCGATCTCCTCGGAGAGCTTGAGGATCCGCAACAGTCGCTCCTCCTGGGGCGACTGCGTGCTCTGCTCGTCCAGCCATGCGACCAAGTGGTCGACGCTCTCCCAGATCCGGCTGTCCATGCGGTGCTGCTCCTGCTCCCGTTGCGGTGTCGTTGGTGCTGCCACCGTACGGGAGCGGGGAGCGGGGAGCGGGGGATGGCGGGTGGCGGGTGGCGGGCCGGGGCTGTCCGGCCCGCCCGGTCAGCGGGCGTTGATCTTCACGTTGCGGATGTTCACCGGGAGCGTGGGGAAGCCGTCGCCCGGGTTGTTCTGGTCGTCCTCGCCGCCGGCGGCGATCTTCTGGAGCACGTCCAGTCCGGCGGTGATCCGGCCGAAGGGCGTGTAGGCGGGGGAGAGCTTGGTGTCCTTCCAGACGAAGAAGAACTGGCTGCCGTTGGTGTTCGGGCCGGCGTTGGCCATGGCCACGGTTCCGGCCGGGTAGGTGGCGCCGGTCAGGTTCTCGTCCGGGAAGGAGTAGCCCGGACCGCCGCTGCCCGTGCCGGTCGGGTCGCCGCACTGGAGGACGTAGATCCGCTGGGTGGTGAGGCGGTGGCAGTGGCTGCGGTCGAAGTAGTCGTGCTCGGCGAGGAACCGGAACGAGAAGGTGGTGCAGGGCGCCTTGTCGGTCAGCGCCTCGAAGGTGATCTGGCCCTGGCTGGTCCGCAGTGTCGCGCGGTAGGGCTTCGCCGCCTTCTTGGCGTCGAACACCGGGATGCCCTTGAAGTTGTCGGCCGGGACGGCCGGTGTGTAGGTGCAGCCGGCGGTGGGGGTGCCGGCCGCGGGGGCGTCCGCGACGGCGGTGCCGGTGCTCGCCACGAGCGGGAGGACGGTGGCGGCGGCGACCAGCGCCCAGTGCGTGCGCTTCACGTGACGGACCTTCCGGGGAGTGGACGGCGGGGTTGTCATGCGTGCATCATCCACGGCCGGATGGGGATGCGGTAGGGGTTGGGGCGGCCGTGGCTGCTCGGGCGGCAGTGGTGTGACGGTTTGTCAGTTCTGTTCCGTGGTGGTCGTGGTGGTCGCGGTGGTCGTGAAGAGCCCGGCGCTCGCGGCCAGGGCGGCGGCGTCGGCGGCCCGCTCGGCGGTGCGGGCGTCCAGGGGCTCGCCGGAGACGAACAGGCGGTAGTAGAGCGGTGCGGTGGCGGCCCGGACCACCTCGGCACCGTCCGTCCCCGAGGGGAGCTCGCCCCGGGCGACGGCCCGTTCGGCCACCTCGGCGGCCTGGCGGTGCCGGGCCGCGAAGAAGGCGCGGAGGGCGGCCGCGCCGGCGTCCGAGCGCTGGGCGGCGGAGATCAGCGCTATCGGTGTGGGGCCGAGCACCGGGTCGGTGAAGACGCTGAACACCTCCTGGGTGATCCGGCGGAGGTCCTGCTGGAGGTCTCCGGTGTCGGGCAGGGGCCAGGGTTGGTCGGCGGAGGCGGTCAGGGCGTCGGCGACCAGGCCGTCCACTCCGCCCCAGCGTCGGTAGAGGGTCGCCTTGTGGGCGCCGGAGCGGGTGGCGACCGCCTCGACGGTGAGGCCGTCGTACCCCTTCTCGGTGACTTCGGCGAGCGTCGCGGCGACCACTTCCGCTCGGACCCGGGCGCTGCGGCCGCCCGGGCGCGGGGTGGGGGTGCGGGGTTCCGGCGCGGGGTGGGTGGCCTCAGTCAAAGTCGACTCCGGTCGCGTCAGGGATTGCTGTGGCGTGACGGTCGCGCCGTGCTCATCGTAATGCGACTCAAGTTGCATTACGAGCAGAGCCTGCCCGCCCGCCGCGGCCACCTGCTCGTCGCCCGACCCATCGGTGCCCGCGCAGGGCATTGATCATCGGCGGTTTGGTGCGCGAGGATGGCGCACCTTTGCTCCACGCTCCACCTCGTCCACCGCCGGGCTCTCCGCCCGGCCCTTTGGGTCCGTCCGACGCCGTACGGTACTCGCGCCCGCCGGTTCCGTCCGTTCGGAGGGATCTTTCGCATGTCAGCCTCCTTGTCCGACCTGCCCGAGGGTTCGTCCTCGTCGGTCCTTCGTGATCTTCCGGTCCTGCTCGTGGCCGTGGTGTGGGGATCGAGCTTCCTCGCCGTCCAGCGCGTGGCCGAGCCCGGGACGGTCGTGGCGATGCTCGTGCTGCGGTTCGGGCTGGTGCTGCCGCTGCTCGGGATGGTCGCCTGGCGCGCCCTGCGGAGGCTGAGCCGTGCCGAGTGGCTCGGCGGTGCCGCACTGGGGCTGGTGCTCAGCGGGATCTTCCTGCTGGAGACCTACGGAGCCGTGCACACCTCCGCGACCAACGCCGGACTGATCATCAGCCTCGCCATGGTGCTCACCCCGCTCGGCGAGAGCGCCCTCGGCCGGACCGCACCACCGAAGGCCTTCCTCGCGGCCGCCGGGCTGGCCGTCCTCGGTGTCGCCCTGCTCACCGGCGACGGCGGGCTGCGCCCTCCGACGCTCGGAGATCTGCTGGTGCTGGGCGCCGCCCTCGTCCGCTCGGCGTACGTCCTCGCGATGGCCCGCACCCGAGCCGTCCGCGACACCGACATGCTCGCCGTCACCTGGGTCCAACTCGCCGTGGCCACCGGCGTGTTCTCCGTCGTCGCGCTGTCGGTCGGCCCTGCGCCGTGGACGGTCGCCCGTTCGTACGGAGCCGGCCAGTGGGCCTGGCTGCTGCATCTGTCCTTGTTCTGCACTCTGTTCGCCTTCTTCGTCCAGATGTGGGCCGTGCGGGCCACGTCGCCCTCGCGGGTGAGCCTGTTGCTCGGCACCGAGCCGTTGTGGGCCGCCGTCTTCGGGATCACCCTGGCCGGGAACCGAATGGGCCCGCTCGCCCTGCTCGGCGGAGCCCTGGTGCTGGTCGCGACGGAGTGGGGCCGGCGCACGGCCCCCGCGCCGGCCCTGATCCGGAACGAGGGCGAGGGCGCGAGCGGGAGGGATGCGGTGGGGCCGAGCGCGGAGCCGGCCCAGGTGTGACCGGCCGCCCTCGTCACCGGTGCCGCCACAGCGTCCGGCGGGCGTAGTCGAGGGTGACCGCACCGAGCAGCGGGCCCCAGGCGACCAGGGGCAGGTAGGCGAGCGTCATCACCACGCCGGCCAGCCCGTGCGGAGAATCCGGTTCGGCCAGGTTGCGGGCCCAACCGCCGAGGAGCGCGGTCGTACCGAGGGAGGTGAGGATCACCGAGCCCAGCAAGGCCGGGACGATCGCGGCGAGTGGCCGGACCCGTCGGCCGCCCAGCAGCGGTATCCACCGGGGCGCCACCAGCCCCCAGGGCCGGACCAGGCCCAGGGTCAGGAAGGCCAGCGACTCGGCCAGGGCGCTCAGCGCCACGCAGTAGAGCGTGCCCCAACCCGGTTGGTGCTCGGCGTACGCGGCGAGCGTCGCGCCGCTGAAGCCGACCGGGACGCCGAAGCCGAAGGCGATCCGCCACAGCCCCGAGGGGACGGTGGTCAGGACGGCGGCCTTGGCGGCGAGCCGGGCCCAGCGCGGCGCGGGCGGGACGTCCGGGACGTCCGGGACGTCCGGGACATCCGGGGTGTCCGCCGCGGCCCGGTGGGCGGTGCCGCGGGCGTTGATCACGAGCTTCGACATGGTGGTGGACTCCCTTCGGCTCCGGCCTCCGTGGCCGGTGCGACGACTCAAGACTGGAGCCCCGCCAGGGGTTCGCGGCAGATGCCGATCGGGCTGTTCCTCCTGCTCAACCCGCCTTTGAAATATGCCGATCGGCACAGGCGCGGCGCATGGGCGGCGTCGTAATGTGACGGCAGTCGAGGAGTCGAGGAAGGTGGTGACGATGACTCAGATCCTGTCCGGGGTCGTCCTGGTCCTGGTGCCGACCGCCTGGTCGGTGCGGCGGCGGTACGGGGCGGCGGCCGCGACCATGGCGCTCGGGGCTGCGTCGGTCGCGGTCACGGCCGCCGTCTGGTTCCTCGGCCGCTGGGTGGAGGGGCAGCGCTGGGCCGGGCTGTTGGGCCTGGTGGAGCTGGCCGTCCTGCTGCTGTCGGTGGTCGTCGGCCTGCGCGCCGAGGACGGCCCGTGGTGTGCAGCGGCCGCCTGGACGGCCTGCGGAGCGGTCGCCCTCTGGCCGTCCCGGTTCGTGTTCATCGAGGGGCCCGCGGACACGCTCACGCTCTTCGGGTTCGGATCGATGCTCTCCCTGCCGGCCGTGCTGATCGGGCTCTACCTGCGGGGCCTGGACGAGGTGCGCAACAAGGCAGTGGCCGAGGCCAGGCGGGCGCAGCGGCTGGAGCTGGCCCACGACCTGCACGACTTCGTGGCGCACGATGTCAGCGGCATGGTCGCCCAGGCCCAGGCGGGTGCCTACCTGGCCGGGATCGATCCGGCCCGGGCGGCGGAGATGTTCCAGCGAATAGAGCAGGCCGGGCAACGGGCGCTGGCCTCGCTGGACCGGACGGTACAGCTGCTGCGCAGCGAGGAGGGCGGAGGCCGCGGTCCGCAGCCCGGACTCGCCGAACTTGCCGAGGTGGCCGAGCGGTTCACCGCGACGGGTGGAGCCGAGGTCCGTCTGGAGCTGCCGGAGGAGCCGGTGCCGCGCGAGGTGGAGGGCACCGTCCACCGGATCGTGGTCGAGTCCCTGACCAATGTCCGGCGGCATGCTCCGGCCGCGCGGGAGATCGAGATCCGGGCCCGCCGCAGCGGCGGACGGCTGGAACTGACGGTGACCAACGACGGTCGGGCCCCGGGCCCGGCAGGGCGGCCGCGCCGGGGCGGCGGCAGCGGCCTGCCGGGCTTGGCGGCCCGGGTCGAGGCCCTCGGAGGTTCGCTGGAAGCCGGCCCGCACGAGCGGGAGGCCTGGCGGGTGACGGCGGTGCTGCCACTGGAGGTGGCCGGTGCGGGGCCGACGGGTTCGTAGGAGCCGAGGCGGGACGGGTAGCGGGGAGGTACGGAGATGGGCAGCGGCACAGGGCCGATTCGGATTCTGATCGCGGACGACCAGGCGGACGTGCGCAGTGCGTTCCGGATGATCCTGGACGTTCAGCCGGACATGGTGGTGGTGGCGGAGGCGGCAGACGGTGCCGCTGCGGTGCAGGAGGCCAGGAGGCTGCGGCCGGATGTGGTGCTCGCGGACATCCGGATGCCGAAGCTCGACGGTCTGGAGGTCACGCGGCAGTTGGCCGACCAGTGCAAGGTGATCGTGGTGACCACCTTCGACCTGGACGAGTACGTGCACACGGCACTGCGGCACGGGGCGGCCGGATTCCTGCTGAAGCGGTCGGGGCCGGTGCTGCTGATCGAGGCGGTCCGGGCGGCGATGGCGGGGGATGCGTTGATCAGCCCGCAGATCACCGTCCGGCTCCTGCGGCACATGGCACTCCCGGGTGCGGATCCGGTGCCCGGGCGGGGCGGCGCCAAGGCGGCCGCGGTGGCTCCGCAGTCGACAGCCGGCCCGACGGAGGAACTGACCACGAGGGAAAGGGAGATCGCCGAGCTGGTGGCAGACGGCGCGACCAACGCCGAGATCGGCGCGGGGCTGTTCATCTCGCCGGGGACGGTGAAGAACCACCTCGCCAACATCCAGCGCAAGATCGGAGCCCGTAACCGGGTGGGCATCGCGGCCTGGATCTGGGAGCAGGCGGCCGGCCGCCAGTAGCCGGCCCCAGCCCGGGGCGAGGGCCCGGAGGCGAGGGACCGGGGCCGTCCGCACCCCGCCTGCCCCACCCCGCCTGCCCCGCCCTGCCCTGCCCTGCACGCCTCCCCTTGCGCGCCTCCCCCTGCGGGCCTGCACCGGGCACCCCGTCTGCGCGCCTCGGCCCGCTCGAAATGCCGGGCCGAGGCGGGCCTGTCCGAGGCGACACGGAGGCGGCACGGAGGCGACACGGAGGTGGCACGGAGGAGGCACGTGAAGGTGCCCGATGGAGGAATCGGGCGGCTGGGGGAGCGCCAGGGGAACCCCGTTCAACGACAAGCTCGCGCGCTTGTGAACGAAGGGTCAAGCGAGCGTTCGGACCCCCGCCACCCCTGCGAGTGAGCCTCTATAACACGTCAACATGACGCCTGGAAATTTGCTCAGGTCGACGCATAGTTGATATAGGAACACGCCCCTGACCTGCCGCTTCACAGGTAAATGCGACTGCTTGTGATCATTTGACTGCTTTGCGTCGACAAATCTGGGCATGTTCATATTCGACCCCATTCGAAGGGTGTCGTAGATCACAAAGGTGACCGTGAACTGCGTGTCGCAGATCACAAGCCGACGGGCATAGGATGCGCTCGTTCCAGGCTTTGTGAACTGCCTCACATGAGGTGGATCTCGGGAACTGGAACGCGGGTTCACCTCTGTGTGACCCGCCGGTTCCGATCTGCAGTCAAGGACGACTGGACGGAGGGAGCGGGGGCTATGAATGCCTACGCGCCGATCCTCGTACTCGGTGCCATCGCGGCGGCGTTCGCGGTCGGCTCCGTCGTGATGGCCTCACTCACCGGCCCCAAGCGCTACAACCGGGCCAAGTTGGAGGCGTACGAGTGCGGCATCGAGCCGACCCCGCAGCCCGTGGGCGGCGGTCGGTTCCCGATCAAGTACTACCTGACGGCGATGCTCTTCATCGTCTTCGACATCGAGATCGTCTTCCTCTACCCCTGGGCGGTGACCTTCGACGCCCTGGGGATCTTCGGGCTGGTCGAGATGCTCCTGTTCATCGCCACCGTCTTCGTCGCGTACGCCTACGTGTGGCGGCGCGGCGGCCTGGAGTGGGACTGAGCGCGGGGTGGTCCGAGCGCGGGGTGGCGACCCCACCCGTCCGCCGGCTGCGCGCCCGCTTGTGAACGAGCGGACAAGCCAGAACCGGCCCACGTATCAGCGGACTCGAGGGCATTGAGAGGGATCTGATGGGAATCGAGGAGAAGCTGCCGAGCGGCTTTCTGCTCACGACGGTGGAGACGGCCGCCGGCTGGGTGCGCAAGGCGTCACTCTTCCCGGCCACCTTCGGTCTGGCCTGCTGCGCGATCGAGATGATGACCACCGGGGCGGGCCGTTACGACCTGGCCCGGTTCGGCATGGAGGTCTTCCGGGGCTCCCCCCGGCAGGCCGATCTGATGATCGTGGCGGGGCGGGTGAGTCAGAAGATGGCCCCGGTGCTGCGCCAGGTGTACGACCAGATGCCCAACCCCAAGTGGGTCATCTCGATGGGCGTCTGCGCCTCGTCCGGCGGGATGTTCAACAACTACGCGATCGTCCAGGGCGTCGACCACATCGTGCCGGTGGACATCTACCTGCCCGGCTGTCCGCCCCGTCCGGAGATGCTGATGGACGCCATCCTGAAGCTGCACGACAAGATCCAGCACGAGCCGCTGGGCGTGAACAGGCGCCGGGCCGAGGAGCTCGGTGAGGCGCTCGCCCTGAAGGCCACCCCGATCAGCGAGATGCGGGGGCAGCTGCGATGAACGACCAGGTACCCGAGACCCGCCGCGAGCAGCCGGTCCGCGAGATCCCGGTCGAGGTGGTCGGCCGCCGCCAGGGCATGTTCGGTGCCACGGGCAGCGGCGACACCTCCGGCTTCGGAGGTCTGGCCGACCCGATCGTGCTGCCCGGTCCGAGCGAACGCCCGTACGGCGGCTGGTTCGACGAGGTCGCCGACGAGCTGGAGGGCGCCCTGGAGGAGCAGGACCTGGACCCGGTCGAGGTGATCGAGAGGACCGTGGTCGACCGCGGCGAGCTCACCTTCCACATCGACCGCGACCACCTGCTGGGGACCGCCCGCATCCTCCGCGACGACCCGGCGCTGCGCTTCGAACTGTGCCTGGGCGTGAGCGGCGTGCACTACCCCGGCGACAAGGGCCGCGAGCTGCACGCGGTCTACCACCTGCGCTCGATCACCCACGGCCGGCTGATCCGGCTGGAGGTCACCGCACCCGACGCCGACCCGCGCATCCCCTCCGTGGTGAGCGTCTACCCGACCAACGACTGGCACGAGCGCGAGGCCTACGACTTCTTCGGCCTGGTCTTCGAGGGCCACCCTGCGCTCACCCGGATCATGATGCCGGACGACTGGCTGGGCCACCCGCAGCGCAAGGACTACCCGCTCGGCGGCATCCCCGTCGAGTACAAGGGCGCCCAGATCCCGGCTCCCGACCAGCGGAGGTCGTACAGCTGATGAACACCCAGCACTTTGGAGAGACCGAGGAAGCGGACGCCCGCGATACCACCGAGGGCCGGGTCTTCACCGTCACCGGCGGTGACTGGGGCGAGGTGGTCGAGGCGGTCGGCCGGGCCGACGACGAGCGCATCATCGTCAACATGGGCCCCCAGCACCCGTCCACCCACGGCGTGCTGCGGCTGATCCTGGAGATCGACGGCGAGACGGTGAAGGAGGCCCGCTGCGGCATCGGCTACCTCCACACCGGCATCGAGAAGAACATGGAGTTCCGCAACTGGGTCCAGGGCACCACCTTCGTGACCCGTATGGACTACCTGACCCCGCTGTTCAACGAGACCGCCTACTGCCTGGCGGTCGAGAAGCTGCTCGGCATCACCGACGACGTCCCGGACCGCGCCAACGTCATCCGCGTGATGATGATGGAGCTCAACCGGATCGCCTCGCACCTGGTCTGCCTGGCCACCGGCGGCATGGAGATCGGCTCCACCACCCTGATGATCTACGGCTTCCGGGACCGCGAGCTGATCCTGGACGTCTTCGAGCTGGTCACCGGTCTGCGCATGAACCACGCGTACGTGCGCCCCGGCGGCCTCGCCCAGGACCTGCCGCCCGGCGCCGTCGACCAGATCCGCGAGGTGGTCAAGGTCTTCCGCTCCCGGATGCACGAGTACGACAAACTCGCCACCGGCAACCCGGTGTTCAAGGCCCGCCTGGTCGACGTCGGCTTCCTGGACCTGCCCGGCTGCCTGGCCCTCGGCGCCACCGGCCCGATCCTGCGCGCCACCGGCCTGCCGCACGACCTGCGCAAGACCGACCCGTACTGCGGCTACCAGGACTACGACTTCGAGGTCGCGATCGCCGACAGCGCCGACTCCTACGGCCGCTTCCTGATCCGCCTGGAGGAGATGAAGCAGTCGCTGCGGATCGTCGAGCAGTGCCTGGACCGGCTGCGTCCGGGCCCGGTCATGGTGGCCGACAAGAAGATCGCCTGGCCCGCCCAACTGGCCGTCGGCCCGGACGGGCTGGGCAACTCCCTCGACCACATCCGCAAGATCATGGGGACCTCGATGGAGGCCCTGATCCACCACTTCAAGCTGGTCACCGAGGGCTTCCGGGTCCCGGTCGGCCAGGCGTACGTGGCGGTCGAGTCGCCCAAGGGCGAGCTGGGCGTGCACGTGGTCAGCGACGGCGGGACGCGCCCGTACCGGGTCCACTTCCGGGATCCGTCGTTCACCAATCTGCAGACGATGGCGGCGATGTGCGAGGGCGGCCAGGTGGCCGACGTGATCGTCGCGGTGGCCGGGATCGACCCGGTGATGGGAGGCGTGGACCGGTGACCAACGTCGAACTCGGACTGCCGGCACTGCCGGCCGCACCGTACTCCGAGGAGGTGCACGCCAGGCTGGCCGCCGACGCCGCCGAGCTGATCGCCCGCTACCCGCAGCCCCGCTCGGCGCTGCTGCCGCTGCTGCACCTGGTGCAGGCCGAGGAGGGCTTCGTCAGCCCGACCGGGATGCGCTTCTGCGCCGAGCAGCTGGACCTCACCACCGCCGAGGTCACCGCGGTCGCGACCTTCTACACCATGTACCGGCGCCGCCCGGCCGGGAAGTACCACGTCGGGGTCTGCACCAACACGCTGTGCGCGGTGCTCGGCGGCGACCAGATCTTCGCCGAGCTCCAGGAGCACCTGGGTGTCCGCAACAACGAGACCACCGAGGACGGCGAGGTCTCGATCGAGCACATCGAGTGCAACGCGGCCTGCGACTACGCGCCCGTGGTGATGGTCAACTGGGAGTTCTTCGACAACCAGACCCCGGAGAGCGCCCGGCAGCTGGTCGACGACCTGCGCGCCGGCCGTGAGGTCCGGCCCACCCGCGGTGCCCGGCTGTGCGGCTTCAAGGAGACCGCCCGGATCCTGGCCGGCTTCCCGGACGAGCGTCCGGGCGCCAACGACGAGTCCGGAGCCGGCGGCGCGCCGTCCCTGGCCGGTCTGCGGCTGGCCCGCGGCGAGGCGCTGCCCGGCACCGCCGGCACCAAGGTGGTCTCCCCCCGCCCCGCGTCCCCCCGCCACGAGGGCAGCGGCCCGGCGAACAACGGCCAGGCGAGCAACGGCCAGGCGAGCAACGGCCAGGCGAGCAACGGCCCGGCAAGCAACCCCCAGGCGAGCAACAGCCAGACGAACAACGGCCAGGCGGGCAAGGGCCAGGAAGGGAGCGAAGCGTGATGACCTCCGCCGAGCCGGCCGAGAAGCTGCTCACCCCGGTCCTGTCCGACTCCTGGGACGACAGCCGCCCCTGGACGCTCGACACCTACCGCCGCCACCACGGCTACGAGGGCCTCAAGGCGGCCCTCGCCATGCCGCCGGACGACGTGATCGCCGTGGTCAAGGAGGCCGGCCTGCGCGGCCGCGGCGGCGCAGGCTTCCCGACCGGCATGAAGTGGCAGTTCATCCCCCAGAACGACGGCAAGCCGCACTACCTGGTGGTCAACGCGGACGAGTCCGAGCCGGGCACCTGCAAGGACATCCCGCTGCTGTTCGCCAACCCGCACGCGCTGATCGAGGGCATGATCATCGCCTCCTACGCGATCCGCTGCGACCACGCCTTCATCTACCTGCGCGGCGAGGTCGTCCCGGTGCTGCGCCGGCTGCACGCGGCCGTCGCCGAGGCGTACGGGGCCGGGCTGCTGGGCCGGAACATCCTCGGCTCGGGGATCGACCTCGACATCACCGTGCACGCCGGGGCCGGCGCCTACATCTGCGGCGAGGAGACGGCGCTGCTGGACTCGCTGGAGGGCCGCCGCGGCCAGCCGAGGCTGCGGCCCCCGTTCCCGGCGATCGCCGGCCTGTACGCCTGCCCGACGGTGGTCAACAACGTCGAGTCGATCGCCTCGGTGCCGCCGATCCTGTCCCGCGGCAAGGAGTGGTTCAAGGCCCTGGGCACCGAGAAGTCCCCCGGCTTCACGCTCTACTCGCTCTCCGGCCACGTCACCAACCCCGGCCAGTACGAGGCCCCGCTCGGCATCACGCTGCGCCAGCTGCTCGACCTCAGCGGCGGCATCCGCCCCGGGCACCGGCTGAAGTTCTGGACCCCGGGCGGCTCCTCCACCCCGATGTTCACCGACGAGCACCTCGACGTCCCGCTGGACTACGAGGGCGTCGGCGCGGCCGGCTCGATGCTCGGCACCAAGGCGCTCCAGGTCTTCGACGAGACCACCTGCGTGGTGCGGGCCGTCACCCGCTGGACGGAGTTCTACGCCCACGAGTCCTGCGGCAAGTGCACCCCCTGCCGCGAGGGCACCTACTGGCTGGTCCAGCTGCTCCAGCGGATCGAGGCGGGCGAGGGCGTCGACGGGGACCTGGAGAAGCTCCTCGACATCGCCGACAACATCAACGGCAAGTCCTTCTGTGCCCTGGGCGACGGCGCGGCCAGCCCGATCGTCTCCTCGCTCCAGCACTTCCGGGCCGAGTACGAGCAGCACCTGGCCGAGCGCCGCTGCCCGTTCGACCCGGCAGCCTCCACCGTCTGGGCCGACGGCCCCCGCCCCGGCCACCAGTCCGCCACCGAAAGGGAGGTGCACGCGTGACGATCACAGAGCCAACCGCCTCCGAGACCGCGGTCGAACTGGTCACGCTCACCATCGACGGCGTCGAAGTGCGGGTCCCCAAGGGAACGTTGGTGATCCGGGCCGCCGAGACCATCGGCACCCAGATCCCGCGCTTCTGCGACCACCCGCTGCTCGATCCGGCCGGTGCCTGCCGCCAGTGCATCGTCGAGATCGAGGGCCAGCGCAAGCCGGTCGCCTCCTGCACCGTTCCGGTGGCCGAGGGCATGGTGGTGCGCACCCAGCTCAGCTCGCCGGTGGCCGAGAAGGCCCAGCGCGGCGTGATGGAGCTGCTGCTGATCAACCACCCGCTGGACTGCCCGGTCTGCGACAAGGGCGGCGAGTGCCCGCTGCAGAACCAGGCGATGACCAGCGGCGCCGCCGACTCCCGTTTCGAGGGGATGAAGCGCACCTACGAGAAGCCGGTGCCGATCAGCAGCCAGGTGCTGCTGGACCGCGAGCGCTGCGTGCTGTGCGCGCGCTGCACCCGCTTCTCGCAGCAGATCGCCGGGGACCCGTTCATCGACCTGGTGGAGCGCGGGGCACTGCAGCAGGTCGGCACCGGCGAGGGCGACGACTTCGAGTCGTACTTCTCCGGGAACACCATCCAGATCTGCCCGGTGGGCGCGCTGACCTCGGCGGCGTACCGGTTCCGCTCGCGTCCCTTCGACCTGGTCTCCTCGCCGAGCGTGTGCGAGCACTGCGCCTCGGGCTGCGCGCAGCGCACCGACCACCGGCGCGGCAAGGTGCTGCGCCGGCTGGCGGGCGAGGACCCGGCGGTGAACGAGGAGTGGAACTGCGACAAGGGCCGCTTCGCCTTCCGCTACGCCCAGCAGCGCGACCGGCTGACCACCCCGCTGGTGCGGGTGGACGGCGAGCTGGTGCCGGTCTCCTGGCCGGAGGCGCTGGCCCGGGCGGCCGAGGGGCTGCGCGGGGCCCGGACCGGGGTGCTGGCCGGCGGCCGGGTGACGGTCGAGGACGCCTACGCGTACGGGAAGTTCGCTCGGGTGGTGCTGGGCACCAACGACGTGGACTTCCGGGCCCGCCCGCACAGCGGTGAGGAGGCGGACTTCCTGGCCGCGGCGGTGGCCGGGCGGGGCGTCGACGTGAACGGCGCCGGTGTGGCGTACGAGGACCTCGACCGGGCGCCGGCGGTGCTGCTGGCGGGCTTCGAGCCGGAGGAGGAGTCGCCGATCGTCTTCCTGCGGTTGCGCAAGGCGACCAGGGCGACGGGCCTGAAGGTGTTCTCGGTGGCCGCGTTCGGTTCCCGGGGCCTGGCGAAGCTGCGCGGCGCGCTGCTGCCGGCCGCCCCCGGCACCGAGCCGGAGTGGTTCGCGGCGCTGGCGGCGGACGAGCCGCTGAACGACGACGCGGGCCGGGCGGCGGAACTGCTGCGCACCCCGGGTGCGGTGATCCTGGTGGGCGAGCGGCTGGCCGCCGTCCCGGGCGGGCCGACGGCGGTGCTGCGCCTGGCGCACGCGACCGGCGCCAAGCTCGCCTGGGTGCCGCGCCGGGCCGGTGAGCGCGGGGCCGTGGAGGCGGGCGCGCTGCCGGGCCTGCTGCCCGGCGGCCGTCCGGTGGCCGTCGCGGCGGCCCGGTCGGAGGCGGCCGAGCTGTGGGGCGGGGCCGAGCTGCCGTCCCGGCCGGGCCGGGACACCGACGGGATCCTGGCGGCGGTCGTGGCCGGAGAGCTGGACGCGCTGCTGGTCGGCGGCGTGGATCCGGACGACCTGCCGGACCCCGTGCTGGCCGACGAGGCGCTGGCGGCGGTGCCGTTCCTGGTGTCGCTGGAGCTGCGGCCCTCGGCGGTGACGGCGCGCGCCGACGTGGTGCTGCCGGTGGCTGCGGCGGCGGAGAAGGCCGGCACCTTCCTGGACTGGGAGGGCCGGGTGCGGATGTTCGAGGCCGCGCTCAAGCCGGACCAGCAGATGGGCCGTCACCTCCAGCCGGACCTGCGGGTGCTGAGCATGCTGGCGGACGCGTTGGGCGGGCGGCTGGGACTGCCGGACGTCCGGGCGGCCCGGCTGGAGCTGGACCGCTTCGCCCCCTGGGAGGGCGACCGCACGGCCGACCCGGCGGCCCACCCCGGCCCGCTGCCCCGGCCGGCCGCCGGCCAGGCGGTGCTGGCGGGTTGGCGCCTGCTGCTGGACAACGGCGCGCTGCAGCAGGGGGATCCGCACCTGGCGGGCACCCGGCACCGGGCGGTGGCCCGGATCTCGGCGGAGACGGCCAAGGAGATCGGCGCGGTGGCGGCCGGGGCCCTGCGGCTGACCGGCCCGGCCGGATCGCTGACCCTGCCGCTGGAGGTCACCGACTCGATCCCGGACCGCACGGTCTGGGTCCCGCTCGGCTCCACTCCGGGCGGTGCCCCGCGCGCGCTCGGCACCACCGTCGGCCACCTGGTCACGATCGCCGCGGCCGAGGCGGAGCCCGAGCCCGAGCCCGAGCCCGCGGTCGAGGTCGAGGCCGAGGTCGAGGCCGATCCCGGCCTGACGACACAGGACGGGGCGGCACAGGACGGGGCGGGACAGGCCCGGGCCACACCCGACCGGTCGGCGCAGGACGAGCAGGAACAGGACGAGTCGGCCCGGGCGCAGGCCCAGGCCCAGGCCGGTTCGACCGTGGACGGGACCGCGGGAGAAGGGGAGGACCGATGACTCCGCAGCCGTACGAGACGCTCCACTTCTTCGGGCAGGACCCGTGGTGGCTGGTGCTGCTGAAGGCGGTGTTCTGCTTCGCCTTCCTGGTCCTGACGGTGCTGATCGCGATCGTCTGGGAGCGCAAGGTGGTGGCCTGGATGCAGCTGCGCATCGGGCCCAACCGGCACGGCCCGTGGGGCATGCTGCAGTCGCTGGCGGACGGCGTGAAGCTGGCGCTGAAGGAAGACCTGGTGGTCAAGGGCTCGGACAAGGTGGTCTACATCCTGGCCCCGATCGTCTGCGCCATCCCCGCGTTCATGGCCTTCGCGGTGATCCCGTTCGGCCCGGCCGGCAACGAGGTGTCGATCTTCGGCACCCGCACGCCGCTCCAGCTGACGGACTTCCCGGTGGCGTTGCTGTACGTCCTGGCGACGGCCGCGGTGGGCATCTACGGCATCGTGCTGGCGGGCTGGTCCTCGGGTTCGACGTACCCGCTGCTGGGCGGGCTGCGCTCGTCCGCGCAGATGATCAGCTACGAGATCGCGATGGGCCTGTCCTTCGCGGCGGTGTTCATCTACTCGGGTTCGATGTCGACCTCGGAGATCGTGGCGCACCAGCAGCCGACCTGGTTCGCGGCGCTGCTGCCGGTGTCGTTCATCGTCTACATCATCGCGATGGTCGGCGAGACCAACCGGGCGCCGTTCGACCTCCCGGAGGCCGAGGGCGAGCTGGTCGGCGGCTTCAACACCGAGTACTCCTCGCTGAAGTTCGCGATGTTCATGCTGGCCGAGTACGTGAACATGGTGACGGTCTCGGCGGTGGCCTCGACCCTCTTCCTGGGCGGCTGGCGGGCCCCGTGGCCGGTGTCGACGTTCTGGGAGGGCGCCAACCACGGCTGGTGGCCGATGCTGTGGATCACGCTGAAGATCCAGTTGCTGCTGTTCTTCTTCATCTGGCTGCGCGGCACGCTGCCCCGGTTCCGCTACGACCAGTTCATGAAGCTGGGCTGGAAGGTGCTGATCCCGGTCTCGCTGGTGTGGCTGGTGCTGATCGCGAGCGTGCGGGCGCTGCGCAACGAGGGCTACGACTTCGGCGAGGTGGTGCTGTACGTGGGCGCGCCGGTCGGCGTGATCCTGCTGCTGGCGCTGCTGCGGGACTTCCTGAGGAAGCAGCCCGAACCCGAGGTCACCCCGCCCAAGGCCGATTTCGACCCGATGGCGGGCGGCTATCCGGTCCCGCCGCTGCCCGGCCAGGTGCTCCCGCCGGTGCCGCGCCGGCGCAGCCGCGCCCCGAAGCAACTCCAGGACGCCCTCAACGGGGCCGACCATTCCGAAGGGAGCTGAACCGAGATGTCCGACCAGTCCGATCGTACGGGTCGCCCCGAACGGGCCGACCGTCCGTCGATCCTCGGCCCGGCCGCCGGCTTCGGCGTGACCTTCAAGGCCATGTTCAAGAAGCGGCTCACCGAGCAGTACCCGGAGCAGAAGAAGCCCACCGCTCCGCGCTTCCACGGCCGCCACCAGCTGAACCGGCACCCGGACGGCCTGGAGAAGTGCGTCGGCTGCGAGCTGTGCGCGTGGGCCTGCCCGGCCGACGCGATCTACGTGGAGGGCGCGGACAACCGGGACGAGGAGCGCTACTCCCCGGGTGAGCGCTACGGCGTGGTGTACCAGATCAACTACGCCCGCTGCATCCTGTGCGGGCTGTGCATCGAGGCCTGCCCGACCCGGGCGCTGACCATGACCAACGAGTACGAGCTGGCCGACTCCTCCCGGCGGGACCTGATCTTCACCAAGGAGCAGCTGCTGGTGGGCCTGTCCGAGGGCATGGTCGACACCCCGCACGCGATCTTCCCGGGCACCGACGAGGGCGCGTACTACCGGGGCGAGATCACCGCGGCGGCGCCGGGCACGGTCCAGCAGGAGCGCACCGACCGGGACCAGGAGGTGCAGCAGTGATCGCGCGGCTGGCGGAAGCGACCGGGACGACCTCGACGGGTGAGGCCGTCCAGTTCTGGGTGCTCGCGGTGATCGCGGTCGGCGGCGCGCTCGGCATGGTGCTGATGCGCAAGGCCGTGCACAGCGCGCTCTGCCTGGCGGCCACCATGCTGGCGCTGGCGGTCTGTTACATGGCCCAGGGCGCGGTGTTCCTGGGCGTGGTGCAGATCGTGGTCTACACCGGCGCGATCATGATGCTGTTCCTGTTCGTGGTGATGCTGGTCGGTGTCACCAGCGAGGATTCGCTGAAGGAGCAGCTGAAGGGCCAGCGGTTCGCCGCGGCGCTGTGCGGGCTGGGCTTCGGCGTGCTGCTGATCGCCGGGATCGCCAACGCGAAGCTGGACCACTTCACCGGGTTGTCCGAGGCGAACGCCGAGGGCAACGTGCCGGGCCTGGCCCGGCTGATCTTCACCCGGTACGTGTGGGCCTTCGAGGTCACCGGCGCGCTGCTGATCACCGCGGCGATCGGTGCGATGGTGCTGACCCACCGGGAGCACGTGAAGGCGCCGAAGACGCAGCGCGAGCTGGCGGCGCAGCGGATCATGGACAACATCCAGCTGCCGCCGCTGCCGGCGCCGGGCGTGTACGCGCGGCACAACGCGGTGGACGTCCCGGCGCTGCTGCCGGACGGCACGATCGCCGAGGACTCGGTGATGGCGACGCTGCGCGAGCGCGGCCAGGTCCGGGACGTCAGTCAGGCGATGCTGCGGCGGATGGCGGAGCTGGAGAACAGCACGGCGGACTGGTTGGGCCGTCCGTCCTCGGAGCGGCCGGCGGCGACGGCTCCGCGCAAGTCGCTGGAGCCGGTGCCGGCGAACGGCGAGCCGGTGCCGGCGAACAACGTGAAGCACCCGGCCGGCGAGGAGGGCGCGGAGTGAACCCGGTCAACTACCTCTACCTGTCGGCCCTGTTGTTCACCATCGGCGCGGCCGGGGTGCTGATCCGGCGCAACGCGATCGTGCTGTTCATGTGCGTGGAGCTGATGCTGAACGCCTCGAACCTCGCCCTGGTGACCTTCTCCCGGCTGCACGGGACCCTGGACGGCCAGATCATCGCGTTCTTCACGATGGTGGTGGCGGCGGCCGAGGTCGTGGTCGGCCTCGCCATCATCGTCTCCATCTTCCGGACCAGGCACTCCGCTTCGGTCGACGACAGCAACCTGATGAAGCTGTAGGCGGAGGACCTTCGGTGAACTCTCTCATTCCGCTGCTGGTGGCGGCTCCACTGGCCGGTGCCGCCCTGCTGCTGCTCGGTGGCCGGGTGCTGGACCGCTACGGCCACTGGCTGGCCACCGCGCTCGCGGCGCTCTCGTTCGGCTTCGGCCTGGCCCTGTTCTCGGACATGCTCGGCCGTGACGCCGAGAACCGGGCGCTCACCGTGCACCTGTTCAGCTGGATCCCGGTGAACGGCTTCCAGGCCGACTTCTCCTTCCTGCTCGACCAGCTGTCGATGACCTTCGTCCTGCTGATCACCGGCGTCGGCACGCTGATCCACCTCTACTCGGTGGGCTACATGGCGCACGACGAGCGCCGGCGCCGCTTCTTCGCGTACCTGAACCTGTTCCTGGCCGCCATGCTGCTGCTGGTGGTCGCGGACAACTACCTGCTGCTGTACTTCGGCTGGGAGGGCGTGGGCCTGGCCTCGTACCTCCTGATCGGCTTCTGGCAGCACAAGCCGAGCGCGGCGACGGCGGCGAAGAAGGCCTTCATCGTCAACCGGGTCGGCGACATCGGCCTGTCCGTCGCGATCATGCTGATGTTCGCGGAGTTCGGCTCCTTCGCCTTCGGCCCCGTCTTCGGCGGTGCGCACGAGGCGAGCGAGGGCAAGCTGACGGCGATCGGCCTGATGCTGCTGCTGGCGGCCTGCGGCAAGTCGGCCCAGGTGCCGCTGCAGTCCTGGCTGGGGGACGCGATGGAGGGCCCGACCCCGGTGTCGGCGCTGATCCACGCGGCCACCATGGTGACCGCGGGCGTCTACCTGATCACCCGTTCCTCGACGATCTTCGACCTGGCGCCGGACGCGCAGACCGCCGTGGTGGTGGTCGGCGCGGTCACGCTGCTGTTCGGTGCGATCGTCGGTTGCGCCAAGGACGACATCAAGAAGGCGCTGGCCGGCTCGACCATGTCGCAGATCGGCTACATGGTGCTGGCGGCCGGGCTCGGTCCGATCGGCTACGTCTTCGCGATCATGCACCTGGTGACCCACGGCTTCTTCAAGGCCGGGCTGTTCCTCGGCGCCGGGTCGGTCATGCACGGCATGAACGACGAGGTGAACATGCGTCACTACGGCGGCCTGCGCACGTACATGCCGGTCACCTTCGTCACCTTCGGCCTCGGCTACCTGGCGATCATCGGCTTCCCGGGCCTGTCCGGTTTCTTCTCCAAGGACAAGATCATCGAGGCGGCCTTCGCCAAGGGCGGCACCGAGGGCTGGATCCTCGGGCTGTGCACGCTGGTCGGCGCGGCGATCACCGCGTTCTACATGACCCGGGTGATGGTGCTGACCTTCTTCGGCGAGAAGCGCTGGCAGCCGGCCGGCGGCACCGGCGGCTCCGCCGCGGGGGAGGGCGACCTGCCGCACCCGCACGAGTCGCCCAGGACCATGACGATCCCGATGGTCCTGCTGGCCTTCGGCTCGGTGTTCGCGGGCGGGCTGTTCGCCTTCAACGACTCCTTCCTGAAGTGGCTGGAGCCGGTCACCGGGTACGAGGAGGGCAACTCCCCGCTCGCCCCGCTGACCGTCACCCTGCTGACCACGGCCTGCATGCTGGCCGGCGTCGGCCTCGCCTACCTGATGTACGGGCGCTCGCCGGTCCCGGTGGTGCCGCCGGTCGGCTCCCCGCTCACCCGGGCCGCCCGCCGGGACCTGCTGCAGGACGACTTCAACCACGCGGTGCTGGTGCGGCCGGGCTCGGCGCTCGCCGCGGCGCTGGTCTTCTTCGACAGCCGCGGCCTGGACGGTGTGGTCAACGGCCTGGCCGCCGCGATCGGCGGGCTCTCCGGCCGGCTGCGGCGGATCCAGAACGGCTACGTCCGCTCCTACGCGCTCTCCATGTTCGGCGGCACGCTGGTGCTGGTCGCCACGACTCTCCTGATGAGGTCCACGTGATGACTCGTCCTGATATCCGTTGGGAGGGCAGGCCATGAGTGAGCGCAGCGAACGAACCGTCAAGCGGTGCGCGCGGACGGACGCCCCTGCCGGGCGCGGCGAGGTGGGCGCATGAGCGTCCTCCTGACCGCCACCTGCGCCGTGCCGGCGGCCGGCGCGGTGCTGACCGCGGCGCTGCCGGCCGGGTCCTCCGAGAGCCGGCGCCGGAACACCAAGGCCGTCGCGCTGGGCGTCTCGGCCGTCACCCTGGTGCTGGCCGCCGTGGTGGCGACCCGGTTCGACCCTCAGGGCGCCCGCTTCCAGCTGAACGAGTCGTACAGCTGGATCCGCTCCTTCGGCATCACCTTCTCGCTCGGCGTGGACGGCATCGGTGCGGTGCTCGCCCTGCTCACCGCCGTCCTCGTGCCGTTGGTGATCCTCGCCTCCTGGCACGACGCCGATCCGGGGCCGGCCGGTCCCGACGGCACCTTCGAGAACAGCAGGAGGACCCAGGGCTTCTTCGCCCTGATCCTGGCGGTGGAGGCGATGGTGGTCGTCTCCTTCTACGCCACCGACGTCTTCGTCTTCTACGTGTTCTTCGAAGCCATGCTGATCCCGATGTACTTCCTGATCGGCGGCTTCGGCGACCGGGCGGGCGGCCCCGAGTCGGCGCGTCAGCGCTCCTACGCGGCCGTGAAGTTCCTGCTCTACAACCTGCTCGGCGGCCTGGTGATGCTGGCGGCCGTGATCGGCCTGTACGTGATCGCGCAGGACCAGGGCTTCGGCACCTTCGACCTGCCGACGCTGACCTCGGCGATCGCCGACGGCCGGCTCCAGCTGACCGGCACCGCCGAGAAGGCGCTGTTCCTGGGCTTCTTCTTCGCCTTCGCGGTGAAGGCCCCGCTGTGGCCGCTGCACACCTGGCTGCCGAACGCGATGGGCGAGTCCACCGCCGGCACCGCGGTGCTGATCACCGCCGTGGTGGACAAGGTCGGCACCTTCGCGATGCTGCGCTTCTGCCTCGGGCTGTTCCCGGACGCCTCGAAGACCTTCGCCCCGGCGATCCTGGTCCTCGCGCTGATCGGGATCGTCTACGGCGCGCTGCTGGCGGTCGGGCAGAAGGACATCAAGCGCCTGGTGGCGTACGCCTCGATCTCGCACTTCGGCTTCATCATCATGGGCATCTTCGCGCTGACCAGCCAGGGCCAGAGCGGCGCCACCCTCTACATGGTCAACCACGGCCTGTCCACGGCGGCGTGGATGCTGGTGGCCGGCTTCCTGATCTCCCGTCGCGGTTCGCGGCTGATCGCCGACTACGGCGGTGTGCAGAAGGTCGCCCCTGTACTCGCCGGGACGTTCCTGATCGGCAGCCTGGCCACCCTGTCGCTGCCCGGGCTCGCCCCCTTCGTCAGCGAGTTCCTGGTGCTCGTGGGCACCTTCACCCGCTACCCGGCGATCGGCGTCGTGGCCACCTTCGGCATCGTGCTGGCCGCGCTGTACGCCCTGCTGCTGTACCAGCGCACCATGACCGGCCCGGTGAAGGACGGGGTGCGCACGATGCCCGACCTCAAGGCCCGGGAACTCGCCGTGGTCGGCCCGCTGGTGGCGCTGACCATCCTGCTCGGCGTCTACCCCAAGCCGCTCACCGACCTGGTCAACCCCTCGGTGAACGCGACGCTCTCGCAGATCCACCAGACCGACCCGGCGCCGGCCCACCCGGTCGCCGCCACCTCAGGAGGTGAGCAGAAGTGAGCGCCACCGCGATGCTCGCCGCCGCGGGCGGCAACACCCCCAGCATTCCGGCGCCGCACATCGAGTACGGCCAGCTCTCGCCGATGCTCGTGGTGTTCGCCGCCGCCGTGGCCGGCGTCCTGGTGGAGGCCTTCGTGCCCCGCCGGTACCGGCACTGGACCCAGGTGACGCTCGCGCTGGCCGGGCTGGCCGGCGCCTTCGTCGCCGTGGTGGTGCTGGCCGTGCAGAGCCACGGCTTCACCCGGATCGACCTGCTGGCCATGGAGTCGGTCGCGATGGACGGCCCGGCGCTGTTCCTCCAGGGCGTGATCCTGCTGGCCTCCGTGGTCGCGGTGCTCACCTACGCCGAGCGCAGGCTGGAGCCGAAGGCCGGTGGCCTGCCCGCCGACGCCTTCGCCGCCCAGGCCGCCGCCACCCCCGGCGGCGAGCAGGAGCGGGCCGCGGTCCGGGCCGGCTTCGCCACCAGCGAGGTCTTCCCGCTCACCATGTTCGCGGTCGGCGGCATGCTGCTGTTCCCCGCCGCCAACGACCTGCTGACCATGTTCGTGGCGCTGGAGGTCTTCTCGCTGCCGCTGTACCTGCTGTGCGCGCTGGCCCGGCGCCGCCGGCTGCTCTCCCAGGAGGCGGCGGTCAAGTACTTCCTGCTCGGCGCCTTCGCCTCGGCGTTCTTCCTCTTCGGGACCGCGCTGCTGTACGGCTACGCGGGCAGCGTGAAGCTCGGGGACATCGGGGACGTCATCTCCGGCAAGGCGATGACCACCCCCGCGCAGCTGAGCACCACCCAGAGCGACGCGCTGGTGCTGACCGGCCTGGCGATGCTCGCGGTCGGCCTGCTGTTCAAGGTCGCCGCGGTCCCCTTCCACTCCTGGACCCCGGACGTCTACCAGGGCGCGCCGACCCCGGTGACCGGCTTCATGGCGGCGGCCACCAAGGTCGCGGCGTTCGGGGCCTTCCTGCGGCTGTTCTACGTGGCCTTCCCGGGCCTGCGGCTGGACTGGCGGCCGGTGATGTGGGGCGTGGCGATCCTCACCATGGTGGTGGGCGCGGTGCTCGCGGTGACCCAGCAGGACGTCAAGCGCCTGCTGGCGTACTCCTCGATCGCGCACGCCGGGTTCATCCTGACCGGCGTGATCGCCGTCAACAAGCAGGGCATCTCCTCGGTGCTGTTCTACCTGTTGTCGTACTCCTTCGTGACGCTCGGCGCGTTCGCCGTGGTCACCCTGGTGCGCGACTCCAAGGGCGAGGCGACCCACCTGTCCAGCTGGGCCGGGCTCGGGCGGCGCTCGCCGCTGGTGGCGGCGGTGTTCGCGCTGTTCCTGCTGGCCTTCGCCGGGATTCCGCTGACCTCCGGCTTCACCGGGAAGTTCGCGGTCTTCCAGGCCGCGGCCAGCGGCGGGGCGACCCCGCTGGTGGTCGTCGGTGTGCTGAGCTCGGCGGTGGCCGCGTTCTTCTACATCCGGGTGATCGTGCTGATGTTCTTCTCGGACCCGCAGCCGGGCGGCCCCACGGTGGCGATCCCGAGCGCCTTCACGGCGACCGCGATCGGGGTGGGGGTGCTGGTCACACTGGGTCTCGGGCTGCTCCCGCAGTACTTCCTCGACCTGGCGTCCAAGGCCTCGCTGTTCGTGCGCTGATCCTGGCGTGCACCGCCTCCGACCAGGGCCCCGTCCGGGCCGCGCCCAGTCCGCGCGGCCCGGACGGGTCTTTGTCGGGAGCCGGGGCCGGGGGAGTTCCGAGGGCTCTCCCACCTTTATTTCCAGCCGAATTCGCCCCCACCGCCGTCCGGCCCGCACAGCCGCCCTGACCAGGGCATCAGGCCCGATCATGACAGGATCCGCACGCCCGTGCAGTGATCCACTCACGACCGGATACCCTGCCTGTATGGCCAGCGGCGGCACTCAGGGACCAGGCCGCTAGATCGACCAGGGACAGAGGAGTGGTCTTCGTGACCGTCGTGGAACCCTTCGGGCTCAGCGTGCAGGACCGCGACCTGACCCGGGATGTCCAGGCCGGACTGGACGCGGTGGAGGCGGCGCTCGGCGAGGCCGTCAAGTGCGACGTCCCGTTCATCACCGTCACCGCCAGTCACCTCCTCGAAGCCGGCGGCAAGCGCTTCCGTCCGCTGCTCCTGCTGCTGGCCGCCCAGTTCGGCGACCCGGGGGCGCCCGGCGTGGTGCCCGCCGCCGTGGTGGTCGAGCTGACCCACCTGGCCACGCTGTACCACGACGACGTGATGGACGAGGCGCCGGTGCGCCGGGGTGCCCCGAGCGCCAACTCCCGCTGGGACAACTCGGTCGCGATCCTCACCGGCGACTTCCTGTTCTCCCGCGCCTCCCAGGTGCTCGCCGATCTCGGCCCGGAGGCCGTGCGGATGCAGGCCGAGGCCTTCGAGCGGCTGGTGACCGGTCAGATCCTGGAGACCCGCGGCCCCGGTCAGGACATGGACCCGCTGCTGCACTACCTGGACGTCCTGGAGGGCAAGACCGGCTCGCTGATCGCCGTCTCCTGCCGGATAGGAGCGCTGATGGCCGGTGCCGAGCGCGAGCTGGTGGACACCCTCGGCGAGTTCGGCGAGCGGATCGGCATCGCCTTCCAGCTGGCCGACGACGTGCTCGACATCGCCAGTGACGGCCACGAGTCCGGCAAGACCCCCGGGACCGACCTGCGCGAGGGTGTGCCGACCCTGCCGACCCTGCTGCTGCAGCAGATGCCCGTCGACCCGGCCGACCCGGCCGACGCCCGGCTGCGCGAACTGCTCGACCAGGACCTCTCCGACGACGACCTGCACGCCGAGGCGCTGCGCCTGCTGCGCGCCCACCCGGCGCTGGAGCGCGCCCGCGCCGAGACCCTGCGCCGGGCCGAGGAGGCCAGGGCGCTGCTGGCCCCGCTGCCGGACTGCGCCGCCAAGGCCGCCCTGGAGGGGCTCTGCGACGCGGTGGCGATCCGCACCATGTGAGCCCCCGGGCTCGTCCGGGCCGGGCCGCGGTGCGGCCGGGCCCGGCCCCCCACCGCACTGACTCCGGGATGGGGGAGACTGACTCCCGTCAGCACACGCCTGCCGGGAAGGTCGTTATGCGTCGCGTCGTCATCGCCGAGGACTCCGTACTTCTGAGGGAGGGACTGACCCGGCTGCTCACCGATCGCGGCATGGAGGTCGTCGCCGGGGTCGGGGACGGCGAAGCCCTGGTGAAGACCATCCACGACCTGGCGGCGGCCGACGCCCTGCCGGACGTCGTGGTCTCCGACGTGCGGATGCCGCCGAGCCACACCGACGAGGGGCTGCGGGCCTGCGTGGAGCTGCGCGGCCGTTACCCGCAGCTGGGTGTGCTGGTGCTGTCGCAGTTCGTGGAGGAGCGCTACGCCTCCGAGCTGCTGGCCGGTTCCACCCGGGGCGTCGGCTACCTGCTCAAGGACCGGGTCGCCGAGGTGCGCGAGTTCGCCGACGCGGTGGTCCGGGTCGCCGATGGCGGCACGGCGCTGGACCCGGAGGTGGTGCAGCAGCTCCTCAGCCGCAGCCGCAAGGGCGACGTTCTGGCCAATCTCACGCCGCGCGAGCGCGAGGTGCTCGGGCTGATGGCGGAGGGCCGCACCAACGCGGCGGTGGCCAGGCAGCTGGTGGTCTCCGACGGCGCGGTGGAGAAGCACGTCAGCAACATCTTCCTCAAGCTGGGGCTGGCTCAGAGCTCGGAGGACCACCGCCGGGTGCTGGCGGTGCTCACCTACCTCAACTCCTGACGCCCCGGCTCCGTCGCCCGGGCTTCCCGGGGGCGCGCCCCCGGGGAGCGCATCTCGGCCATGCGCCTCCGAGGTGCTCGCGTCCGCCCGCCCGAGCCGGAATGATCTCCGGCGGGCGGGCGTTGTTGCTCATGTGCGGTATGGCCGCGGGCCGGTGAAATTGCTGCCGTGGTTCCGGCCGCCGTCGTGTCGGCCCGCATAGGATGCGAGAGGTGCACCAGGCGGACGGGGCACGGGGCCGCGCCCGCGGTGGTGTGCCCACGAGGAGGTCCGCGGCAGTGACCAGTCAGGTCGATCAGTCAGAGGCAGTGGACGGCCCGGACGGCGACGAGGCCCGCGCCGGGAACGGTGACGCGCGCTCGGGTGCGGCCGCTCCCGCCGGACCGCCGGCCCCGGGCGGCCCTCCGGTGAAGCCGGGCAAGCCCATCCGCAGACTCGATCGGGTGATCATTCGCTTCGCCGGCGACTCCGGTGACGGCATGCAGCTGACCGGTGACCGGTTCACCTCGGAGACGGCGTCCTTCGGCAACGACCTGTCCACGCTGCCGAACTTCCCGGCCGAGATCCGGGCGCCCGCCGGCACCCTGCCGGGCGTCTCCTCCTTCCAACTGCACTTCGCGGACCACGACATCCTGACCCCGGGCGACGCCCCGAACGTGCTGGTCGCGATGAACCCGGCCGCGCTGAAGGCGAACCTGCCGGACCTGCCGCGCGGCGCCGAGATCATCGTCAACACCGACGAGTTCACCAAGCGCGCGCTGGCCAAGGTCGGTTACCCGGCGGACCCGCTGACCGACGGTTCGCTGGACGGCTTCCACCTGCACAAGGTGCCGCTGACCGCGCTGACCCTGGAGGCGCTCAAGGACAGCGGCCTGGCCCGCAAGGACGCGGAGCGGGCGAAGAACATGTTCGCCCTGGGCCTGCTGTCCTGGATGTACCACCGGCCCACGCACGGGACGGAGTCGTTCCTGCGCACCAAGTTCGCCAAGAAGCCGCAGATCGCCGAGGCGAACATCAGCGCCTTCCGGGCGGGCTGGAACTTCGGCGAGACCACGGAGTCCTTCGCGGTCTCCTACGAGGTGCCGCCGGCCAGGCTCCCGGCCGGGCGCTACCGCAACATCTCCGGCAACCTCGCGCTGTCCTACGGGCTGATCGCCGCCGCGAAGCGCTCCGGCCTGCCGCTGTACCTGGGCTCGTACCCGATCACCCCGGCCTCGGACGTGCTGCACGAGCTGAGCCGGCACAAGAACTTCGGGGTGCGCACCTTCCAGGCGGAGGACGAGATCGCTGGCGTCGGCGCCGCGCTCGGGGCCGCCTTCGGCGGGGCGCTCGGGGTGACCACCACCTCCGGGCCGGGGGTCGCGCTGAAGTCGGAGGCGATCGGCCTGGCCGTCTCGCTCGAACTGCCGCTGCTGATCGTGGACATCCAGCGCGGCGGCCCGTCCACCGGCCTGCCGACCAAGACCGAGCAGGCGGACCTGCTGCAGGCGATGTTCGGCCGCAACGGCGAGGCGCCGGTGCCGATCGTCGCCCCGGCCACGCCCGCGGAGTGCTTCGACGCGGCGCTGGAGGCGGCCCGGATCGCGGTCACCTACCGCACCCCGGTGTTCCTGCTCTCGGACGGCTACCTGGCCAACGGCTCGGAGCCCTGGCGGATCCCCGCCGTCGACGAACTGCCGGAGATCGACCCGCAGTTCGCCACCGGCCCGAACCGCGAGGACGGCGCCTTCTGGCCGTACCTGCGCGATCCGCGGACGCTGGCCAGGCCCTGGGCGGTGCCCGGCACGCCCGGCCTGGAGCACCGGATCGGCGGCATCGAGAAGCAGGACGGCACCGGCAACATCTCCTACGACCCGGCCAACCACGACTTCATGGTCCGCACCCGGCAGGCCAAGATCGACGGCATCACGGTGAAGCCGGTCGAGGTGGACGACCCGACCGGCGACGCCCGGGTGCTGGTGATCGGCTGGGGTTCGACCTACGGGCCGATCACCGCCGCGGTGCGCCGGGTGCGCGCGGACGGCGGCGAGGTCGCCCAGACGCACCTGCGCAACCTCAACCCGTTCCCGGCCAACCTGGGCTCGGTGCTGCGGAGTTACGAGAAGATCATCGTGCCCGAGATGAACCTGGGGCAGCTGGCCCTGCTGCTGCGGGCGAAGTACCTGGTGGACGCCGAGTCCTACAACCAGGTGCGCGGGCTGCCGTTCAAGGCCGCCCAGTTGGCGGACGTGCTGTGGGCCGCGATCGGCACCCTGGACGAGGAGGACCACCGATGAGCGAGCACGCCTTCCCGTCCCTGAAGCTGGTGCCCAAGGCCGAAGGGCCGCAGAGCGCCCGGGACTTCAAGACCGACCAGGAGGTGCGCTGGTGCCCCGGCTGCGGGGACTACGCGATCCTGGCGGCGGTGCAGTCCTTCATGCCGGAGCTGGGCATCAAGCGCGAGAACACGGTGTTCGTCTCGGGCATCGGCTGCTCCTCGCGCTTCCCGTACTACATGAACACCTACGGGGTGCACTCGATCCACGGCCGGGCGCCGGCGATCGCGACCGGGCTGGCCACCGCGCGCCAGGACCTGAGCGTCTGGGTGGTGACGGGCGACGGCGACGCGCTGTCGATCGGCGGCAACCACCTGATCCACGCCCTGCGACGGAACGTCAATCTGAAGATCCTGCTGTTCAACAACCGTATCTACGGCCTCACCAAGGGCCAGTACTCGCCGACCAGCGAGGTCGGCAAGATCACCAAATCCACCCCGATGGGCTCGCTGGACGCGCCGTTCAACCCGCTGTCGCTGGCGATCGGCGCCGAGGCCACCTTCGTCGCGCGCACCATCGACTCGGACCGCCAGCACCTCCAGTCGGTGCTGCGGGCGGCCGCCGAGCACCGGGGCACGGCGCTGGTGGAGATCTACCAGAACTGCAACATCTTCAACGACGGCGCCTTCGAGGTGCTGAAGGACCCCGGCAGCCGGGACGAGGCGCTGATCCGGCTGGAGCACGGGCGGCCCGTCCGCTTCGGCGCGGACCTGGCGAACGGCGTCTTCCGGGGGCCGGACGGCGAGCTGTTCACCGCCCCGGTCACGGCGGAGAACGAGGCGGACGTCCTGGTCCACGACGCGCACGCGGCCGGCCCCGCCGCCGCCTTCGCGCTCTCCCGGATCGCCGACGCGGACACCCTGCACCACACCCCGATCGGCGTGCTGCGCAGCGTCGAACGGCCGGTCTACGACGAGCTGATGGCGGACCAGCTGGCCACCGCCGCCACCCAGCGTGGCGAGGGCGACCTGACCGCGCTGCTCGCCGGCAACGACACCTGGACGGTGGACTGACCGCCCCGCCGTCCGGTCCGAGCGAGCGGCGCCCCCTGTCCCGGCCGGGACAGGGGGCGCCGTCGTCATTTCCTGCGGCTCGTCGTGGCCTACTGCTCGTCGTGGCCTACTGCTCGGCCCACTCGACCAGCTCGACCACCACGCCGTTCGGGTCGCTGACCTGGAAGAGCTTCTCGCCCCAGGGCTCCTCGCGCAGCGGGAGGGTGATCGTGACGCCCTCGGCGCGCAGCCGCCGTTCCTCGGCGGCGATGTCCTGGACGACGAACGCCAGGATCACGCCGTCCGCGATGCGGTGGCGCTGCTCCTCCGGCAGGACTTCGAGGCCGCGCCGCAGGTAGACGACGTTGACCCCGCCGCCCGGGTGTCCGAGCGAGACGAAGCCGTCGGCCGACATCTCCTCGGTGTAGCCGAAGTGCCGCTGGAGGAAGGCGGCGGAAGTGGTGACGTCCTCGACGGTCAGGGAGACGGTGGTCCTGGTGATCTGCAAGGCGGAGAACCCTTTCGTCGGCGTTCGGGCGTTATCCCGTACGCAGTACACTATACATAGTACGGAGAATTGCGCCAGGGCTTCCGCGAGGACCCCTCCGGGCCGGAACGGCCGAGGGAGGCTCCCCGGGCGGGGAGCCTCCCTCGGACGGCCGATGCGGAGCGGGTCAGTAGACGCAGGGGATGCCGCCGTCGGCCTGGGCGTCGACGGCGGGGCCCTGCATGGGCAGATTGGCGGCCGGGTCGGCCGGGGCGCCGCCCGCGGAGGTGGTGGGTTCGTCGGCGGCGACGCCGGTGAAGGTGGTGCCGAGGGTGACGACGACGTGGTCGGCGGCGGCGCTCGCGGACTCGGCGGCCGTCACGCCGTAGCGGGCCGCGATCTGCTCGGCGGCCTCCCTGGCGCCCTTGCCGTAGACGACCGTGGTGGTCTTCGGCCGGGTGCCGGCCGACCCGGTGCGGCCCTCCTTGAAGCCCAGGCCCGCCAGGGCCTTGGCCTCGGCGGCGGAGGTCACGCCCGCGGCGGAGGAGGCGTTGAAGACGTCGACCGTGACGGGCCTGGCGGAGGTCGCGGTCGGCGTCGGGGCCGCGGTCGGCTGGGCCGCTGCGGGGGCCGCCCCCGCGGCCGGGTCGGCCGGGGCCGGCGCCGCGGCGGCGTCGGCGTAGCCGAAGAGCTGCTTGACCACCTTCTGGACCTTCGCCGGGGTCACCAGGTTGACGTCCTGGCCGTTCCTGGTGCCGAACCCGTCGAAGGTCAGGGTGTTGAACTCGACGTTGCCGCCGGTGAGGTTGGGGGCCTGCTGGGCGAAGTCGAGCACGTTCCACTCGTTGTCGATCACCAGGTCCTTCTGCATGACGCCCATCAGCTCCTGCATCTTGCCGAGGTCGCCGATGACGCCCTTCTGCTTGAGGTTGTGCACGACCGAGGAGATGAAGGCCTGCTGGCGGTGGGTGCGGGCGAAGTCGCCGGAGTTGCCGTCCGGGCCGTCGAGGTTGTGGCGCTGGCGGACGAAGGAGAGCGCCTGCGAGGCGTTGAGCTTGTTGACGCCCTTGTGGAAGTCGGCACCCGAGCCCTGGCCCTCCATGGCCGGGTCCCTGGTGTCGTGGGTGAGGCAGACCTCGATCGGCTGGAGGGCCTTGGCGATGTCGTAGAAGCCCATCAGGTTGACCTCGGCGATGTGGTCGATGGGCTGGTCGAGGAACTTCTGCACGGTGCGGATGGTGGCCGCGCGGCCGATGTCCCGGCCGGCCTTCTCCAGGTCGGCGCCCTTGAGGCCCTTGGCGCGCAGGCCCGCGTCGGCCTTGTCCTTGGCCGCGCCGTAGGCCTCCTTGATCTTGGCCATGCCCAGCTGGGAGCCGTCGGCGCCGTAGGTCATCACATAGTCGTCGCGGGGTATCGAGACGGCCTGCACCTTGCCGCCGTTCGCCGGGATGTGCAGCAGGATCAGGGAGTTGGTGTTGTAGCCGCCGATGTCGGAGCTGTGGCCGGCGTGCAGTTCGTCCTGGACGAACTCGGGCGGCAGGTCCGTGCCGTCCATGTTCTTGCGGCTGTCCAGGCCGATCAGCAGCAGGTTGACCGAGTTGTCGAGGTGCTTGGGCGCGTCCTTCTTGGTCTCGGCGATGACGCCGGAGGTGGTCATCCCGTCGGTGAGCTGCTTGTACTCGTACCAGACCACCCCGCTGGCGGCGAACACCGCGAACCCCACGGTGCAGGCCACCACCCGGCCCGCGATCAGCACGGGGGAGGAGCGGCGGGCCGCGGCGCGTCCGTCGGTTCCGGCGTTGTCAGCCATGCTGCCTCCTCCTCGCCCGGACCAGCCGGAACGCGATCACGACGACGGCCGCGACCGCGGCCTCGGCCATCACGGGAAAGCCGTGCACCACCCACGTGGCGGCGCCGGTGGCCAGGGCCTTGCCCTGGTACCGGTCGCGGTGGGCGGCCAGCTCGACGGCGGCCGTCACCCCCAGGACGACCAGCGGCGAGGCGGCGAGCACCCACCACCAGCCGTGGCGGCCGCTCAGCGCCGCCGCCAGGCCGGTGCCGAGCACCGCGGCCACCGCGAAGGCCAGGCCCATCCCGGGGCCGGAGAGTTCGTCGACCGCGGCGCCGGCCAGCGGCAGTCCGATCGCGAGTGCCACCGGCAGCGCGGGACCGCCGGGCAGGGGGCGTATGTGTCCGGCGGGTCCGTCCGCCGCCCGTCGGCGCGCCCGCTTGTCGGCCGACCGTCCTCGTTGCCCCGCCACGCCCTCACCCCGGTGTTCCCGTGCTCCGCGCGCCACGGTGGCGCCTGCGCCGCGTGCCGACCGTCCGGTCCGTCCGGTCCGTCCGGTCCCGGGCCGGTCCTCGTCCGGACCGTGGGCCCGTCGTCCGTCGTTCCGGAACTCTGTTCGTGGCGCTGCCAGTTCCGGACGCCGGTTTCCGGCCGGCCGGTTCCCGCCCGGCCGCCCGAGATCGGGGGAGGCGCTTCCGTATCACCTCTACACGGGTGTAGAAGTCGTACGCAGCATAGAGCACACGTGTTCGGCGGCACGTCCGGGTTCGCCGTGACCCGGATAAACTACACCGGGTAGTTTCTGAGCGGCCGGCCGATGCGCCGGCGGAAGAGGAGAGGGCCGTGGCGACGACGGGCGGAGCGGGTCGGCCGGAGAAGCGCAAGGCGATCACGCAGGCCGCGACGGCGGTGTTCGGGCGCGAGGGGTACGTCCGGGCCAGCATGGACGCGATCGCGGCCGAGGCCGGGGTGTCCAAGCGGACGGTCTACAACCACTTCGCCGACAAGGAGACCCTCTTCCTGTCGGTGGCCCTGCAGAACTCGGCGGAACTGACGGAACGCATCCGGGAGTTGATGGCGAAGTACCTCGACCGGGTGGTGGAGCTGCGCCAGGACCTGATCGACTTCGCCGTCCAGCGGGCCCGCGCCGTCCTGTCCGCCGGGGAACACGGGGCGCTCGGCCGGGCGATCCGGGCCGAAGTGGCCAACATCCCGGCGGACGTCCTGGAGGCCTGGCTGGAGGCCGGGCCGATCGCCTCCCAGCGCGACCTCGCGCAGCACTTCGCCGCGCTCGCCGAGCGCGGGCTCCTCACGGTCGAGGACGCCGCGCTGGCCGCCGAGCAGTTCACGCTGCTGACCTTCCACGGCATCGCCGAGCGCTCCTTCTGGGGCGCCCTCCCGGTGGCGGACGAGGACGTCGAGCGGATCGCGGCGGCAGGTGTGGACGCCTTCCTGCGGATCCACGGCGCGTCGTCGGCGGCGTCGTCGCCGACGGCACGGGGCTGACGGCACGGGCTGGGCAGGTCCGGGCGGGGCGGCAGTGCGCCGCCCCGCCCGGACCGTCCGGGCATCACTTCCAGTTGAGGCCCTTGCCGAGGGTGTACGGCTCGCCCCAGTACTCCGCGCCCGCGACTTTGGAGGCCTCCGGGGACATCG
>NZ_JBVJBI010000019.1:0-156691 GCF_055589745.1 Kitasatospora sp. NPDC041917 | reverse complement strand
GGGCGAATCTAGCAGGGAGGGGGGGGGGGTTGGGGGAAGGGGGGGGGAGGTGGGTTTGGGGGGGGGGGGGGGGGCCGGGAAAACGAAGGACCACCCCCAACCCCCCCCCCGCCGCTGCGCGAGGGTCGAGGCGGATGCGAGGCCCGCTCCCGATCCTGTCCGGCATGACCACACGAACCGAGAACACCGACCACCCGGGCCGGTCCGGGGCCGATGCCCCGCGCGGGATCGTCGTCACCGGCGGCGGCACCGGCATCGGCCGGGCCACCGCCCGCGCCTTCACCGCGCACGGGGACCGGGTGCTTGTCGTCGGCCGCACCGCGGCCACCCTGGCCGAGACCGCCGACGGGCACCCGGGCGTCCACACCCTGGTCGCCGACCTCACCGACCCGGACGCCCCGGAGCGGATCGTCGACGCCGCCGTGCGCGAGCTCGGCGGCATCGACGTCCTCGTCAACAACGCCGCCGCGCTGGGGTACCGCCCGCTCGACGCCCTGGACCGGGCCGAGGCGCGGCGCCAGCTCGACACCAACCTGCTGGCGCCGGTGCTGCTCACCCGGGCCGCGCTCGTGCCGCTGGCCGCACGCTCCGGCACGGTGGTGAACATCGGCTCGGCCGGCGCGCTCGGCCTGCGTTCCTGGCCGGAGAACAGCCTGTACGGGGCCACCAAGGCCGGCCTGGACTTCCTGACCCGGTCCTGGGCCGTCGAACTGGCCCCGCGCGGAATCCGGGTGGTGGGCCTCGCGCCCGGGGTGACCGACACCGCCCCCGAGCCGGCGCCGGGCGGCCCGGGCGCCGATCCGCAGTACGCGGCCTTCCTAGAGCAGACCGCCGCCCGGACACCGAGCGGCCGGGTCGCCCGCCCCGAGGAGATCGCCTGGTGGATCGTCCAGCTCACCCGGCCCGAGGCCGGGTACACCAACGGCCTGGTGGTGCCTGTGGACGGCGGCCTCTCGCTCACCTAGACCCGGGCCGACCACCGCCGAACCGCCGACCACCGCGCCCGCCCGTCCGAGAGGGGAACGCCCAGATGCGGGTCCTGTTCCAGCCGTTCGCCGCCGCCACCCACGTGGCCGCCCAGGTGCCGCTCGCGTGGGCGCTGCGCGCCGCCGGGCACGAGGTGCGCGTCGCCACCCAGCCCGACGCGGCGGAGTCCATCGCGCGGGCCGGCCTCACCGCGGTGCCGGTCGGCGAACCGCTGTACGTCGCGGCCAAGATGAACCCCGACGAGACGGGCCTGCCGGAGGAACTGCGCGACGACGCCTGGCTGCGGGTCCTCGATCCGGGCGAGATCCGCCCGGCCCGGCTGTCCGCCGACCACCTGCACGGTGTCTTCGCCACCTGGACGCCGCTGGTGCACCGCAACACGGTGCCGGACCGGATGATCGACGACCTGGTCGCGTTCGCCCGGGACTGGCGGCCGGACCTGGTGGTCTGGGACACCATGACCTTCGCGGGACCGGTCGCCGCCCGGGTCTGCGGCGCCGCCCACGCCCGGCTGATGTTCGGCCTCGACCTGGTCGGCCTGCTCCGCGAGCGCTATCTGGCCGTGCTCGGCCGGCGGCCGGCCGAGCTGCGGGACGATCCGCTGGAGGAGTGGCTGGGGCAGGTCCTGGAGCGGTACGGGATGACCGGTCCGGGCCGCGGCTTCGACGAGGAGCTGGTGGTCGGGCAGTGGACGATCGACCCGGTGCCCACCTCCCTGGCCCTGCCGCTCCGCACGCCCCGCGTCCCGGTCCGCTACGTGCCGTACAACGGCCCGGCGGCGGTGCCCGGTTGGCTGGACGAGGCGCCCCGCCGGCGCCGGATCTGCCTCACCCTGGGCGTCTCGTTCCGCGAGGTGGTCGGCGGGGACCAGGCGTCGGTCGGCGACCTCCTCGCGGCCGTCGCCGACCTGGACGTGGAGGTGGTGGCCACGCTCGACTCCGAACAGCTGGCCTCCATCGGGCCGCTGCCGCCGAACGTGCGCGCGGTGGACTTCGTCCCGCTGAACGAGCTGCTGCCGAGCTGCTCCGCGGTCATCCACCACGGGGGCGCCGGCACCTTCCTCACCGCGCTGGCCCACGGGGTGCCGCAGGTCGTGGTGCCGGCCCGGATGTGGTGCAACACCCCGCGGGCGGAGCGGGCCCGGGCCGCCGGCCTGGCCCTGACCTGCCCGCCGGAGAAGCTGACCCCCGGCCGGCTGCGCGCGATGGTGACCAGCGTCCTGGAGGACCCCTCGTTCGCGCGCGCCGCGGCCCGGGTGCGGGCCGAGCTGCTCGGCACGCCGGCCCCCCGGGAGCTGGTGCCGGTCCTGGAGCGCCTGGTCGCCGAGCACCGCTCCGGTCGGTGCCGCAGCTGGACGTGACGTACCGTCGGAGGGGAAACGATCACGGCTCCCCCGGTTGAGGTGAACCGCCCTTGAGGACCCACATCCCCTATCTCCTGGCCGTGGCCAGCACGGTGGCGACGCGCCGGGTGGACGAGCGCCTGCACCACTACGACCTGACGGTCCGCCAGTACGGCCTGCTCACCCAGCTGTCCCAGGAACCCGGGCTGACCATGGCGGACCTGGCCCGTCAGCTCGGCATCGCCCGGCAGTCGGTGCACCGGCTCGTCGACGAACTGGTCGAGGCCGACCACGTGCGCCGCCGGCCCGGAGCCGACGACCGCTCGCGCCGGCTGGAACTCACCGACACGGCCCGCTACATGCTGACCCGGATCGACGGCCCGCTCGCACGGGTGGAGGCGGACCTGCTCGGCGACCTCGACCCGGACGAGGTCGAGACCCTGCGCGAGCTCCTCCAGCGGGTGCTGGCGCACGCCACCGACGACGAGGCGTGGCTGCCCGCCCGGTGACGCCCCCCGACGGACGGGGGCCGGGAACGGGGGTCGAGAACGCGTCGAGGAGGGGTCGAGGCCGCCTCCCTACGCTCGCCCCCATGCGAGTGCTATTTGTGACCGTGGCCGCCAAGGCCCACTTCCACGTCCAGGTGCCCTTGGCGTGGGCGCTGCGCGCCGCCGGCCACGAGGTGCGCGTGGCCAGCCAGCCCGACCTGCTGGACACCATCGTCGCGGCCGGCCTGCCCGCGACCGCGGTGGGACCGCCGCTCGCCCAGGAGGAGTCCGTGGCGGAGCTGCGGCGCCGGCAGGAGCGGGCGGCCGAGCGCCTGACGGACCCGCCCGACGCCCAGGAGCTCATGCGGATGACGGAGGACCGGCCCGAGCACCTGACGCCCGACTTCCTCGACGGCCTGTTCACCGTGATGACCTCCGCCATCTTCCAGAACTTCTCGGCCGAGGAGACCGTCGACGACCTGGTCACGCTGGCCCGGCGCTGGCGCCCCGACCTCGTCGTCTGGGACACCCTGCTGATGGGCGGGGCCGTCGCCGCCCGGGCCGCCGGCGCCGCGCACGCGCGCCTGCTCTACGGCCTGGACCTGGTGGGCACGATGCGGCAACGGCACCGGGAGTCGCTGACCGCCCGGCTCGGGGAGCTGCGCGAGGACCCGCTCGCCGAGTGGCTGGACTGGACGGCGGCCCGGTACGGCGGCGGGTTCAGCGAGGACCTGGTGACCGGTCAGTGGACCCTCGACCCCGCGCCGGCCGCGCTGCGCACGCCCACCGACCTGCCCTGGGTGCCGGTGCGGCACATCCCGTACAACGGGCGGGCGGTGCTGCCGCCGTGGCTGCTCGAACCACCGCGCCGGCCCCGGGTCTGCCTGACCCTCGGGATCTCCTTCCGCGAGGTGATGGGCGGCGAACGGACCTCCGTGCCGGTGCTGCTGGAGGCACTGGCCGAGCTGGACGCGGAGGTGGTGGCGACCCTGGACACGGTGCAGCTGGCCGAGGCCGGCCCGTTGCCGGACAACGTGCGGGCGGTGGACTTCGTCCCACTGGACGCGCTGCTGCCGTCCTGCTCCGCGATCGTGCACCAGGGCGGCTTCGGCACCGCGCAGAACGCGCTGGTGCACGGCGTCCCGCAGGTCGTCGTCCCCAACGACCTGTGGGACCTGCGCCCCCGGGCGGAGCTGATCGAGTGGTCGGGGGCGGGAGTGCGCTGGTCCGGCACCGGCCCGCTGACCCCGGCGGGGCTGCACGGGCTGGTGACCCGGGTGCTCGACGACCCGTCGTTCGCGCGCGGGGCGGCGCGGCTCCGGGACGAGATCGGGGCCATGCCCTCGCCCGCCGATCTGGTCCCGGTCCTCGAAGGGCTGACCCACCGGCACCGGCGGGCCGCCTGGACCGGCTGAGCCGGCCGCATCGGCACCCGGCCCCGCCGTCAGCGGGGCCGGTCCGGTTCCTCCCGGGGCGCCGCCGACAGCGCCTCGGCCAGCGCCTCCCGCCAGGGCCGGGGAGGCGGGATGCCCACCTCGTGCCAGCGGTCGTGGCCGAGGACGGTGTACCGCGGCCGGGGGGCGGGGCCGGCGACGGCCGCCGCGGGCACCGGCCGCACCAGACCGGGATCGGCACCGACCAGCCGGAACACCTCGCGAGCCAGCTCGTACCAGCTGGCCCGGCCGGCGTTGGTGGCGTGGAAAACGCCCCGCGCGCCCGGGGTCCGGCCGAGCGCGAGCAGCAGCCGCGCGACGTCCGCCGCCCAGGTCGGCTGCCCCACCAGGTCCGCCACCACGTCGACGGTCCGGCCGGCCCGGGCCCGTTCGGCCATCACCCCGACGAAGCTGCGGCCGTGCGCCCCGTGCAGCCAGGCGGTGCGGACCACCGCGCCGAGGTCCGGCAGCAGTGCGAGGACGGCCCGCTCGCCCGCGGCCTTGCTGCGCCCGTAGGCGTTGCGCGGGGCGGTCGGATGCCCCTCCGGGTACGGGGAGTCGGCGTCGCCGGGGAAGACGTAGTCGGTGGACAGGTGCAGCAGCCGGGTGCCGTGCCGGGCGCACAGTGCGGCCAGCTGCCGCGGCCCGTCCCCGTTGACCCGCAGCGCGCGCGCCTCGTCCGCCTCGGCGGCCTCCACCGCCGTGTAGGCCGCGCAGTTGACCACCAGGTCGGGGCGGTGCCGGGCGAAGGCCTCGACGAGCGCGTCGGGGTCGGTGACGTCCAGGGCCCGCCGGTCCAGGGCGACCGCGGTCACGCCCCCGGCGGCCAGCGCCGCCGTCACCTCGTGCCCGAGCAGCCCGCCGGCCCCGGTGACGAGCCATCTCGTCGGGGGCGGAAAGGGCGTCTTGGGCCGGCGGTTGGCAGGGTGCGAGGAGTTCACCCGGCCGAGCGTGCCCGCGCCCGGTCGAGCATCCGGCGACATGCCCTGGTCGCCCCCGGACCGTCCGCTCCAGCGGTCGTCGACCGATCGGTGACCGGGGCCGCCCAGACTCGGACGTCGAGATCCCGATCCTGGAGGAGCGATGGCGCTGTTCGCGGTCCTGGCGACCCAGTCCCCCACCGGCATTTCCGCCGACGACTTCCGCCGGCGGCTCCCCGAAGGCTTCGCGTACATCAAGGAGTTGGTGGACAAGGGCGTCATCCGACACAACTGGATCCGGGTCGGCGCCTCGGGCGGACTGCTGATCTACCGGGTCGACTCGCACGAGGAGCTCAACACCCTGCTGTACGGGAACCCGCTCAGCCCCCACCTGCGCTTCGAGGTGATCCCGCTGGCGGAGGTCGGCGGCTTCGACCCCAGGGCCTTCGAGTCCACCACCTTCGAGTCCGCGGCCGCCGAGCGGCTGGCCGGCTGACGCCCCGGGGCGTCAGCCGGCCAGCAGCGCGCGGGCGAGGGCGCGGTAGAAGGCCAGGACCCCGGCTTCCTTCGGGGACAGGTGGCCGCGCTCGGCGAACCGGGAGCCGGCCACCCGCTGGACGGCCTCCATCCCCAGCCGGTCCTCCCGGTTCACCACCGCGGCGCTGCGCGCGTTCTCCTCGCGGAGCGCGTCCAGGCCCTGGCCGTCGAGCGCGGCCGGATGCATCAGCACCCCGCCCCGGACCTCGATCCGGTCGATGGCGAGCGGGATCATGCTGATCCAGACCACCGAGTCCCCGAACGCCGCGAGGCTCGCGGAGGGGAACACCGCGCAGTTGTACATGGTGGCCCGTTGATCGGCGCTGAGCGGCAGCGCCGTGGACGCCAGCGGTTCCCGGAACGGGCTGAGCAGCCGGGTGACCCAGCGGGACTCGGTGCGCACCTCCATCGCTCCGCCGGGCGGGGTGATCAGCGCGACGGTCGTCGGGTGGAGCCCCATCGCGTGGTAGTTCTCGTGGGCGTTCTGCACCGCGATCTTCCAGTTGCACCACCACACTTCGGTGAAGCCGGTGACCGGCGTCATCTCCGTCAGCCGGTAGGCGGCGAGTTCCTCGCCGATCCGGCCCAGGTGGGGTGCCAGGGGCTCGGCATCCGGGTCGGCGTTGACGAAGACGAAGCCCTGCCACTCCTCCACCGACGTGGGCGGGCGGCGAGCGCCCGTAGCGGACCTGGCACGCAGGACCCCGTCCTCCTCCCTGGTCACGGTGACGGGCCGGCCGGCGGGCGCGAGGGTCACCGACGCGCCCGCCTCGGCCAGGTCGCCGAGGTGACCGGCCAGCAGCCAGGACCGTCCGAAGACCCGTTCGCGTTCGGCCGCCCACAGCTCCGGCGACGTGAAGGCCGCCGGGGACAGGCTCACCTGGGGGGCGTCCTCGTCCAGGTACCGCCCCAGCTCCGCCACGATCTCCGTGAGCGTCATGCTGCTCCTTCTCCCTTCCGATGACGGGCCGTGAGCCGTTCGATGACGGTGACGGCCTCGTTCGGTGTCGGCATCTCCTGGATCTCCCGCCGCAGCCGTCGTGCGTGTTCGGCGAACGACGGCTCGTCGAGCACCCGCGCGACCGTCTCCCGGAAGCGGTCGCGGGTGAACGAACGCAGCGGCAGGGCGGCGAGGTTGCCCTGTTTCTCGTACTCCTCACCCATGGCCTCGGTGACCCACTCCCAGCCGGTGAGGAGGACCTGGGGCACGCCGTGGAATTCGGCGGTGGCCTTGGTCTGGTAGCCGGCGTGGTGCACGACGGCCGCACAGGTCGGCAGCAGGTCGTGCATCGGCACGTGGTCGACCACCCGCACGGTGCCCGGGAGCCGCGGCAGGTGGGCGCGCTGCCGTTCGGAGAGCGCGGCGACCACCTCGACGTCCAGGTCGGCCAGGGCGTCCAGCATGCCGGCGAGCACCGCGTCGAGGTCCCACAGGCCGTAGCCGCCGTCGATGCTCACCCCGAGGGTGAGGCAGACCCGGGGCCGCGCCGGCGGCTCACGCAGCCAACGGGGCACGACGGAGCGGCCGTTGTACGGGACGTAGCGCGCGGGGACGGTGGGCACGCCCAGGTCCTCGCGCAGACCGGCCGGGCGGGTGTCGACGGTCCACTGGCCGGTGAGCACCGACTCGTCGAAGCGGGCCGGCGCGCGCAGGCGCTCCAGGGTCCAGTCCAGCCATTCCGCCGTCGGGTCCTCGCGGTGTTCGGGCGGCTGCTCGGCCGCCAGTCGCAGGAACTCCCGACGGGTGCCCAGTTGCATGGCCAGCTCGGGGCCGGACACCACGCGGGCGTGGGCCGCCCCCACCGTGAGCGCGGCGACCGGACCGGCCAGGCACAGCGTCTCCCAGATGACCAGGTCCGGCTGCCAGTGCCGGGCGAAGGCCACCAGCTCGTCGATCAGCCGGTCGCAGTTCAGGCGGGAGTTCAGGGCAGGGACGATGACGCTCTCGTAGCCGAGCTGGTCCGCCCAGGTGTCCTGGCGGTCCGGCTCCCGCTGCTGGTCGGCGGTGCCGAAGTGGGCGATGGCCTCCTGGTGGAACGGCCCGAGGCCCTCGTACCACGGCGGGCAGTCGAGCGGGACGGCCGTGATCCCGGTCCGGGTGACGGTCTCCACCACGTCGGGGACGCAGGCGGCGCGGACCTCGTGCCCGGCGGTGCGCAGCGCCCACGCCAGCGGGGCGAGCAGCTGGAAGTGGCTGCCTTCCAGCGAGGCGAACAGGACCCTCATCGGCCGCCTCCGCCCGTCGCGGCCGCGGTGGCCCGGACCGGCACCCGGGCCGGTCCCCGGGTCAGCGGCGCCCGGGGGCGGCGCACCGCGGGCCCGGCGGGGCGCAGCTCGGCGTACCGGGCTGCGAAGGCGGCGAGGGTGCCCTCGGCCAGGGCCCGGCGGAACGGGGCGAGATCCTGGCCGTGGTCCTGGCCGTGCCCGTGACCGTCGCCGATCAGCACCGCCACCCGCTCGCCGGCGGCGATCCGTTCTCCGGCGATCGGCACCTCGGCGCGGGCCACCAGCGGAGCGATCCACACCGGCGGCCGTTCCCGCAGCGCGTCCGAGACCGTCGGGCCGACCGCGGCGGGCGGCAGCGGGAACCGGGCCCGGAGCAGGGTCCGGACGATCAGGTCGGCGCCGGTGCGGGCGGCGGCCACCACCGTCGCCGGTACCGGGGCGCCGGGGACCGCGGCCAGCAGGGAGCGGAGCGCGTCGGCGGCCGCGTGCAGGCGCCGCGTGGTGTCCAGCCGCTGGGGGCACACCGTCGCGTCCAGGGCGGTGCCGCAGGCCGTGACGGCCCGCGCGAACCGCTCGTGCTCGTCCGCGGGGATCCCGCACGCCTCGGCCAGGGCCGCCGCGACCAGCGGTTCGGCCACCTCGGTGACCAGGTCGAACTCCGGCCCCAGAGCATCCGGTAGGCGGACCCGGACGCCCTCGGGCGGGGGCACCGGCCCAGCCGGGGGCGGGCCGTCGCCGTCACCGGGCAGGACCGGCGCGGGCGCGAGGCGGGGGTCGGCGAGCAGCGCGGCGCCCATGGCCGGATCCCCCGTCACCCACGGGCCGGTGGCGGAGCGCCACAGCGGTCCGACGGCGCGGACGCGCTCGCGCAGCGGCCCCGGGTCCTCGTCCACGTCGCAGAGCAGCGCCGCGTACGGGTCGCCCTTCATCCGGTGCAGCCAGAGCAGTCCCTGCTCGTGCTGGAGCCGCTCCCCGAGCCGGGCCGGCGCCGTGGTCACGAGGCGCCGCCGGGACCGGCTGCGATCAGCGGGAAGAGCTCGCCGTCGACCGGCGCGCCCGGCTCCAGGTGGGCCACCGGGTGGTCCTGCACCCCGGGGCGGTAGGTGGCGTCGGAGTCCATGTAGACGGCGGCGAAGGCGAGCCGGCGCTCGCCGTCGGTGTTGACGGCGGCCATGTGCACGGTGCGGAAGTCGTGGAAGACCACGTCGCCGGCGCGCATCGGAACGGCCACCCGGGGGCTGAACGAGAACTCGGGCCAGACCTCCTCCATCGGCCGGTAGTCCTGGAACCCGGCCAGGTGGACCTGGCGGTGCTCCGCCGGGCGCCGGTGCGAGCCGGGCACGTAGACCAGACAGCCACGGGCGGCGGGCACGTCCACCAGCGGGATCCAGGCGGTCAGCGTCCGGGTGAGGCCCGCGAGCGGCAGGCCCGGCTCGTCGTCGTGGACCACGGTGGGCAGGTGGACCCGAGGCTCCTTCTTCAGCACGTCGGTGCCGTAGAGGCGCAGCGGCCCGCCGGCCAGGGACTCGGCGAGCCCGGTGACAGCGGGGTGCAGGGCGAGCCGGCGCAGGTCCGGGTGCTTGCGCCAGGCCGCCTCCACGTAGTGGACCTGGGCCTGCTCCTCGGAGGCGCCCCAGGTCTGCGGGCCCTCCTCGGCGAGGAGTCGGTCGGCGGCGGCTCGGAACACGGCCACCTCGTCGGCGGGGAGCACGGACGTGAAGTGGACGAAGCCCTGGTCCCGGTAGCGGCGCAGGGCCTCCTCGGTGGGCCGCCCGGCCTTCGTCAGATCGGTCGTTGTCTGCATCTGTTCGGCTTCCTGGATCGGGTGGGCGGAGGCAGGGATGGCGGGCCGGGCGTTCAGCCGAGCGACTCGGCGAGCCGGGCCACCGTCTCGGCGGGGGTGGGCATGGCGAGCAGTTCGGCCCGGACCTGCCGGGCGTTCTCGCGCAGGCGGTCGTCCCGGAGCAGGGCCCGGCACTCGGCCGCGCCGAGGGTGGTGGCCTCGGCCACGAGCCCGATGCCCCGGGCCGGCAGCAGATCGGCGCCGGTCTGCTGGTACGAACCGCGGGGGATGACGCACTGCGGGATCCCGGCGGCGGCCGCCGTCAACAGGGTCCCGCTGCCCCCGTGGTGGACGATCGCGGCACAGGTGTCCAGGAGCTGGTCGAGCGGGGCCCACTCGACCAGCCTGACGTTGGACGGGACATCGCTCAGGAGCGCCGGGTCGCCGCCGCCGAGCGTGACCACGAACTCGGCGTCCGCACCCCGGGCGGCCTTCAGGAACGGCTCCAGGATGGCGATGCCGCCCCACTGGGCCTCGATGGTGCCGAGGGTGACGGCGATCCGCGGCGCCCGCGGGCGTTCCGTCAACCAGCCGGGCAGCACGGCCCCGCCGTTGTAAGGCACGTGGCGCAGCAACCCGGCCCCGGGGGTGCGGCGGTCTTCGGGGAGGAGCGCGGTGAGGCTCGGCGGGAGGGTGGTGAGCGCGACCGTGGCCGTGGGTTCGCCGGTGACGCCGTGGCGCTCCCAGTGCGGTGCCGTCCCGGCGCGGAGCAGGGTGCGCAGCCGGGCGCCGCTGTCGTACGACCCGAGCCGGGGCTCGACCAGCGGCACGCCCAGCGCGGCGGCGACGAGCCGGCCGGCCGCCTGCAGGGGTGGCGCGACCACCAGGTCGGGTGACCAGTCGTGGGCCGCCGCGAGGACACCGTCCACCATGACCCCGGAGACCCGGGCGAAGAGCGTGGCGAGTTCGGCGTCGTCGGGGTCCTCCGCGAACATGGGGTGGTCCGTGGGAACGCCATCCCCGCTCTCCTGGGGCAGGTAGACCGGCAGGTAGTCCAGGTCCGGGGTGACGTCCACGACGTCGAACCCGGCCTCGGCCGCGGCGAGGCTGAGCCCTCCGGTGGCGTAGCGGACCCGGTGGCCCGCGGCGCGGAAGGCCTGGGCGAGGGGGATGGTCGGGAAGAGGTGGCCGAGGCCTGGGGAGGTCACGAACAGGACGCGCATGCTGCTCCCAGGTTGGGTGTCGGATCGGTCGTCGTCGGGCGCGGTGCGGGTGTCACGGGACCACCGGGGCGGTCCCGAGGAAGAGACCGCGGCCGGCGTGCGGACCGGGGACGTACGTGACGTCGAGGCCGGCCGCGCGGAACGCGGCCTCGTAGGTGGCGCGGGGGAACAGCGAGATGCGGTGGGTCTCGGTGAAGTGCCGGACGCCGGTGCGGGCGTCGGCCACCACGTAGTGCACGTCCATCCGGCAGGCGTCGCCCGCCCGTGCGGAGTGCGAGACCCTGGCGATGGTGCGCCCCGCCACGGTGGCGACATCCCCGGAGACGTATCCGTCGAGGTAGGTCTCGGGGAACCACCAGGGGTCGACGGCCACCACTCCCCCGGACGTCAGGTGCCGGGCGAAGGCGGCCAGGGCGGCGTGGAGTTCGGCCGGGTCGGTGGCGTAGCCGAGCGACCCGAACAGGCAGGTGATCACGTCGAAGCGGGTGTCGAGCCGGAAGTCGCGCAGGTCTCCGGTGTGGACGGGAACGTCGGGCAGCGCCCGGCGCGCGGCACGGACCATCGGCTCGGACAGTTCGAGACCGGCGACCCGGTCGAAGAGGCCGGCGAAGTGGCGCAGGTGCGCCCCGGTGCCGCAGGCCACGTCGAGCAGGGAGTCGGCGTCCGGCCGCAACGCGCGCACCCGCCGGGTGAGGTCGTGCGCCTCGGCCGCGTAGTCCTTGCCGCGGCTCTCGTGGATGAGGTCGTGGATCTCGGTGAGGTCAGCCCCGTACATGAACGGGATCGTCGGAAGCCGCGCTGGAGAAATCGCCCAGGGCGGATGGAGGCGGTGCGCGGCGGCGGCGGGGCCGGGTCCATCGCGATCCGACCGGTTCACGAGTGCGCGCGGCCACCCTCGGCCGGAACTGGACGAAGCCGGACCGAGGGGAGGGCCGACGTGGACATCGGGGAGATCACGGCGGAGCTGGAGCGGTATCTGGGGCCGGATGCCGAGGATCTGAGCCTGCCGCCGGCGGCGTTCACGTCGCCCGAGTTGTGGGAGGTGGAGCGGCAATTGGTGTTCGGTCGCTCCTGGGTGCTGGTCGCGCACGTGGACGAGCTGACGGAGACCGGGTCCTACGTGTCCCTGTCAGTGGCGGGCGAGCCGGTGGTCGTGGTGCGTGGCGAGGACGGCTCGCTGTACGGGCTCTCGCCGGTGTGCCGGCACCGGCTGATGCCGGTGGTGGAGGAGGGCGCGGGGCGGACCGACGCCTTCACGTGCCCCTATCACCTGTGGCGCTACGCTCTGGACGGCCGCCTGGTCGGTGCCACCCACATGAAGCGCAATCCGGCCTTCGACCCGTCCACGTGCCGGCTGCCCGCCTTCGCGGTGGAGGAATGGCAGGGGTTCGTCTTCGTCAACCTGGACGCCTCGGCCGAGCCGCTGGGGCCCCATCTGCGGCGAATCGGCGAGGACCTGGTCAACTACCGGCTGCCGGAGCTGACCCAGGTGGCCGGCTGGACCGAGGAATGGCACTGCAACTGGAAGATCGCCGTCGAGAACGCGCATGAGAACTACCACGTCATGGGCTTCCACCCGGAGACCCTGCAACCGACCACGCCCGGGGGCGCGCGGACCACGGTCCGCGCGGACTCGCCGTGGGCCGACAGCATGCGGGTGCGCTACGCGGAGCCGCTGGAGCCGGTGGTCCTCGACCTCACCGAGGAGGAACGCGCGCACCTGTACGGCTTCTTCGTCTTCCCCTCGGGCAGTCTGGCCGCCTCCGGTGACATGGTGATCTGGCTCAGCCTCCTTCCGACTTCCATCGACCGCACCCTGGTACGGGGCGGGGTGCTGATGCCCTCCGCCCTGCTCGACGGCCAGGACCGCGAGGCCGTGCGGAAGGAAGCGGAGGCGTACGCCTCCCGGATCAACGGCGAGGACCGACACGGCCTGGAGGCAGTCCAACGAGGCGCCGCCTCGCGCTTCGCCGAGCGCGGCCACCTCTCCCCCAAGGAGCCCGGTGTCCTGCTCTTCTACCGCAGCCTGGCCCGCGCCCTGCTGCGTGACGACGCCGACTGGCCCGGCGAACTCTGCCCGCCCCCGGAGAGCGTGGCCCCGTCCCTCCCGCCCCGTCCGTGAAGGCAGGAAGGCCGCAGCCCTGCGGGCAGTCCCACCGGGGAAGACCTGTGTCGTAGTCGAGGACTTGAAATCTTCCCGGTTTGCGGATCGTAGCCGTAGTCGACGTGCACGAGTCTCGTCGGTCACGACGACTTGTCGGGCTTCTGAGCCGCGACCAACAACGACGGATCACGGTGCAGTTGTGCATGGTCCCGGTTGTGGGGCCGTGAGAGGTCAGCCTGCGGCGAGGGCCATCTCGAGGTCGGCCCGCGAGAAGGTGCTCATTGTGTTCTCCGGCGCGTTGCGGACGAGCTGGAACCTGCACCAGGTGCGAGACCTTGCCCACGTCCCCGTGGGTGTCGGAGACACGCGAACCCACCACCGCCCGAACCGGCAGCAGCGCTGTCACGCTGCTCACAGGAGGTCCCCTACGGCCCAGGCCGGCATTCACCCTCGAACACCCCACACTCGAACGGGTGGACCTTTTTCGAAAAGGGGTCGTTCCGCTGGAGGATCGACTATCTGGTGGCCAGTCGGAAACTCGCGGACACCGCCGTCAAGGCCTACGTCGAGCGCGCAGCCTCCCACGCGGAGCGCTGGAGCGACCACGCACCGGTGACGGCCGTCTTCGACCTCGACCAACTCCATTAATTATTTGCGAAGTTCGGGCAACTGGCTTCGGCTGCTGCGGTCGTCGCGCGACCTGCCGGGAGCGATGACCGCAGCTGCTATGGCCCGCGAATGGGGCTTCGCGGTGATCGCCATTCCCTGAGTGGAAGTCAGTTTCTTTTTCGGGAACGCGTCGGTTTGTAAAAGTCACGATCGGGCGGCCAGCGTACGCACAGGCCTTCGCAGAGCCGTGCCCCCCCGAAGGCCAAGTGCGCTCTCATCATGGGAGTGATCAAGGGCCTCAGGAGCTCCCTGCGAGCCCCTGCCTTCCTACTTCGACCCGCCGGTGATGGGCGCACGCTTCGTCCAGGACCGCATCGTGGCGGAGGGTGAGGAGGTCTGGTCCCTGCTCGAAGCCGGGGCCCAGGTCTACGTCTGCGGCGACGGCGCCCGCTTTGCCCCGACGTACGGGCCGCGTTCCGCGCCCTCCACCTGAACCACACCCCCGACGCACGGGAGAACGACGCCAAGACGCGGCTCCAGTCACTGAACTACGCCGGCCGATAAGTCCAGGACGTGTCCGCCGCTCGCCGAGGTACGAGGCGCCGGCGCACGGTGACTTCGGCGGGGAGGTGAGTGCGGGGGCGGTCGGCCGGGGACTTGTCGGTGGGACTCGCTAACGTTCCTCTCCTGATCATCAGTGCGAGGAGAGGGGCGGGGCTGTGCGGCGCTGGGAGTTCGTCGAGGGCGGCTCGGACAAGTTCTGGGAGGCCGCGGCCGACGGTGCCGCGGTGACCGTACGGTACGGGCGGTCCGGTACGGACGGGCGGGAGCAGGTCAAGGCGTTCCCGACCGTGGAGGAGGCGCAGGCGCACTTCGCCAAGGTGGTCGCCGAGAAGGAGCGCAAGGGCTACCGCGAGATCGGTGCGGGGGCGGGTACGGAGCCGGGTGCGGCGGCGGATCCGGTGCCCGTGGCGCAGCCCGGCGTGTCCGCGCCCACGGCCGAGGCCGCCGGTCCCGAGGCCGAGGACGAGGACGTCTTCGTCATGCCGGACGCCTGGCGTCGGGCCCTGATCCCGCGCCGGGGCGGCATTCCCCGGAAGCCGTCCGCGCCGGGGAAGGGCCCGGTGACCTCGTACCGCGACGGGCTGCGGCAGATGGGGGACTGGCTGGAGCAGACGCTCACCTCGGAGCGCAGTGACCCGGAGCTGGTCGCGGCCGCCCGCGCCCACCAGTCCGGCAGCCGGGACCCGGTCGGTGCGGCGGTGCTCGCCGCCGTGTTCTCGTCTCCCGGCAACAACGGGCTCCGCGTGGCCGTGGACGCCTGGGTGGCGGAGTTCGGCCTTCCGTTCGCGGCCAGGGCCACCGTCGAGCTGTTCACGACGGCCGTCGAGACCGACTGGATCCACCAGAGGTCCGTCCACCCCCGTGTCCGGCGCGGGGCCAACCAGAGGCACGGTGCGTACCGCCCCGCCGCGGACCGGGTCCGGTCGCTGCTGGCGGCGTGCGACGAGGAGACCCACCGCGCGGCGGTCGAGGCCCTGGCGGACTGCCGGAACAATCTGACCCGCCTGGTGGTGGCGGCGTACCTGGCGCCGTCCGAGACCGCCTGGGTCGAGGAGTGTGTCGCGTCGGGCTCCCGACTGGCCGTCGTCGAGTGGTCGATGCTGCTGTGCTCGCTCTCCTCGGCGGAACTGCTGGAGAAGCTCCCCTCGCTGCCGAGCCTGGGCTATGACGGGTGGTCCACCGAGATCATCGCGACCGTGGCGGAGGGCCTCGGCGGCGACGTGGCACCGGTGATGCTGCACGACCTGACCACCAGCTACCACCACAAGGACGGCAAGAAGCGGATCCTGGAGGCGCTCGCCGAGCTCCCCTCCGACGAGGGTTTCCGGGGGTTGCTGGCCCAGCAGGACGGCATCAAGTCCACCCGCGCCGCCCTCCTGGCCGGTCTCCGCCGGTTCCCCCGGCGTGCCCTGCGCCTGCTCGCCGAGGCCGCGGTGGCCTCCACCGACCCGGCCACGCAGCAGCTCGCCCGGCAGCTCCTCACCGGCCACGTCGCGGTCCACCGCGCGACCGCGCTCGAACTGCTGCCGGAGCTGACGCCGGAGCAGGCGGCCCTGGTCGAGCCGCTCACCGACCTCGGCGAGCGGGTGCCGGAGGTCGGCCCCGACTCGCTGCCGGAGCTGTTCACCAGCCCGCCGTGGACGCGGCCGCGCTCCGCCGGCAAGCCCCGCGTGCTGACCGGCCTCGCCGTGCCGCAGGAACCACAGATGCGGTGGCTGCCGGGTGAGCGCGAGGCGTGGGCGGCGACCTCCGAGTCCTGGTACACGAGCTGGTCGGACGAGGACTGGCAGCGGGTCGCGGCCACGATCCGGGCCAGGATCGGGCAGCCCGAGGGCGCGCGGCTGCGCGGCGGACAGCACGCCGAGCTCGCACTGTTCGCCTACGGCGACGAGGAGTTGGCCCGGCCCCTGCTCGCGCAGTGGCGTGCCGGTGAGCGCATCTGGCACTCCGGGGACTCCCTGCGCCGGGTCGCCGCCCGCTTCGGCACGGACGCCGTCGAACCGATCCGGGCCGCCGCGGTGGGGAATCCGGCCACGCACGCGCCCCTGCTCCTTCCGTACCTGGACGCCCGGGTGGCCGAGACCATGACGGACTGGCTGGTGCGCCTCAAGTCGGCCGGGAGCACCGCCCGTTCCTGGTTCGCCCGGCACGGCGCGGACGCGGCCCGGCTGCTGGTACCCGCCGCACTCGGGAAAGCCGGGGCGGCCCGGGCCGGAGCCGAGCAGGCCCTGCGAGTGATCGCCGGGGCGCACGGCGCGGCGGCGGTGCGCGCGGTGGCCGCCGAGTTCGGGCCGAAGGCGGAGGAGGCCGTGGGCACGCTGCTGTCGGCCGACCCGCTGGTGACCGCGCTCCCGGCGAAGCTGCCCCCGCCCTACGACTGGGCGGAGCCGGTGATGCTGCCGCAGCTGCTGGTGCGCGGCGACAAGGGCGCCCTGCCTGCCGAGGCGGTGCGGCACGTGCTCACCATGCTCGCGCTGTCGAAGCCCGGGGCGTTCTACCCGGGCCTCGACGAGGTGGCCCTGCTGTGCGAGCCGCGGTCGCTGACGGCCTTCGGCTGGGCGGTGTTCGAGCAGTGGCGGCTGGCCGGTATGCCGTCCCAGGACGGGTGGGCGCTGCACATGCTCGGCCGGTTCGGTGACGACGGGACGGTCCGCCGGCTGACGCCGGTGCTCCGCGCCTGGCCGGGCGAGGGGGCGCACCACCGGGCGGTGGACGGCCTGGAGGTGCTGGCCGCCATCGGCACCGACACGGCCCTGCTGCACCTGCACGGCATCGCGCAGCGGGTGAAGTTCAAGGCGCTCAAGGCGCGGGCCCAGGAGAAGATCGCCGAGGTGGCGGCCGGCCTCGGCCTGACCGGGGAGCAGCTGTCCGACCGCCTCGTCCCGGACTTCGGGCTGGACACCGACGGCACCACCGTCGTCGACTACGGCACCCGGACGTTCACGGTCGGCTTCGACGAACAGCTCAAGCCGTACGTTCGTGACGCGGACGGCACCCGTCGCAAGGACCTGCCGGTCCCGGGGGTGCGGGACGACGCCGAGCTGGCGCCTGCCGAGCGCAAGCGTTTCGCCGCGCTGAAGAAGGACGTCCGCACGGTGGCGGGGGACCAGATCCGGCGCCTGGAGGAGGCGATGGTCACCCGGCGGTCGTGGACGGCGGAGGAGTTCGATCAGCTCTTCGTCGGGCATCCGCTGCTGTGGCACCTGGTGCGCCGGCTGGTGTGGCTGGCCGAGGCGGACGGCGCCACGACGGCGTTCCGGGTCGCCGAGGACCGCACCCTGGCGGACGTCGCGGACGAGGTGTTCGTGCTGCCCGCCGGGGCCACCGTCCGGCTGGCCCACCCGCTGCTGCTCGGTGCGGAACTCGCGGCGTGGTCGGAGCTGTTCGCCGACTACGAGATCCTGCAGCCGTTCCGTCAGCTCGGCCGCCCGGTGTACGCGCTGAGCGACGAGGAGCGGGCCGGCCACCGCCTGACCCGCTTCGAGAACGGTCCGGTGCTGCCCACCACCCGGCTGGTCGGCATGGAACGGCGCGGCTGGCAGCGCGGCGAGCCGCAGGACAACGGCGTCGAGCGCTGGCTGTCCCGCCGGGTCGGGCCCGACCTCTACGTGGTGATCGCCCCGGAGGAGGGCATCGCCGTCGGCATGTTCGACTCGTACCCCGAGCAGCGCGTGGAAACGGTGTGGCTCGACAGGCGCCCGGGAGACTACTGGACCCACAACCGCACCTTCCCGACCTTCGCCGAGCTCGACCCGGTGATGGCCTCCGAGGTGATCGCCGACCTCACCGAGCTGACCACGCTGTGACCCCTCGCCACCTCACCGACGACCGCCCGGGAAAGGCCGCAGTGACCACGAACACCGCCGAGGAGGAGCTCCAGCGACCGCCCACCGAGGTCCGGTACGCGAAGGAGCTGGCCGCGCTGCGCGCCGAGGACCGCGACACCACCCGCCGGGCTGGAAGCTGACCCTGCGCGCGGCCCGCCGGTTCATCGTCGGCGACGGGACGGCAGGTCTTCCCGGATACCAGGACCTGCAGACACTCATCGACGATTGCCTGCGTCGCCACGGTCGTTCTGGAGATCAAGCCCGCCAGCCGGGTACCGCTGCCGCAGTGGCTCACGGGCCCGGCGGCCCCGGCCGCCGTACTCGCGCGGGACCTGCTACTTCGGACGCTGTTCAGCTGTGTGGTGGACGCCGACTTCCTCGACACCAGCGCACACTTCGCCGACCTGCCTGTCGCACTTCGCGAGGGCACCGACATGTCCGCTCTCGCCGACCGCTTCGAGAAACGCCGCCGCCCCGCCCTTGCCGCCCGCCCTCTCCGATCGACGACATCCGCCGGCGCATCTAACGAGCAGGCGCCGGACACCGCCCGCATGTATGTGCTCCACTTGTCCCGGTGCGTGCTGCGACCCCGCTTGGCCAGGAGTCTCCTGTGTGCTCTTGGCCGCAGCGCAGGTATCGGCGTCAACGTTTGGTCAACCCCCCTGCGGTCGACTCCCAAAGTCCACTCCGCCCGCGCGAAGACGGCCGGACGACCATCTGGACGTGAGAACAGTCCAACAGGCCTGCTTCGGCTACCGGAGCTTGTGGCGATCCAGGTGTCGTCGAAGATGAAGGATCTTCGCGTGAGTGGATTTCAGCCGGGCGACTGTGAGCTTGGCAGGGTAGCGGTGGGCTAGGTTCTCAAGCTTGCGGACGGCCGCGGGGTCGGTTTTGGTGTCGTTGTCCTGGTAGCCGTAGGCGATGTGGACGGTGGTGCCGCGCTTGAGCCGGTTCTCGCGTTCCTGATCGAATAGTTCGATGTAGCGACGGTACTGATCGTCGGCGGCTTGCCTGTTGCTGACGAGGGTGCCCTCTTCCATACGGTAGGTGCGGTCGGGGTCGCCACGAAAAGAGAGCCAATTGATGGTTCAGGTCCGCGAGGTGTGTCCAGGGGCGCTCGTGGATCGGCAGCAGGTGCTGCTCCGGTCCCGGCCGGTGAGCGAGGCGGCACAGGCCTCGTTCCCAAGCGCTTGCCTATGCTTCCTCCACCGATGCGCTGGCACTCGGCCCGAGGGCCGATCCCTGCTGGCCCGAATCACATCGTCGCACCACCCCGACGATAGCCCGCCGGATCAGCTCCAGGCAGACCGAGGTACACCGCTGCGTAGCCGTAGGACAGCACGCTCTGCCCCTCCAAGCCGAACAGGTGCTCGAGGAGGCGGTTGCGGCCTGCTTCGAGGACGCTTCCTTCCTCCTCGGCGCAGTCCTCGCTGTCCCTTCTCCAACGGCGGCCACGTCGACAGCGGCTGGGCCGGCGGCGAGGGCAAGTCCCGTGCCGTCACCATCTGCGCCCCCTCGAACAACCATTTTCATCAACGTCATCATGCGCTACATCGGCTGTTTACGCCGGGCGCCCCCTTCCCCGGACTGACCCGGAAATCATGTCGGCTCCCTCCGAATTCGGAGGGAGCCGACGCGCTACCACAGCGGGGCTCTATGCGCCGAAGGTCTCAGGCTGCCACTCGATGCATGTGGGACGCTGTCCACCCGAGATGAGGAACTCCCTGACCGCGACCGCCTGGCGGACGAGCGGTATCGGGATCTCCGAGTGGTCGGCGAACTGGGTCATGTTCGACACGAGCCCCAGGCCGAGGCTCTTGTCCGCACTGACCATGAGCTGGTGGTCGGGGAACCCCGTCGGATGCGGTACCCGGTCCTGTGAGTACACCTCGGCCAGAGTGCAGCACTCGTCCTCCCCGTCCAGGAGGTCATCAACGAGCGCGTCGACGCCCTCCGGGGTAGTGATGACGACCGGAACCTTCCCGTGGCCCTTCCGGTACCTTCGACGCCCTCCGTCAGTATTCGTTCGTCCATTTTGCTTTGTTCCTTTTGTGCGCCTTGCTCCGCCAGCCGTCGCGGCAGGCCGAGTCCGGCCAGACCACCACCAGATCCTTGTCGTCGAGCCGACAGTCGAGAATCGCAGCGCAACCGTCGTGATGAAGCCTCAGCCCCGAACGTGACGGCGCCGCCTCTCTGCAGCCCATGGGGGTGTGGAGAGGCGGCGCAGTGCGGTTTGAGAGTCGATCAGAGGTCGGTTCGCAGGGTGACGGCTGCGGCGACCAGGTCGTTCAGTCGATGGAACTGCTGCTTGTCTTCCTCAGCCTTCGAGAGCCACAGGAGGTAGGAGCCGTCGTTTTGCTGTCGGATCCTCAGCTGGCTGGGCTGTTCGTAGTAGGCGTCCTTCGCCAGGACCAGCGTCCACATCGAGAAGAACGGGAACATCTCCGCAAGGCTCGGCTCGGCGTGCAGTTCGGTGAGGAGGTCCCGGTAGTTCTCGAACTGCGGATTTCTGAAGAGAAGCTCCCACATGACGGCCTCCGGATTTCCGTCCTCATAGCCTTGGCTCAGCCTTGAGTAGGTCATGAAGGGGAATCTGTCAGAGAGCTCCTTGAGAGTGACTCCCTGTTGCCAGAACGCAGCAATTCTGGCGGTCTCGACAATGTCGGGGGTAGTTCCGCTAGCCGACGTCAGTAGCCCCCGCCCACCGCTCAGAGTAATAGAGAACCCTCGTTCTTCGAGTAGGAGGTTCACCTTCACCCGCCTGCCGGTCACCTCGAATGCCGCTACCTGCGGTGTCCAATCAGGAACTGTCGGACGGGACTCGCCTCCGAGACTGATGCCGCTTTCGGCGGCGATCGCAAGGATGGCGGCCGTCAAACCCCCGAACCTAGTAAGCTCCGGATAGTATCCGGACGGGTTGGCGCCGAACTCACCACTCTTGTCGGTCATACAATTCTCCCTTCACGCCTGTACTCACACGGGTCAACGTTATTCTCGTCGGGGCGGCCGCTTCCAGCGATCGCCCCGACAGGAAGAAGGCTAGTCAGCCCACTCGAAGATCCAGGCCTTCTGCCATTTGGATTCTTGCCACTTCGGTTCCGGGATACTGATCGACTTCCCGCTCTCGTCGTAGAACTTGAACTTACTCCACGAAACTCGCTCGCCGATTACCGCCCTGGCGATCCACGACATCTCCTCCTGCGTGGCCGTGGCGCCCACTGACGCTCCACCAAGGCCGGTCACCGCCATCTTCTCGAAGTCTTTGTCCTCGAATCCCTTCATGCTGACATGGATATCGACCGAAGGATCGTCGATGGCCTTACGGACGTATCCCCTCCAAGTATCCGCATACTCCGGCTTCATGAAGTGCGTGAAGCCCTGCTTCTCGGCCCATTCGGCAGTATTGGTCCACTGATAGCCAAGTGCGACCGCAGTGTTGCAGTTGTGGACGAGGACCGGGGTGTGGCCCGCCAACACGTAGAAGGTGTGGAGGTCGGCGACGGTGAGGTTGTAGGCGGCCTGAAGGCCCTCCCAGTACCTGGTCGCTCCGACGGTCGCCTGCCCCCCGGAGAGGGTCAGCAGGGAGTCCCCGGCCTGCAGACGCGAGGCATCGATCCAGGCACGCTTGGTGGGGTTCCAGAAGGGGTGGCTGCTGGTGGCGGTGAGTGAGCCACCACCGGCCAGGGTGACGGCCGTGAACTGCCGGTCGTCGGGCGTGTAAATGGTGGCATCGACGCGCCGCGGTCCTGTCAGGGACTCCGAGGGATCGGTGGACAGGACCGTGTCGCCGGTCCGGACGGCTTCGATGGGTCGGGCAGAGCCGTCCGCCATGAGGACGGGTGTTCCGGCCGGGAAGCTGTTGAGGCAGGTCGGGGGAACCCTGGTGACCAGCTTCTTGACGAACTCGACAGCCTTTTCGCCCCAGGCGCCGAACTTCTTGCCCCACTGCGCGAACTTGGCCATGGCCGCGCCGTCGCCGGCGATGGGGATCGCGCCCATGCAGGAGGTGATTGCCTCCGCCTTCTTGCCTTCGATCGCGTAGTAGGCGCAGTTGATCAGGTCAGCGATGTCAGCGAGGCCAGGAGCAATGACGCCGCCAGCACCTCCGATGACGTCCAGGGTGAGGTGGATGCTCTCGGAGACAAGGCTGTAGATGAAACTGGCCTTGTCCTTCTGCTCCTTCTGCTTCTTGATCTCCTCCTCGATCGCCGAGACCTGGTCCTGCTTCTCCTTGGCCGCCTGCTCGTCGACAGCCTTCTGCTCGGCGGCCTCCTGCTGGCGCAGCCTGTCCGCCTCCGCACGTGCCTGTGCGAGGGCGTCCTCCTTGGCCTTCTGCTCGGCTTCGTACTTGGCCTCGTAGGTCCCCCACGCGTCCTTGGAGGCGGCCTCGGCTGCCGTCGCGTCCTTGCCTGCGGCTTCGGCCGACGCCCGGGCCGATGCGGCGGAGGCGTACGCGTCGGAGGCGGAACGTCGAGCCGCGCCTGCCGACTGCTCGGCCCGCCTGGCCGAGTACACGGCCGACGCCGCGTCGCGGCGGGCCGAGGCTTCGGCCCCAGCGGCGGTCTTGGCGGCCCCGGAGGCCTTGGCGGCGGAGAGCTGGGCTGCGTCGGCGGCGGCCAGAGCCTTGGCGACGTGCTCGGTGGCGGTGTTGGCCGATTGCTGGGCGGCAACAGCGTAGCCGCCGGCCTCAGTGGCAGCGTCGCGGGCGAGGGCAGCGACGCGCTGGGCCTCGGCGGCGTTTTTCTGGGCTGTGGCCGAGGCCGCGGTAGCCTCGGCGATCAGACCCTTGACGTCGGCGATATGGACGGCCGCCAGGTAGTCCTTGCGCTGGGCTGTGTACTGGCCTTCGGCCACGAAGGAGCGCAGCTTCACGGCAGGGCCTTCGAGGGCGATCTTCGCGGCGGCCTTGAGCTCGGGCTCGGTGTTCGGGGCGTCCTCGAGGCGGGTGGCGACGAGGCGGTCGTCAGCGCTCTGCGCGTCGGTGAGGCCCTTGTCGAGGAAGTCGCGCAGAGCCTCGGGGGTGTTGATGCGCAGCGCGGCGTCGGCGGCCTCCTTGACGGCCTGGCCGGCCTTGTCGGTGAGGCGGGTGATCGCCACGCGGTTGTCGGGGGCTTCGGCCGTGTACTGGCCACTGGTCAGGAACGTGCTGATCTTGGTGGCGTCGGCGGAGTTGAGGGCGTCATATGCCGCAGCACGGACGGCGGCGTTCTCGGAGTTGTAGAAGAACTGCCGGGTCTGGTCACGGTCATCCTGGGCCTGCGCGTCGGCCCGTGCGGACTTCAGGTAGGAGACGACGGCAGCGTCCGGACCGGAAAGGGCTGCCTCGGCGGCCTTCTGCCCCCAGGTGCCGGAGATCTTCCGGGAGAGGATGGCGAGCTTGCGGCCGTCGGTGGCGACCTGCTCCGGGGTGGCGCCCGGCTGGTTGACCGCCTGGGAGAGGCGCTCGGCCTCGGCCTTGGCCTTCTGGACCTCCTGGCGTGCCTGCTCGGTCTCCTTCTGCTTGCTCTCCTCGTCCGCCTTGGCCTTGCGGGCTGCCTCGGTGGCGGCAGCGGTGCGGTTCGTCAGGTCCTCCGCCTCGGTGCGGCGGGCCAGGTCCTGGACCTGGTTGGCCTTGTCCACCGCGTCCTGGGCTTCCTTGGCGAAACCGGAGGCGGCGGCGGCGTGGTCGGTTGACTCCTTGGCTGCGTTGGCGCTCTGTCCGGCGTGATCGGCGGCGTCCCGAGCGGCCTGGGCTGCCGCCGTCGCGTGTTCGGCTGCGGTCTTCAGGAGGCCCATGGCGTCCTGGGCCTTCGTGGCAGCCTCTTCGGCCAGCTGCCGGGACGCGGTGGCCGCGCGACCGGCTTCCATTGCCTGGCGGCGCGTTGTCGCAGCGGCGCGCTTGGCCTTGTCCGACTGCGCACCGGCGCTGTCGGCATAGGCGCCTGCCTGGTCGGCCGAACCGGCTGCCGAGTCCGCGTTGAGCTTGGCGCTCAGCGCGGCTCCTGACGCTTCCTTGCTGCTCGTGGAAGCACGGTTCGCCTGGTCGAGCGCGCCTTGCGCTTCGGCTGCGAGCTTGGCTGCCGCAGCGGCGGCATCGGCGTCCACCCGTGCCTGGTGGGCCAGGGTCGCGTCACCCGCAGCTGCGGCTGCGGACGTACGGGCGCGCGCGGCAGCCCGCTGGGCGGCCGCGGCAGCAGCGGCAGCGTTCGAGGCCGCGTACGCCGCGTTGCGGGCGGAGGCGTTGGCGGCGCGCGCGGCGGTGACAGCCGTCTGCGCCGCCGTGCCGGCGCGCTCAGCTGCGTTGGCGGCCTTGTTGGCGGCCTCCGTGGCCTTGGCCGTGTCGTTGCCGGCCTGCTGGGTCTCGATCGCGGCCCGCGCGGCATCCGCCTTAGCGGTCTCCGAGTTCTTGACGGCCGTGTTCTTGGCCTCGGTCGCGGCGGCCATCTCCTGGGCGGACTGAGCGCTGGCGTCCTTCACCTGCTGGGTCAGCTGCGCGATGCTCGCGCGTTCCTGGTCGCGGCTCTGCGCGATGTACTGCCCGACCGCGAGGAATTCGCGTACGTCCTCGATCGTTCCGTTGAGTGCGGCTCGCGCCGCCGCCTGGACGTTGGAGCCGCCCACGCTGAGGATCTGGACGAGTTTAACCCGGTCGTCGGCGTCCTTGGCCGTGTACTGGTCCTCGGTCAGGAACCTTTGGACATCGTCACTGTTGCCGCGCAGTGCGGCATCACCAGCAGCCTGAAGGCCCCGGCCCGCTCCCGTCGCCGGGTCGGTGATCCGCGTCGTCATGATTCGCTGGTCGGTCTGGAGCGCCGCCTGCCAGCCGGTCTGCAGGAACGTGCTCAGATCTGCGGCACTTCCTTCGATCGCCTTGTCCGCCGCCTCGCGGACCGCCGGTCCGCCGAGGCTGGAAATCTGCGTGGCAGCGAGCAGGTTGTCCGAGTGCTGAGCCCCGGCCAGGTCGTACTCCAGGAAGCGCTTGACGTCCTGATCGGAACCGGCGAGCGCGGTCTCTGCGAGCGCATGAACACTGGAGCCTCCAGTGAGCCATGCCTGGACTGCGCGCTCGCGGTCGCTCAGCTGCATCTGCCCACCGACCGGCGCATCGGCGGCAGCACTCGGAAGACCGGCCCCCACGAGGCCAGCCGTAAGAGCAAGCGGAAGGAGGCTCAGGGAGAGCCTACCGAGCAGCGGCGGCCTGCCCCTTCCTCGTCGAAGTGATCGGGCTATCGGATGGTGCACCAGGGACCTCCACTGTTGATGTCGACCAGATCATGGCCACGGCGGAGTTTACCGGGAAATTACACCCCAACAGAAAGTATGCGAAGCAGCAGAGTTAAAAGCCTAGATAGACAGCCAGATATTCCACCTGGCCATATGTCAGCAAATCTACCTGCATCGGCAGCAAGCGCTCAATTTCACCAAAATCATGACATCATCGCAGGTCAGAGCAGCTCAAGAGTTGTCTTGACGTCAGATCATCTGGTTCGATGAAGGCTCCTCCCCCAGATCCACAGGGGGGGGAGGCGTCATTCCTTGGGGGCCGACCCATTGGTCGACCTGATGCATCGTCAAAATCTTTGGTTCGCCCACCATTCAGACTGGACACCCATTTGTTGGGCTACCAGACAGGGCATGAGACATTAAGAAAAAGGATTAGGTATGGCAAAGAGCATCCCCCGCTGGCTGGCCGCCGGCGCTGTCGCGGTGACCGCAACACTGGGCGCCACTGCACTCGCATCGGCAGACGGCACCCCCGAGGACAGCTCGTCCGCGCCGGTGGCGATCGAGGACTTCAACCACCCGGGTGCGGCACCGTTCCCGAACGTCAAGCTGCTGCGCGGGGACGGCCACATCCTGCTGTCCGACTGCACCATCGACGACCAGATCAGCGTGCTGAGTAAGGCTCTGCCCAACGAAAAGGGCAACCAGATCTGCTTCCGGGCCACCAGCAGCACCGGCTACCTCGCCCTCGAAGTACCCAACGCGTACCGGATCCGCACCGATGACTACTCGGTCAACGCCAAGCTCACGACCGTGGACGGTACCGAGAGCGTCGACATAGCCAAGGGCACCGCCGCCTCCGTCGGAATCGGCAGCGGCACCGGCACCGGCAAGCCCGCCGCCCTGCTCGAGCTGCGCATCACCGGCTGACCCGCGTCGGCATCGCTCCCTACCAGCCCCGCCCACCGTCCCGATGGAGTCCCAGGTGACCCACCAACCCCTCCGCGACGCCTGGAGGACCGATCGCACCACCGCACGCCGGTGGCTGGCCGCCGCCGTGACCGCCACGGTTCTCGCCGCAGCCACCACGATCGCTTCCGCCGACACCGCCCCGCCGCCCGCCGACAGCTCCGCCGCGTCGCCAGCCGTCGAGGACTTCTCCTACCCCAGCGGCGCCGACATCACCAAGGTGAAACTGCTGCGCGGCGACGGCCATGTGCTGCTCGGCGACTGTGCCAAACCCTCACAGATCCAGGTCTGGACTCGGGCCCCAGGCAACCCCGACAACAAGGTCTGTTTCACCGTCGCCGGCACATCCGGAACGCTCACCTTGCAGCTCCCCGATGCCTTCGCCGTCCAGACCAACGACGGCCGCTCGCTCCGGGTCGGTCTTACCGTCGGTACCACCCCGCAGAGCGTCGACGTCCCCAAGGACGGCTTCAAGGGGATCGGCGAAGGCACCAACGGCAGCCCGACGAACATCGTCGAAATATCCGTCACCGGCTGACCACCACCGCCTGCAGCTACCGCTCACATCTGGACGGGCGATCTTCTCAATCGTTCCGACCGCTGGCGGCATCAAGCGCGTCGCGCCAACAACAATCGGCGACACCACGCGCGTGTTCGCCGTCGGCAGTGCCGACGAGATCTGGACCGCCGACAAGACGGCCGACGGCAGCTGGACCACCTTCTCCCCCGTCACCGGCAGCGCCGTCCAGAGCACCGCCGCCGCCAGCACTGAGCGAGTCGACCCGTACCCGTTCTCTGCGAGGCCGTCAGCGCGAAGCCGGTCGCCCCGCAGGCTCCCACGCACTTACCCGAAGGACCATCCCCATGTCCCACAAGAACCCCTCCCGCTCCTGGCGGACCGGCATAGTGGTCGCGGCCGCGACTGCCGGCGCTCTGGCCACCGGCACCCCGGCCAGCGCTGTCCCCGGCGACGCCGCCGCCAACGGCTCCTACGCTTTCACCGCACGTCTGGTGATCGGCGACAACCTGCGTGCCTGCACCGGCACGCTTGTCGACCGCAACTGGGTGCTCACCGCCGCCTCCTGCTTCGCCGACGACCCGGCGCAGCCGCAGGCCCTGGCGGCCGGCGCGCCGAAGTGGAAGACCGTCGCCACCGTCGGCCGCACCGACCTGACCACCACCGGCGGCAGGACCGCCGAGGTGTCCGAGCTGGTGCCGTACGCCGGCCGTGACCTCGTCATGGCCCGCCTGGCCACGCCCGTCGACGGCATCGCCCCGCTGGCGGTCGCCACCGCCGCGCCGACCGCCGGGCAGACGCTGCGCGTACCCGGTTACGGCCGGACCAAGGACGAGTGGGTACCGCTCAAGCTCCACACCGGCGTTTTCTCGCTCGACACCGTGGCCGCCGCCGGCCTCGGCACGACCGGCACCGGCGGTGCGGCGATCTGCAAGGGCGACACCGGTGCCCCCGTGATCCGTGAGACGGGCGGCAAGGCCGAGCTGGTCGCCGTGGCCTCCCGCTCCTGGCAGGGCGGCTGCCTGGGCGTGCCCGCCACCGAGACCCGCACCGGCGCCTACAACACCCGCGTCGACGACATCGCCGGCTGGGTGCAGCAGACCCGTGCGAAGGCCCTGGGCTGGAAGACCCAGGCCCTGGTCCGCAGCGACAACAACCTCTACTTCGCGTCCCGTCTCTACGACGGTTCCTGGACCCCCTACGAGGACGTCCAGGCCGCGGCCGGCAACATCGGCGGGGTGCGGGCCGTCGCCACCGCCGGCATCAACACCTCCACGCACATCATCGCCCTGGGCGGTGACGGGCACCTGCACTACGCCATCCGCAACCTGGACGGCAGCTGGGCGCAGCGCTTCGTCGACCTCAACATCGCGCTCAACGATCTCGGCAACATCACCCAGGTCTCCATCTCTCCCATCGGCGACAACCTGCACGTGGCCGTCGTCGCCGACGACTTCCTCTTCCATACCGTTCGTAACGGAGCTGGCCAGTGGGGTGCCTTCGGTGTGGTCACCGATGTCGCGGGCCCGTTGAAGGGCATCACGTCCATCTCCGCCGCCGGGGCCGCCGGCGGTGACCTTCACATTGCCGCCGTGTCGGGCGGGAAGATCTACCACACCCTGCGCAACGCCGGCGGGAACTGGGGCGCTTGGGGGTCGGTCGCCGACGCTGCCGGTGCTACCGCGCCCGTGACCGCCGTCGCCATCTCCCGCCAGAATCTCGATCTCAACCTCGCGTTCATCGCCAGTGACGGCCAGTACCACACCCTGCGTTGGGCCAACGGCAGCTGGCAGCCCGTCGCCTCCCTCGGCGGCGTCATCGGGAACGTCACGGGCACCAGCATCAGCGCCGCACCCGTCGACACCGACGCCGTGTTCGCCATCGCCACCACGGACAACAAGGTCCTGCTCACCGCCCGCCACAACGACGGCACCTGGGCCGCCCCCGAGAACCTCGACCTCACCGCCATCCCCGGCAACCACACCGGAACCATGATCACCAGCAGCCTCTGATCACCACAACGTCAAGCAAGGCTCCGGTGGGTAGGGCCCTGGTTCTACCCACCGGAGATCTTGGTCTCACTCACTGGCGAGTGGCTCTCGGCAAGTAGGCCGCCGAGCGCAACCGCGAGGCAGTTCACCATGGAGAGGAAGGTCGGTCGCTCGGATCCGAGGTCAGCTGCGGCTGATCGGCTATCGCCTCGGGCGCCTGCCGGCTCATCGGGCGAGTACGACCTGGAGCTCGGTGTCCTCGCAGCCAGCAGCGAGCCGGTGCAAGGCTTCAGCCTCGCGTTGATCAATGCTCAAGTCCTAGCGGGTCTTCACGACGACCCAGTCGCTGACGTACGTGCAAGCAAAGCCCGTTGCCGGGGGCATCCAGTCCGCAGGGTCCTTGTCGGCTTCCGAGCGGTTGCTGCTTGCGGAGACCAGCAGCAGCTGGGGGCGGGTGACGTCGTTGGCGAAGGCCTGGCGCTGCGCGGTGGTCCAGGCCCAGGCGCCGGAGGCCCAGGCCTCGGAGAGCGGCACCAGGTGTTATCCGTACCTCATTGCGGGGTGCCGGCACCACCGACCGTCCCGACCCCACCGATATCGAGCGTGAGGAGTCCTCCATGACCGGATTGCCGGATCACCTCCAGAAGGCAACCCGATCCCGCAGCGAGGCAGCGGAAGAGCGGTCCCGCGCTGCGCTCTCGGGCCTCGTCAAGACCGGGAAGCCGATCAACTTCACCGCTGTTGCCGCGCCGCGGGCGTGAGTGAACGGGGCTGTCCAAGACGGCCCCGACGCCGTGATCACACCAGCCACGGCCGTGATCATCCCACCTTGGTGCAGGTCCACCGTGGGTTCTGTCACCCCCACGGCGACCTGTCGGCCAAGCGCCGGTACCACCAGAACTGCGTGCGCCACTGGCGCCGGTGCGCGAAGGGGTCCGGCAGAGTGCGGCGCAAGAACACCGCATCCAGAGGCTTCACAAGTCGGCCGAGCTCGACACGAGCCCGTTCTGGCAGCCTCTCCAGGACTTCCTCCAGCACATCGCGTGCATGCCTGACGTCGCCGAAGGAGCACCCGGAGCAGGAGCACACCGCCTCCTGCGGGTACAGCGGGCTTCTGCCCGGTGGGTGCAGGAACTCGCGGTAGCGCCGCAGTGCCCGGTCGGTGCAGCCCGGGTAGATGTAGAAGCTGGGGTTCAGGTGCTCGACCCGGTGCACGGCCAGGCTCGCCCCAGGCGAGAGTCCGTGAATTCGGAAGGGCGGGACTGGCCCCCAGACGCGGGAGACCGGTCGTTCAGCGCGCAGCGCGCGTGGCCGTCTACGCGGCATCGGCCTTTCGACACATGCTCACGGGAGCCATGATGCCAGGCACGACTGTCCCGCCGCACCCAGTTACGACCCTCTGCAAACAGCCCCCAGGCCCGTGAGGAAAGTTACGGGACATCCCTTAGGGCTTGCGGAGGAACAACGTGTTGCTTCCCGCTTTGCGGCTCGTTGGTCTGGTATGGGCGTATTGGAGAGGGCGAGGTCTCAACTCGCATCCAAGTTTGTGCATTGCTGCCGCATCTGGACGAGCAGCAGCGCCGTCTGACGATAGGAGCCGAGGCCCGGGCGCTGGGACACGGCGGGATCCGGGCCGTCGCCCGCGCGGCGGGCGTCAGCGAGGCGACCGTGTCCAAGGGCGTGACCGAGCTGGAGTCGGGCCAGGCCCCGTTGGGGCGGGTGCGCCGGCCGGGCGGAGGGCGCAAGCGACTGGTCGAACTCGACTCCGGGCTGCGGTCGGTGCTGCTGGCGTTGGTCGAGCCCGATGTACGCGGTGATCCGATGTCGCCGTTGCGGTGGACGACGAAGTCCACCCGCCGCCTGACCTCGGAGCTGACCAGACAGGGCCACCGGATCTCGGTCGACACGGTCGCCGACCTGCTCCGCGAGGAAGGCTTCAGTCTCCAGGCCAACACCAAGACCCTTGAAGGCACCCAACACCCAGACCGCGACGCGCAGTTCCGCCACCTCAACGAACAGGTCCGCGAGCACCGGGACGCGGGCCAACCGGTGATCAGTGTGGACACCAAGAAGAAGGAACTGGTCGGCGAGTTCAAGAACAGCGGCCGCGAGTGGCAGCCCGCCGGCGAGCCGGTGCGGGTCAGCGTCCACGACTTCGCCGATCCCGAGCTGGGCAAGGCCGTCCCGTACGGGATCTACGACCTCGCGGCGAACGCCGGCTGGGTCAACGTCGGCTGCGACCACGACACCGCCGCCTTCGCGGTGGCCCCGATCCGCCGATGGTGGCACGGCCAGGGCAAGGACACCTGCCCGCAGGCCACCCGCTTGCTGATCACCGCGGACGCCGGGGGCTCCAACGGCCACCGCACCCGGGCCTGGAAGATCGAGCTCGCCGCCTTGGCCGCCGAAACCGGGCTGACCATCACCGTGTGCCACCTGCCGCCGGGCACCTCGTAGTGGAACAAGATCGAGCACAGGTTGTTCTCCCACATCACCATGGACTGGCGAGGCCGCCCACTGACCAGCCGCGAGGTCATCGTGCAGACCATCGCCGCCACCACCAGCCGCAGCGGACTGCGCGTCCACGCCGAACTCGACACCGGCAGCTACCCGACCGGCGTCAAGATCGGCGACGCGGACATGGCCGCGCTGCCGCTTACTCGGCACGCCTTCCACGGCGACTGGAACTACGTCCTCCACCCTGCGCTGGTGGGCGTGTCCCCTGCCAAGGAGCATGTTCCCGGCGTCGCCTGGGACCAGGCCACGCTGTCCGATCCCACCCTGACCGGCATGTCCCAGCACGACCTGGACGTCCTCACCGCCAGCCTGGCCGCTCTGCACGAAGCACAACCCGGCGCCGGGATGGGCCGCCCGCCCCGGCTGCCCTTTCCCGAGCAGGTCCTGGCTACCGCCCTCCACCTGCGGCTCGGCCTGCCCGCAGAACCCCTCGCCGTGCTGTTCGGCAGCAGCCGGAGCGCGGTGCACCGCACCTTCCACAAGATCAGGCAGCTACTCGACCGGCACGGGGCCGAGATCCCGCCCGCACCATCCCCGCCCACCGCCCTGGCCGCCATCCACGCCCGCGTCGTCACACAAGGACGTTAGCCCAACTCCGCCACAAAATCAGCGTGTTAATTATCTGCAAGCCCTTAGGACGGCTCAGCTGGGAAGCCGAACGACGTGTAGACCTGCCACAGCTCGCAGCGCCCGGTGGAACCCACTACTCGCCCGACGAGGGACGGGCGTCGCGCATCGGCGGCGACCCGTTCAACAATCTCGGTGGCACGGGTCGAGACTTCGCCAGGATCTCCCGGCCAGATGATTGGCAGACCTTCCGCCGCTCCGAACTCGTCCTCCAGGGCAAGCGCGTCGTCCGCCGGGACCTCCGAGAAGGCGTAGAGGCACTGGTCGACATCGTCCGGATCGAATCGAGTGGCCAGCGTCCGGAAGTACCACCACGCCCCATGTCCAGTGTCCAGGCGAGCGAAGCCTTCCCGAGGACCGTCCTGCCAGTCGAAGATCGCGACCGCCTTCATGATGGGGCCTTGGTCCGAGGTCATCGCTTCTTCCTTCCGAACGCCCAGTTGAACGCGCCCTGAGCCTCTGCCTGAACAGGTTTCGGGAGAACGACGGTGTGGCGCATGTGTCGGCCCTTGTCGGTGTGTAGCGCAGTTCGAAGTGTGCCACGATCGCTCCCTTTGCGGCCGTCGAGGCGTCCGCGGGATTGTTCGACAGGGCCGCGCTGGACTCCGGCACGGTCACCGAAACCCCGTAGGGCAGGCGGCCAGTCGCCTCCGCCTCGCTGGCCATGCGCTCCAGACGACCTGTGCTCTCCCAGCTCGTGCCACGGCGGACGAAGACGTCGTCCATCGAGCAGGTACAGGGCAGGTTCTGCCCAGGTCGACCGCCCCCACAGTTGTGGACGAGGACCGCGACGTCGCCTACCACCACGAAGTACGCGTGGGTCTGCTCGACACTCAGGTCGTACGTCCGCTCGTGATCGTTGAAGGGAGTCACCCCTGTCACCACGACAGTCCTGCCGTCCGTGGTGCGCAAGCTCGTCCCGGGCGCGAGATCGGCCGCCTCCACCCAACGGTCCTGCGAAGCGCTCCAGAACGGGTGGTTCCCGGTCGAGGTCAGGTCCTCGGTGCGATCACCGTCAAAGACAACGATCCGGACGAACGCCTTGTCGCTTCCGGTGGTGATCACGTCGGTCACCGGCGCCGACATCCCCGCCGTGCCGCCCCCGTCTCCTGGCCTCACCTCGTCACCCGGCCGAACCTCGGAGATCCTCTTCCGGGATCCGTCGGCCATCACCACCTCAGTGTCGGCCGGGAAGCTGTGGCACACCCCAGGCTCCAGCCGGCTCCGAGGTCGATGGACATCTGGTTGGGCATCGGCGCCCCGGTCTCCTCCCCCACGCTCCGGAAGCCGTATGTCAGGCCGTCGGGCTCGTCATGGACCGCCTTGTTGCCGTCACCGCACGCCGATTTGAAGGCACACGCATTGATCATGACGCCCACATTGTGAAGCGGCGGCCCGCCGAACTGTCCGGGTCCGACGACATCCACTGCCCACAGGCCCTCGATCAGGTCCTCGAGGTCGTCGTTGCACGCCGGCCCGATGGAACGCCTCAGCTTTGAGCGTAGATTCGGTCAGGGCATCGTCTTCCGGCCTCGCAACGGGATGGGCGCCCACGGTAGAGGGGCAGGGCGCAGTCCGACCACGTCCTCAAGCGGCCCGACGCGGTAGCCGGCCCTGAGCATCTGGTCCCAGGGCCACCATGGAAGCACTTGACGGCTTTGTCGACCGCACCGACGTGTACGCCCTCTCAGGAGCACGGGTCGGTGCGCGCCACACCGGGGAGGAGATCCTTCCACCGGGCCTCGGTCATCCTGTCCGGCAGCGACCGGCAGAGCATGGCCGGCAGCTCCTTCCCGAGGTCCATGGGCACGATCAGCACCGCCACGTCGAGCGCCTTGAGAACATCGGAGTCGAAGGCCAGCAGCGCGGCGCCGTCCTCGGGGGTGAAGCCCAGGACGGACAGGGACCCCAGGTCGAGACCGGCGATCTGCCGGAGCCCCTCGGTGGATGCGAGGAGTTCGGCACCCTCCGCGCTGGCCTGCCCGTCCCCGGACGGCATGCGCCAGACCGTCAGTGAGCCGCCGCCCTTGGACTTCCAGCCGACCAGTTGCTTGTGCTCGCGGTCCGCCACGAAGCCCGAGACGCCCACGAGGCCGCCCTGGAGCGCCACCGGGCGGAGTTCCGGCAGCTCCAGCAGAGCCGGCCGCCCCTTCTCGCTCGCCATCGCCAGCAGCCGGTCCGAGAGCAGAGCGTTCGTCTGGCCTTCCCCGGCCGTGGTGCCGAGCACCCGAGCGCCGTCGCCACCGTCCGAGGAGGACCAGACTCGGACCGTCTTCTCGCCGATCGTGATCCTGCCCGGGCGGGGGTCCAGCAGCGGCGCGGTGACGAGCAGCCACCCGCCGTCGGTGTTGTACAACGACTGCGGGGGCTCGGCCACCTGGGCGGTGCGGCGTGGTTGCCGTGGATCCGTCACATCCCAGAACTGCGCTTCCTGCGGCCGCAGCAGCGCCACTGAGTGCGGTCCGGTGAACGCGAGCGTGATCTGGTCTCCGGCCCCGCGGATCGTGCCCACCTGCTGCGCCTGGTCGAGTCGCTCGATGTCCCAGAGGCCGACGTCCCCCGACTCCGGCCGGTGCAACGCGAGCAGCCGGCTGCCGGGGCCGAACGAGAAGCCCGGCGAGGCCCCGTCGTCGGCCGTGCTGTCGAACTCCTGGCCGGGCCGGAGCTTTCCGCCTGTGAAGTCCCAGAGCTTCAGCTTCTTCCCGTCCCGGTCCTGGCTGATCAGTGCTTCCCGTCCGGGCAGGAACCGCGCCCTCACCCATGGTTCGGGCAGGGCGGTGACCAGTGCGGGAGCGGTCGCCACGGAATCGCCCCCGGTGCGGCCGACCTGCCAGATGCGCGCCGCCCCGGCGCCGGCGCTCGTGCCCACGTAGTACCGGCCCTCCGAGGACAGGATCGAACCGGCGACCTCACCCTCGGCCGAGGCGAAGTCGGGGGCGGAACTCGGCAACGGGTTCCACAGACGGATGCCGCCGTCGTACCTGCCCACCGCCAGGCCCCGGTTGTCTGCCCGGTAGGCGACCGACTGCACCGCGAAGGGCGGCAGGGGCACCTTGTCCCGGTCACCGGGCTTCAGGGTGGCGAGGTCCGGGCGGGGCCCGAGCGGGCGTACGTCCTCCGAGGGCAGCTCATGGGCGGAAGAGAGGTCACCGTCCCGCTGGACGGCGAACAGCCGAACGCGGCCGTCCCATCCCGCGGCGGCCAGGTACCTGCTGTCACCCCGGAAGGACAGCGAAGGAAGAGTCTGCTTCAGTTCGAACGGGCTCAAGGTGTTCCTCGGGTGGTCCCGGTCCGTGATGTCCCAGGCCTTCACGCCGGTGTCGATGCTGCCGCCCGCCAGGGTCCGCCCGTCCGGGCTGATCGCGACGGACATCGCGAACGTGTCCTCGATCAGCGTCGCGGGGGTGGCCGTCCGCTGTTCCGTGAGGTTCCAGAGCCGGACGTTCCCTCCCCTCATGCCCACGGCCAGCGTGCGCCCGTCCGGGTGGAAGGCGACGCAGTTCAGGGATTCGGCCCCATCGGGGCCCGCGGCGCGTTCGGCGCGCGGCCGGCTCGGGTCGGTGAGGTCCCAGAGCACCAGCCCCTGGTCGGTGGCGACCGCGAAGGTCCGGCCGTCCGGGCTGACGGCCGATCCGTAGGCCATGCCCGATTCGGCGGGCACCGCCCTGGCCACCTCCCGTGCGTGGTTCGGGTCCGCCATGTCCCAGACGTAAAGCTGCCGGGCCGCCTGGGCGAACAGGTAGCGACCGTCCGGACGCCAGCCGATCACGGCCGTGCCATCGACCTGGAGGACCTCCCTGACCCGCGGATGGACCGGATCCTCGACGTTCCACGTCCGCACGGTGCGGTCCGCCGAGGAGCTGGCGAGCGTCCGGCTGTCCTTGTCGAAAACGAGGTTGAGGACCGCCTTGGTGTGTCCCTCCAACCGTACGGGCGCCGGTGTGAGCGCCGATCGCAGCAGGGCCGACCTGGCCTCCACGGTCGGCGACGTCCGGAACGCGGCCAGGCTCAGCTCCATCGCGGCCGCCGGGTCGGCGGACCGCAGGGCGTCCGCCACGGCGGCGATCTGCTTCGAGCGGACCTCGGAGGCACGGGTGTCGGCGAGATCGCGCTGGAACCACGCGATCACGAGGGCCGCCAGCACGGCCATCACCAGGCCGATCGCGCCGACGCTGAGGGCGATACCGCGCCGGCGTCTGCGTCGCTCGGCCTCGACGCAGGCCTCCAGGAAGTCCCGTTCGAGGGCGGTGAGGGCAATTCCCGCCCCGGGCCGGGCAGAGTCCGACAGGGGACGCACCTGGGCAAGCTGGTCACCCTTGACCAGGTAGTCGGGCTTGCGGTCGTGCTCCGACCAGCGCTCGGCGAGCTCGGCGAGCCGCTGGTGGGCGAGCAGCTCCGCCTTGAAGTCGCGCAGCCACGACCCGAGCAGCTTCCAGGCCCTGAGCAGGGCCTCGTGGGCGAGCTCCGCGCCGTCCTGGTTTCGGACGACCAGCCGGGCCCTGGTCAGCTGGTCCAAAACCTCGCTGATCATCTGCTGCTCGGCGCCGGGCCGCCCGTCGAGCAGATCCACCGGGTCGATCCGGCGGCGGACCGCCTCGCCGTCGGGGCCGATGCTGACCATACGCAGCAGCAGTTCGCGCAGCACCGCCCGGTGCGGCTCATCCAGGGCGTCGTGCAACTGCTGGGCGGTGAGCCGGACCGACTGCCAGATCCCGCCGGTGCGCTGGTAGCCCCAGAGGGTCAGCACGTGACCACTGCGGTTCACCCAGGTGTTGTGCAGGGCGTGTGCCAGGAACGGCAGGGCCTCACCGAGCGGCGGGACCTGCTCGTCGTCACGGCCGTGCCGCAGATCGTGCAGCAGCCGGTCGGTGAGCCCGTCCTCCAGCGTCAGGCCCGCCTCCCGGGCCGGGCCCTCGATCGCGGCGCGCAGCTCCGCGGGGCCCAACGGCGGCAGGTTGAGGACTCCGTGCTCCGCCGCCGGGTACAGGGCCGGGTGCGAGACCGCACCGTAGTGGTCGGCCTGCAGGGCCAGGACTACCAGCGGCCGGCCTGATCCGTCCGGTGAGCCGCCGGGGCCGGCGAGCAGCTCGATGAACCGCTCGCGTTCGGCCTGGTCCTCGCAGCGGGTGAACACCTCCTCGAACTGGTCGACCACCAGCAGTCGGGGCGCGTAGTACCCAGGGCGTGCGGTGGGGAAGACCCCTTCCGAGAGCATCCGCAGGACGTCGTCGGGAGCCCGGCCGGTGGCCTGCGCCCAACGCCCGGCGAGCAGGTCCAGCGGACGCGCCCCGGGAGCCGCGAGCAGCATGACCGGCCAGGGCACCTCCCCGGGGCGCAGCGCCCTGCGGTCCGCCAGCCCGGCGAGCAGGCCCGCCCTCAGCAGCGACGACTTACCGGCGCCGGAGGCCCCGACGAGGAGGAGCGGACCTCGGCGCCCTGGGGAGCAGACCGCCTCGATCAGCCGCTCGGTGAACTGCTCACGGCCGAAGAAGTACCCGGCCTCCGCCGCCTTGAACGCTCCCATGCCCGGGTACGGGCATGGGCCGGGGGCGGGTGGCAGCGGGTTCCATTCGGGCCGTTCCGGGTAGGCGCGGTTGCGGGTCAGTACCGCGGCGCCCATCGGGCCGTCGCTCTGTAGACGCGGGCGGGCGTCGCCTTCCCAGGGCATACCGCTGAGCGCTTGGTAGATGCTGTCGAGGGTCAGGTCGGGAGGGCCCGTCGGGTCCCCCTCGGTCAGCAGGCCGAGCAGCCGTCCGCTGAAGAGCGTGTGCGGCTGGCCGGGCGGCGAGTAGGCGAGCGCCATGCGGGAGGCCGCGCTGAGCAGCACGCTGCCTTGTGGCCGGGGGTGGACGAACGGGTCGCCCGGGCTGCCGGCAGGGACGGCGGCCCTGCCCGAGTAGCAGCAGTCGAGCACCACGATGCTGCCGTGGCGTGCGTTGCCCAGCAGGTCGGCGAGGGTTCGGTAGGGCACCGCGTGAGCGACCGACTGGTCGGACTCGCTGGCCCAGGTGGCGAGGTGCAGGTCTTCCTTCGGCCCGAGGATGCCGTGGCCGGCGTAGTACAGCAGCACCACGCCCTCCGCCTGCTCGACCAGCCGTTCGACCATCGCGACCACGTCGGAGGACGAGGCGTACGGCGAGACTCGGTGGATGCGGTCGCCGGTTAGGCCGCAGAGGTCCCGCAGCGCGGCCGCGACGTCGTCGAGCGTGGTCTCCACGGCGGGCAGCGGTCCTAGGAGGGAGCCGGCGCGGTGGGCTGCGGTGCCGATCAGGACGGCGTGCGCGCCCGGTCCGAACAGCCGGGATGGCCGGACGGTCACTGTGCGGGCCCCGTGCCGGCGCCCTCGGAGTCCGCGGACGGGGACGATGGGTCGAGCGCCGCCGTCAACTCGCGCGTCAGGTCCATGAGCTGTTCTGGCGTCAGGTTCTTCACACGGCTGGCGGAGAGGCTTATCCGGCTGCCGTCCGGCCGCGTGATGGTGATGGTGTGACTGCCCCTTCGAGTCTGCACCCAGGCGACCACCGCTCCGGCGAAGACCGAGGCCACACCCCCGGGTTCGAGCAGGGCGACCAGTGCTTCGGTGGCCGCGCCCATGCTTCCGGGCTCAGGGGGACTCACATCCCGGCCGACCCTGCCCCGCAGGGCCGGCGTCTCGCCAAGCCAGCGCCGCAGCCCGTGGATGTCGTTCGCCCCGACGGCGCGTCCGTCCGGCTCATCGCTCCGAACGGTGATGACGATGCGCATGATTCCCCCAGAGCATGTGCGATTCTGACACCCGATCAGCGTGCCCAGGCTACTTCGGGTCGGAGTCCGGGAACAGTACGCCCGGCGGGTCGCGCACCGCCCCTGAGCACGGCACGCTGCTGTCGACCAGCCCCTCGGCCAGAACCCGTGGACCGGCCACGAGCTCCTGGAACTGGCCGACGGCCTGCCGCCCGGAGTGAGGCACGCCGCAGCGGCGGCTGCGCAGAAGATCGGGCGAAGGGACCACCCGCGCCTACAGCCTGCGACCCACGCCCCGGCCGCGACCCGCGTCGGCCCGGTAACCACCGGGGGCGGCCTCGCCGTCGAGCCGTTCGAGCGCGAGAACGACGGCGCAGGCGCACACCCCGACCACGACGGAGTCCGGCTGACGCCTCGGCATGGCGTCGGACCGGAAGGTAGTATCGGTTTCCGCACTGACTGACTATCAAGTGCACGCTATTCATTGGACATTGCTGTCGGGGGCGTCAGCCGACCCCTCAGCTGGGGGCGACGTGGGAAGTCGCGCCGAGCCGCGCCCCCCTGTGCCCCACCCTCCGCACCGGAATCGACCTCCGAAACCGGTAAGAACCAGAAAGCGTCCATTGGTTACCATCGCACATTCCGAGCTCGACGTCTTTCCACTCTGCCTCGGCGGCAGCGTCTTCGGATGGACCGTCGACGAGCGGACATCCTTCCGCGTCCTCGATGCCTACGCCGCCGCAGGCGGGAACTTCATCGACACCGCCGACTCCTATTCCCAGTGGGCCCCCGGAAACACGGGCGGGGAGTCCGAGTCCATCATCGGCAACTGGCTGGCCGCGCGCGGTCAGCGGGACCGTTTCGTCATCGCCACCAAGGTGGGCCGACTGAACGGACTGTCCGGGCTCACGGCGAAGGTCGTCCACCAGGCGGTGGAGGAATCCCTGCGCCGTCTGCGGACGGATCATATCGACCTCTACTACACGCACGCGGACGACCCGGAAACTCCCCTCGAAGAGACCCTCGCCGCACTCGACACGCTGATCACGGCAGGGAAGGTGCGCCATATCGGTGCCTCGAACATCAGCGGCCCCAGGCTGGCCGAATCCCTTGAGGTCTCGAAGCGTTCGGGGCTCGCCTCGTACGTGGCGGTCCAGCCTCCCTACAACCTCATGGAACGCGAGCCCTTCGAGAGTGGGATCGCCCCGGTCTGCGAGCGCGAGGACGTCTCCTGCGTCCCGTACTTCGCCCTGGCGCAGGGCTTCCTGACGGGCAAGTACCGCGAAGGCGCACCCGCCGTTCCCAGCGTCCGCAGCGCCGCGGCACGACCGTACGGCGAAACGCCCCGCGGCCGCACGGTGCTCCGGACGCTGGACACGATCGCCGCCGAGCACGGCACCGCCCCCGCCGCGGTGGCCCTGGCCTGGCTGAGGGCGCAGCCCCATGTCGTCGCTCCGCTCGCCAGCAGCAGGACGCCCGAGCAGCTCGCCGAACTGACCCCGGGAGCGACCCTGGAACTCTCCCCGGCCGAGGTTCACTCGCTGGATCTCGCTTCACGGACCACCGCGGCGGACCACCATGCGCATGTCGGCTGAAGGAGGAGAATCCGCCGTGACCCTCACCCCCCACACCGCCCTGATCGGATTCGACGCCCTCAAGTCGTTCATCTCGGTAGCGCGCGATGAATACGAGGCCTGTACCCCGCAGGAACCACCCTCCTGTTTCGCCCTCCTGCTCGGCACCGTCGACGACGGTGTCGCGGCCGTCACCTCGGTCCAGTTCGCGACCAACGTCCGTGCCACCGACCCGATGGCGCTCGAAGAGTTCTCGACCTCCATAGAGCCGTGCTTCGGAAGCGCCTACCGAAACCCCCGCCGGGGATTCTGGTGCAGCTCGCAGGATCTGCTGCGTATTCACCGGCAGGCGGACCGTGACGGGGTCGAGATCCTGGGCTCCATTCATCTGCATCCCGACTGGCACCGGATCGGCCCACCCGAAGAGCGAGGGCTGCGAATAAGCGAGAAGCCGACACCGATGGACCGCTACATGTTCGACAACAGTCGGTACCCGGTGAACATGATCTGCTATCTGGAATCCGGCCCACAGGGGGTTTCCGCCGCACTCGCGGCATGGGGCCCTCCCCCTGAGGACGAGGTCGCGGCGCCGTGCCCCCGCCTCCTTCTGAGGTTCAGCGTGTCCTGAGGAACGGCAGCAGCCCGGTCGGCGTGGTCGCCGTGGCCTCGTGCCCGGCGACCGGCAGGGTGACCCGCTCGTCCCGGATGAACGTGTCGTGCCAGAGCATCATGGCCCCGATCCGGAGGCCCGACACCGTACCGCCCGCTGCCTGGGGGCCAAGGCGCCCGGCACAGCGGTCACACCGCCGCAGGAGAAGAATCAGAAGATACGCTGGCAAACCCCTCACATCCCCCAGTCTCTCGGAAAGATCCGCCCACTGAGGTGAACCTGCCGGAGACCCGGCTGCGTGGATACGCCTGTAGGGCAACTGCAGAGTGGCCCTACGTTCACTCAGCCATCCGGTAATGAAAGGGAGAACCAATGATGAAGATCCTGTTCGCCATCCGTGACGCGTCCTTCGCCAAGAAGAGCCTGAAGGCCAGCGCTTGGTACGTCTGGTACTAAGCCGACTGATCGGTACCTCCGGTACCTGAACAGCTGATCCGTCCCCGCCCCTGCCCCCTCGCGGCCTCCGCCGAGAGATCGGGCCCGGGCGGGGACGGAGACCGGCCCCGGCAAAGTCTCGGAGACATCACATGGCACTCTCCCCCGCCTCCGCCCGTTCGCGAAACACCGTGCTCTCCCCCCGACTTGAGGCCCTGCTCAGGGACCATCTAGGTAAGGACGCCGTCCGGCTCGAACCCGACACGATCGGGGTCGCCGGGCCCGAGCTCACCGACCGGATCCTCGCCGCCCGGCGCGCCACCGAGATCGAACGGCCCACATTCAAACCGCTGCACGGACGTTCGATCACCCGCACCGAGGCGTCCTCGGTGACGCGGACGATCGGCAGCGACGTGCGCGAGGCGCTGAAGGCCCCGCTGCCGCAGAACATCGACCTGTCCGGTCCGTGGCCGCTCACCGGTCATCTCTTCCTGCGCGACCTCATCCTCGGTCGGGACCCGCGCCGGCTGCGAATCCTGATGAGCCGCAACCTCGAACTGACGCCGCTGCTCACCTGGTTGGTCATCTCGGTCGGCGCCGCACTGCCCGGTAGGCCCAAGCCCGGCGACGACCTCACCGAACTCGGCAAGCTCACCGCCAAGGCGGCCGACTACCAGGATCGACGGTACGCGCTGGGCATGTACCGCCGAGCCGCCGCACCCGTCTGCTTCACCATCTCCACCCTGGTCGCGAACGCGCTCTGGCTCGGCTCGCCGTTCAACGACAGCACGCCGAACCGGAACATCATCCTCGAGTCACTGCGCATGCTGCCGCCGTCGTGGAACATCCTGCGCCGCGCATCGCCCGAGTACCCCGCTCTCGATCCACGGATCGGTGCGGGCGACGACGTCCTCGTCCTGCCGCTGCTCTCACATCGCGACCCGGCGCTGTGGGAGGCCCCGGACGAGTTCCGCCCCGAGCGCTGGGACCACCTCGACCCGGACAGCACTCCCGGCTACCTGCCGTTCGGGCACTCCTCCGAACGCTGCTGGGGCCGGCACATGGTGATGCCGCTCGCCGAACTGCTGCTGGACCAGATCCGGGCAGCCGGCCTGGTCGTCGACCCCGATCAGCGGACCGCCAAGGTGCCGCTGCTCGGCCTGCTCGGCGTCAGCGAGGTCCGCGTCCTGAAGGCACGCGATGCACGCTGATCACATACACACCGAACACGGCGTTACCGAATCGGAGTTCGCCGACGGCCGGTTCTACGCCGACCCGCACACCGCGTACCGCCGCTGGCGCACCGAGGGTGGCGCCCGCAAGGTCCGGTTCGGCGGCGCGGCCGGACTCGAAGGCTGGGTCGTCACGGGCCACGCCGAGTGTCGGAGCGCCCTCGCCGACCCCCGGCTGAGCAAGAAGGCCGTCACCGAGGCGTTCGCCCAACACGTCGGGAACTCCGAGGGAGGCCCGGGCCGCGACCTGATGACGCATATGCTCAACTCCGACCCCCCGGAGCACACCCGACTTCGCAAGCTGGTCCAACAGGCTTACACCGGGCGGCAGGTGGCGACCCTACGACCGATGGTCGAGCGCCACGTCGGCGCGCTGCTGGACCAGCTGGACGGGCTCGACTCGGCCGAGCTGATCAGCGAGTTCGCGCTGCCGCTGCCACTCGCGGTGGTCTTCGAGCTGTTCGGCGCGCCGCAGGCCGAACGGGAGAACCTCCAAGTCCGGGGCAACGCGGTCGATGCCGGCTCGGACGACGACGGCGGGGCGGACGGCGACGGCGGAGCGGACGGCGAGGTCTCGGTGGAGACTGCCGAAGGCATGGCGGACTACCTGCGCGCCCTGGTCGACCACAAGCGCACCCACCCGGGCGACGACCTGATCTCCGAACTGCTCGCCGCCCAGGCGGGCGGCGACCGGCTGACCGAGGCCGAGATCACCTCGATGGCGTTCCTGCTCGCGATCGCCGGCCACCAGAGCACCGTCAACCTGATCGCGAACGGCATCCATGCGTTGCTCGGCCACACCGAACAACTCACGACGCTGCGTGCGAATCCGGAGCTGCTTCCCGGCGCGATCGAGGAAGTCCTGCGCTACGAGAGCCCGTTCAGCATCGCCTCGCTACGCCGCACGACCGAGCCGGTGACGATCGCGGGCACCACGATCCCGGCCGGCGAATTCGTCCAGATCGCGCTGCTCGCCGCCAACCGCGACCCGGCCGTCTTCGCCGACCCCGACCGCTTCGACATCACCCGCCCGGACGCCACCCGACACCTCGCGTTCGGCCACGGCATCCACCATTGCCTCGGCGCACAGCTGGGCCGGCTACAGGCCGAGGTCGCGTTCAGCGAACTGCTGCGCCGCTTCCCGGCCCTGCGCCTGGCCGAACCGGCCGCCGCCGCGCAGTGGCAGGAAAACCCAAGGCACCGGGGACTGCTCAGCCTGCGGGTGCTGCTGCACTGACGACGGCAGGCGGGTACCGCCGGAGCGCGCGGGCGCTCCGGCGCCTCGGCCGCCAGGGGCACCACGCCGGCCGAGGTCCACCTCGAAGGCCCGGGCATCCACGGCCTCACGGCCGTGCTCCTCACCTGAGCCGGCGGCGTCGGCACGTACCCCGCGCGTACCCGGCGCCGAACCGATCACGTGGGTCGCATCCCACGACGCGGACGCCACCGGCGCGTTGCTCTTCGCCGCGACCAGGATTTCGGCCGTCCCGACCCGTGCCAAGGAGCCACAGGCGTCCGACCGAGCGAAGCCCAACCAGCGGACCATGGAGCGGACGAAGGCACTGGCGGAAACCGCGAACCTGATCGCCCGTGCCCGACGCAAGGCCGCGGCGGCCGGCCGAGCCCGCTCCCTCACCCCGTCTCACCCTGCCGCCGCTGCTCGCGCTCCTTGAACCGGAGCTCCGGTTCCTCGTGCCGGCGAGCCGCGTTGCTGCCGTCCAGCTGACCGGCGAAGGCTCGGTAGGCGGCCGGCAGCAGAGCCTCGCGGTCGGCGGGCTCCGTCGAGGCGATCGCCCGGAGCGCCTCGGCGGTGCCGTCGTCCGGTCCGGTGCAGGCACGCTGTCCCCCGCCCGTGGGCAACCCCCGCCCGGCCACCCGCCACCGGTGCGCTGGAGCTGGTGCGGGCCGACGCGGCACGCGGCGCCGTGCTCGACTTCGAGCTGCTGCGCGGCTGGCGGCAGCACGGACTCGGCACACCCGCGCCACCGCCGCTCGGTGACCGCCGCAGGTACGGGAGCGCCGCCACCCGCTCGGGTCGAGCGGGGACGTGCCGGAGGCACCGCACGACGTGCGGTGCCTCCGGTGCAGCGGACGTGGCGCGGGGTCAGGCGCTGAGGAGGTAGAAGCCGCCGTGGCCGGTGCAGCCGGCCCCCCATCTCGCTCTCCGAGGCCCAGTGGTCCCTGACCATCACCATGCTGGTCGGAGCGGTCACCACCCCGGTGCTCGGTCGTCTGGGCGACGGACCGCACCGCCGTACGGTCACCCTCACCGCCGCCGCCGTGGTGGTGCTCGGCAGCGTGCTGGCCTCGCTGCCGCTCGGCTTCGGCTGGCTGGTCGCGGGGCGCGCGCTGCAGGGGGTCGGGCTCGGACTCACCCCGCTGGCCATCGCCACCGCACGGGACAACCTTCCCCCCGCGGCCTCCCGCTCGGCGGTCGCGCTCCTGTCCATCACCACCGTCGCCGGCGTCGGCCTCGGCTACCCGATCACCGGCCTGATAGCCGAATCCTTCGGCATCCACGCGGGCTTCTGGTTCGGCGCCGTGATCAGCGCCCTGGCCCTCCTGCTGGCCGCCCTGGTGCTGCCCCCGACCACGGACCGTGAGAGGCGCCCACTGGACGTGCCCGGCGCGGTGCTGCTCGGCCTGACCCTGGTCGGCCTCCTGCTCGTGCTCAGCGAGGGCGAGACCTGGGGCTGGGACAGCGCCCGGCTGCGGACGGTGGCGGTCCTCTCCCTCCTGCTGCTGGCCGGCTGGCTGTGGCACGAGCTGCGCACCGCCCACCCGCTGGTCGACCTGCGCTCGCTGCGCAATCCCGTCGTCCTGACCGCGGACGTGGCCGGGCTGGTCGCCGGCGTCGGGATGTACCTGCTGATGTCGCTGGTGATCCGCTACGTCCAGACCCCGACCGCCGCCGGCTACGGCCTCGGCGCCTCGGTCGTGGTCGCCGGCCTCGTCCTGCTGCCGTTCTCGGCGGCCAGCCTGCTGTCCAGCAAGGTGGTCCCCGGGCTCGCCCGGCGCACCTCCTCCGCCCTGGTGCTCCCGCTGGGCTGCGCGGTCTCGCTGGTGTCGGTGCTGCTCTTCCTGTCCGCCCGCGACCACCTCTGGGAACTCATGGTGGTGATGGCGATCGCCGGACTCGGTGTCGGCTGCACCTTCGCCGTCATGCCGGGGCTGATCGTCAACGCGGTGCCGGCCCACGAGGTCGGCAGTTCGGTCAGCTTCAACCAGGTGCTGCGCTACGTCGGCTACTCCACCGGCAGCGCGCTGTGCGGCGCCGTGCTCCAGGCGCACACCGCGCCGGGACGGCAGCTGCCCACCGACAGCGGCTACCGGGACGCGGCGCTGATCGGCTGCGCGGTGTGGGTGGTGATCGGCCTGGCTACGATCGTCCTGCCGCGGCTCGGTGCCGCGACCGGCTCCCGGAAGGGTGCGCGCGTGGACGAGGGGCTGATCGTGGAAGAGAGCATCGACGACATGGTTGTCGGCGGGAGCGAGGCACCCGTCCTGCGGGCCGGGGCCGAGCGGTGACCGACGCCACCCCCGAGGCCGGCGCCACTCCCGAGGCCGGCGCAGCCCCCGAGGCCGGCGGGTCCGCCGCCACGAACGGCGGCGGACCGGGGTCCGCGGCACCCCGGCGCCGCGACGCCGCCCGCAGCCGGGAACTCCTGATCCGGGCGGCGACGGAACTCTTCGCCGAGCGTGGATTCGAACGCACCACCATCCGGGAGATCGGCGACCGGGCCGGCGTCGACCCGGCGCTGATCGCCCGATACTTCGGCGGGAAGACGCAGCTCTACCTGGCCGCCGTCCAGATGGAGCTGGGCGACACGGCACCGGCCGACCTCCTGGAGGAGGACCGGCTGCGCGGCCTGCTGGAACGCTTCTCCCGGCGCGGCCCCGGCCCGACCTTCCAGGCCGCGGTGCTGCCCGGCGACAACACCGAGGTGCAGCGGGCAGCGCGCACCTACCTCCACGAGCGGCTGGTGCAGCCGCTGCAGGACCGCTTCACCGCCGAACAGGCCGACCGGCCCCGGCTGCGGGCCGAACTGGCGGCGGCGGCCTTCGCCGGGATCGTCCTGGCCCGCACGAGCGGCGCGTTCGGCGAGCTCGCCGAGGCCGACTCCGAGGACCTGCTCCCCCTCCTGCACGACCTGCTGGCCGCGAGCCGGCCCGCCCGGTAGACCGTCCGCCGCTCCGAACCTCGCCGCGGGCGGCCTGCCGGGCCGCCCTCGCCGCTCGCGCCCTGACCGCGCCGGGCGGTCCGGACCGCCGTGACAGGCGGTCCGGCGGTCGGCCTGTCGGTGGGCCTCGCTACTGTTCCTCCCCTGATCAAACGTGTCGAGGAGAGGGGCGGAGCTGTGCGGCGCTGGGAGTTCGTCGAGGGCGGCTCGGACAAGTTCTGGGAGGCCGCGGTCGACGGTGCCGCGGTGACCGTGCGCTACGGCCGGTCCGGCACCGCCGGGCGGGAGCAGAGCAAGGAGTTCCCGACCGCGGAGGCCGCGCAGGCGCACTTCGCCAGGACGGTCGCCGAGAAGGAGCGCAAGGGCTACCGCGAGACCACGGCGGGCGCGGCGCCCATCCCGCCGCCCATCGCCCGGCCCGTCGCGCCGACCCCGCCGACCGCCGCCCCCGAGCCGCCGGACGCCCCGGACGGCCCGGTCGACGAGGACGCCTTCGTCCTGCCGGAGGCCTGGCGGAGGGCCCTGCTCCCCCGCCGGGGCGGCGTCTCCCGCCCGCCGGCCGCCGCGGTGAAGAACGCGGTGGACGAGTACCACGCCTCGCTGAGGCGGATGGACGACTGGCTGGAGCAGGCGCTCACCTCGGACCGCAGCGACGCGGACCTGGTGGCGGCCGCCCGCGCCCACCGATCCGGCAGCCGGAACCCGGTCGGCGCGGCGGTGCTGGCCGCGCTGTTCGCGGTCTCCGCCGACAACAAGGTCCGGACGGCCGCCGACGCCTGGGTGGCGGAGTTCGGCCTGCCGTTCGCGGCCAGGGCCACCGTCGAGCTGTTCACGGTGGCCGTCAAGACCGATGGGAACGGCTCACGCGCCCTGAACCCGCGCGTCCGACGCGCGGCCGTCCGGACGGTGGCGGCGTACCGCCCCGCCGCGGATCGTGTCCGGTCGCTGCTGGCGGCGTGCGACGAGGAGACCCACCGCACGGCGGTCGAGGCCCTGGCCGGATGCCGGACCGACCTGGCCCGCCTGGTGGCGGCGGCGTACCTGGTGCCGTCCGAGTCCGACTGGGCCGAGGAGTGCGCGACGTCGGGCGCGCGGCTGGGCTCGGCCGAGTGGTCGATGCTGCTGTGCTCGCTCTCCTCGGCCGAGCCGCTGGAGAAGCTCCCCCAGCCGCCGAGCCTGCACTGGGACGGCTGGTCCACCGAGATCATCGCGACCGTGGCGGAGGGTCTCAAGGGCGGCGCCGCGCCGCTGCTGCTGCACGCCCTGGCCAACAACCACCTCTACAGCGACAAGCAGAAGCACCTGCTGAACGCGATCGCCGAGCTTCCCTCCGATCAGGGCTTTCGGGGGCTGCTGGCCCATCAGGAGAACGGCAAGGCGGCCCGTGGAGCCCTGGTGGCGGCCATGCGCCGTTTCCCCCGGCGTGCGCTGCGCCTCCTCGCGGAGGCCGCGGCGGCGACCGCCGATCCGGCCGCGCAGCGGCTCGCCCGTCAGCTCCTCACCGCCCACGTCGCCGCCCACCGCGCGACCGCGATCGAGCTGCTGCCGGAGCTGACGCCGGAGCAGGCGGCCGTGGTCGGGCCGCTCACCGATCTCGGCGACCGGGTGCCGGACGTCCCGACCGGTTCGCTGCCGGAGCTGTTCACCAGCCCGCCGTGGACCCGGCCGCGCTCCACGGCCAGGCCCCGCGTGCTGACCGGCCTCACCGCGCCGCAGGAGACGCGGCTGCGGTGGCTGCCGGGTGAGCGGGAGGCGTGGGCGGTCTCCGAGTCCTGGTACGCGAACTGGTCGGACGCCGACTGGCAGCGGATCGCCGGCACGATGCGGGCCGCGGACGGGCAGTCCGGCGCCGCGCGGCACCGTTCCAACCGGCACGAGGAACTGGCGCTGTTCGCGTACGGCGACGAGCAGCTGGGCCGTCCGCTGATCGCGCAGTGGCGGGGCGAGGAGTACATCTGGGACGCCACGGGCGCGCTGCGCCGGGTCGCCGCCCGCTTCGGGCCGGACGCGCTCGGGCCGATCCGGGCCGCCGCGCTGCAGAACCCGGCCGCGCACGCGGCGCTGCTGCTGCCGTACCTGGACGCCCGGGTGGCCGAGACCATGACGGACTGGCTGGTGCGCCTCAAGTCGGCCGGGGACACCGCCCGTTCCTGGTTCGCCCGGCACGGCGTGGACGCGGCCCGGCTGCTGGTTCCGGCCGCGGTCGGGAAGGCCGGAGCGGCCCGGCGCAACGCCGAGCAGGCCCTGCGGCTGATCGCTGCCGCGCACGGCGCCCCGGCGGTGCACGCGGTGGCCGGCGAGTACGGGCCGCAGGCGCAGGAGGTGGTGGGCGCACTGCTGTCGGCCGACCCGCTGGTGAACCTGCTGCCGGCGAAGCTCCCCCAGCTCGGCGACTGGGCGGAGCCGATGATGCTGCCGCAGCTGCTGGTGCGCGGCGGCGAGGGCGCGCTGCCCGCCGAGACGGTGCGGCACGTGCTCACCATGCTCGCGCTGTCGAAGCCCGGGGCGTTCTACCCGGGCCTCGACCAGGTGGCGGAGGTGTGCGAGCCGCAGTCGCTGACGGCCTTCGGCTGGGCGGTGTTCGAGCAGTGGCGGCTGGCCGGTATGCCGTCCCAGGACGGGTGGGCGCTGCACGCGCTCGGCCGGCTCGGTGACGACGGGACGGTCCGCCGGCTGACGCCGATGCTCCGGGCGTGGCCGGGCGAGGGGGCGCACCACCGGGCGGTGGACGGCCTGGAAGCGCTGGCCGCGATCGGCAGCGACGTCGCCCTCCTCCATCTGCACGGCATCGCGCAGCGGGTGAAGTTCAAGGCGCTCAAGGCGCGGGCCCAGGAGAAGATCGCCGAGGTGGCGGCCGGGCTCGGCCTGTCCGGGGAGCAGCTGTCGGACCGGCTGGTGCCGGACTTCGGGCTGGACGCCGACGGCACCACCGTCGTCGACTACGGCAGCCGGACGTTCACCGTGGGCTTCGACGAGCAGCTCAAGCCGTACGTTCGTGACGCGGACGGCACCCGCCGCAAGGATCTTCCGGTCCCCGGGGTGCGGGACGACGCCGAGCTGGCGCCTGTCGAGCGCAAGCGTTTCGCCGCGCTGAAGAAGGACGTCCGCACGGTGGCGGGGGACCAGATCCGCCGGCTGGAGGACGCGATGGTCACCCGGCGGTCGTGGACGGCGGAGGAGTTCGATCAGCTGTTCGTCGGGCATCCGCTGCTGTGGCACCTGGTGCGCCGGCTGGTGTGGCTGGCCGAGGCGGACGGCGCCACGACGGCGTTCCGGGTCGCCGAGGACCGCACCCTGGCGGACGTCGCGGACGAGGTGTTCGCGCTGCCCGCCGGGGCCACCGTCCGACTGGCCCACCCGCTGCTGCTCGGTGCGGAACTCGCGGCGTGGTCGGAGCTGTTCGCCGACTACGAGATCCTGCAGCCGTTCCGTCAGCTCGGCCGCCCGGTGTACGCGCTGAGCGACGAGGAGCGGGCGGGTCACCGCCTGACCCGCTTCGAGAACGGTCCGGTGCTGCCCACCACCCGGCTGGTCGGCATGGAGCGGCGCGGCTGGCAGCGCGGCGAGCCGCAGGACGCGGGCGTGGAGCGCTGGCTGTCCCGTCGGGTCGGGCCGGACCGCTACGTGGTCCTCGCACCGGAGCACGGCATCGCGGTCGGCATGCACGACGTGTATCCCGAACAGCGCGTGGAGACGGTGTGGCTCGACACCCGCCCGGGCGACTACTGGACCCGCAACCGCACCTTCCCGACCTTCGCCGAGCTCGACCCGGTGATCGCCTCCGAGGTGATCGCCGACCTGACCGAGCTGACCGAGCCGACCACGCCGTGACGGCGCACCACCTCGCCGACAGCCACGCGAACCACCCCGGGAGGGCCGCCATGACCACCACCGCCGAGGAGCAGCTCCAGCGGCCGCCCGCCGAGATCCGGTACGCCGAGGAGCTGGCGGCGCTGCGCGCCGAGGACCGCGACCCGCGCCCGCCGGGCTGGGAGCTGAGCCTGCGCGCCGCCCGCCGGTTCGTCGTCGGCGACGAGAAGGCCGGCATCGACCGCAAGTTCGTCGGCGATCCGGCGCTGGTCGAGCGCGCCCTGGTGACCCTGGCCACCAACCGCGGCCTGCTGCTGGTCGGTGAGCCGGGCACCGCCAAGTCGCTGCTGTCGGAGCTGATCGCGGCGGCGGTCAGCGGTACCTCCCGGCTGACCGTACAGGGCGGCGCGGCGACCACCGAGGACCAGATCAAGTACTCGTGGAACTACGCCCTGCTGGTATCCGAGGGCCCCTCCACCCGCTCGCTGGTGCCCGCGCCGATGCTGCGCGGCATGGCCGACGGCCGGCTGGTCCGGTTCGAGGAGATCACCCGCTGCCCGCTGGAGGTGCAGGACTCGCTGCTGTCCCTGCTCTCCGAGCGCGTGGTGGCGATCCCCGAACTGGACGGGCCGGAGGGGATGGTCTTCGCCAAGCAGGGCTTCAACGTGATCGCCACCGCCAACACCCGCGACCGCGGGGTGAACGAGATGAGCGCGGCGCTCAAGCGCCGGTTCAACTTCGAGACGGTCTTCCCGATCCCCGACCTGGACACCGAACTCGCCCTGGTGGAGGCCGAGTCCGCGCACCTGCTGCGCCGCTCCGGGGTGGCCGCCGCGCCCGACCGGGACCTACTGGAGGTCCTCGTCACCACGTTCCGCGAGCTGCGGGCCGGTGAGGGCGGTGACCGCCTGTCCGCGGTGATGAGCACCGCGGAGGCGGTCTCGGTCGCCCACGCGGTCGGGCTGCGCGGCTGGTACCTGCGCGGCGAGGCCGGCAACGCGGCCGACCTGGTCGCCAGCCTGGCCGGCACCGCCGCCAAGGACAGTCCGGAGGACCTGGCCCGGCTGCGCCGCTACCTGGAGCAGCGGGTCCCGCGGCGGCGCGGCCCGCACTGGCACGCCGTGCACGAAGCCCGCCACCTGCTGGCCGGCTGATGCCCGCGGTCTTCCTCGGGGTCCGCCACCACTCCCCCGCCTGCGCCCGTCTGGTGGCGGACACCGTCCGACGGCTGCGGCCCGCGTACGTGCTCGTCGAGGGGCCGGCCGACCTCAACGGCCGCCTGGACGAGCTGGCCCTCGGCCACGAACTGCCGATCGCCGTGTTCAGCCACTACCGCGACGCCGAGCGCACCGCCACCACCTGGACGCCGCTGTGCGACTACTCGCCCGAGTGGGTGGCGCTGCGGGAGGGCCGGGCGGCCGGCGCGGAGGTGCTCTTCGTCGACCTGCCGTCCTGGCACCCGGCGTTCGAGCTGCGCGCCAACCGGTACGCCGACGCGGAGGCCCGGTACGCCGAGGCCACCGCCCGGCTGTGCTCGCGCTTCGGCACCGGCTCGGTGGACGCCCTGTGGGACGGCCTGTTCGAGGTGGCACCGGCGGACGGGCTCGCCGGGCGTCTGGACGCCTACTTCGACCTGGTCCGCGGGGACGCCGAGGCGGACGAGGGCGACCGGGCCCGCGAGGCGTACATGGCGGCCTGGATCCGCGCTGTCCTGGCCGAGGCGGGAACACGGACCGTGCTGGTGGTCACCGGCGGCTTCCACACCCCCGCGCTCCGCACCCTCGCCGAGCGGCCCGCGGAGGTGCCCGGCCGGCCCGCGCTGCCGGCGCCGCGACCCGGCGCGGTGTCCGGCAGTTACCTGGTGCCCTACTCGTTCCGGCAGCTGGACGCCTTCGCCGGCTACCAGTCGGGCATGCCCTCGCCCGCCTACTACCAGCGGCTGTGGGAGGACGGCCCCGAGGCCGCCGCCGACCATCTGCGGCAGTCCGTGGTGTCGCGGCTGCGCGGGCGCCGCCACCCCGTCTCCACGGCCGACCTGGTCGCCGCCGCCGCGCTCACCGGCGGCCTGGCCGCGCTGCGCGGCCACCCGGTGCCGGCCCGTACCGACGTGCTCGACGGCCTGGCCGGCGCGCTGGTCAAGGACGACCTGACCCAGCCGCTGCCCTGGTCGGAGCGCACCCCGTTGGCGCCCGGCAGCCACCCGGTGGTGGTCGAGATGGTCGCCGCGTGCAGCGGCTCCCGCACCGGGCGGCTGCACCCCGGTACCCCGGCCCCGCCGCTGGTCCACGACACCGCCGCCCGGCTCGCCGCGATCGGGGCCACCGGCACCCGCCCGCTGACCTGCGAGCTCACCACCGAGGACGGTCTGACGGCCAGCCGGACCCTGCACCGGCTGCGCGTCCTCGGCGTGCCCGGCCGCCACCGCACCGCCGGACCCGCCCACGGCGCCGACCCGGTCACCACCGAACGCTGGGAAGCCGGACCGGACACCGGCCGCGACGCCGCCCTGATCGAGGCGGGCGCGTACGGCGCCACCCTCGACGAGGCCGCCGCGACCGTCCTCGCCGAACGGGCCCGTAGCACCGGGCCCACGGACACCGAACTCGCCACCCTGCTCCTCGACACCGTGCTGTGCGGCGCCACCGCCCTCACCGACCGCCTCCTGACCGCGCTCACCGCCGTCCTCGCCCGCCACCCCGACCCGGGTGCCCTCGGCTCCGTCCTCGCCACCGCGCTCGGCCTGTGGCGGCACGACCGGGTGTACGGCACCGCCCGCAGCCCGCTGCTGGCCGCCGTCATCGACGGCGCGGTCGCCCGCGTCCTGTGGCTGGTCGAGGGCGCGCACGGCCGCTCCGGCACCGACCCGGCGCGCCTCGCGGCCCTCGCCGCCGTCCGCGACGCGCTGTGCCACGCCCCCGACCTGCTCACGGTCACCCCCGAGGACGCCGCCGCCCTCGCCCTCCGCATCGCCCGCGACCCGCACGCCCCCGCCGACCTGCGCGGCGGCGCCCACGGCCTCCACCTCGCCCTCACCCCCACGGCCGATCCCGACCTCGCCTCCGCCGCCCTGCACGCCGCGGGCGACCCCGGCGCGCTCGGCGACTGGCTGGCCGGCCTGTTCGCACTCGCCCGGGAGGAGGTCACCGCCGACGCGGGCGACGGCTCCCTGCTGGCCGCCGTGGACTCCGTCCTCGCCGAGCTCACCGACGCCGAGTTCCTCATCGCCCTCCCCGCCCTGCGCCAGGCCTTCGCCTGGTTCCCGCCGCGCGAGCGCGAGCGGATCGCCCGCCGTCTGATCGAGCGTCGCGGCCTGCGCGGCTCCGCCCGCGCCCTGCTCCGCACCACCGCCGACCCCGTGCACCTGGCCGCCGCCCGCGCCCTGGAGGAGAACGTGACCGCCCTGCTCGACCGCCACGGCCTGCGAAGTGCCCGGTGACCGCGCCCGAGCCGGCCCCCGCAACGGCACCCGACCCCGCCCTGGAGCGCTGGCGCCTGGTCCTCGGTTCCCCCGCCGAGCCCTGGACCGGCAGCCCGGGCGCCGACGGCGCCGCCCGCGACGCCGCCCTGGAGTGGCTGTACGGCCGCGACGAGGACCTCGACCGCCGCGGCATCCGCGGCGCCGGCGCGGGACCGTCCCGGGTCACCGCGGTCGACTGGCTGGACGACATCCACCGGCTCTTCCCGCGCGAGACGATCGAACGCCTGGAGCGCGACGCCGTCGAGCACTACGGCATCGACGAGATCGTCACCGACCCGACCGTCCTGGAACGGGTCGAGCCGAGCGCCGCCCTGCTGCGCGCCGTGCTCCGCACCAAGCACCTGATGAACGAGCAGCTGCTCGGCCAGGCCCGCCGCATCGTGGCCGCGGTGGTCCGGCAGCTGATGGAACGCCTCACCCCGGAGCTGCGCCAGGCGTTCACCGGCGCCCGGTCCGCCCGCCCGAGCCGCCGCCCGCTCGCCCGCGACTTCGACTTCCGCCGCACCGTCCGGGCCAATCTCGGCCGCTACCGTCCCGCCGAGCGGCGGATCCTGATCGAACGCCCGCACTTCCACTCCCGCACCCGCCGGCACCTGGAGCAGTGGCAGCTGATCCTGCTCGTCGACCAGTCCGGTTCCATGGTCGGCTCGGTGATCCACTCCGCGGTCACCGCGGCCTGCCTGTGGAGCCTTCCCGGCCTGAAGACCCATCTGGTCGCCTTCGACACCCAGGTGGTGGACCTCACCTCCGACGTCACCGACCCGGTGGAACTGCTGATGCGGGTCCAGCTCGGCGGCGGCACCGACATCGCCCGTGCCGTCGACTACGCGGCCGGTCTGGTGGAGAACCCGCGGCGCACCGTCCTCGCGGTGGTCAGCGACTTCTACGAGGGCGGCGACCGGTACCGGCTGCTGCGCACCGTCCGCTCGCTGACCGGGCAGGGCGCCACCGTGCTCGGACTCGCCGCACTGGACGAGGAGGCCGCCCCCGCGTACGACCGCGAACTGGCCGGGCAGCTCGCGGACGCCGGCGCGCACGTGGGCGCGATGACGCCGGGGATGCTCGCCGAGTTCGTCGCCGAGCGGCTCGGCCGATGACCGCCGCGACGCGGGCCGATCTGCTCGCCCTGGACACCGACACGCTCGCCGCACTCGCCAATCGCGGCCTGGTGAAGCGCGCCGCCCGCGAAGTCGCCGCGGGCGACGGGCCGGTGCCCGACCTCGACCCGAACGGCACGCTTCGCGGCACCTGCCCGGACGGCAACTCCGTCGTCCTGCCGCCCGGCACCGGGCTGGACGGTGGCAGCTGCACCTGCGGCGCCCCGGGCGTGTGCCGCCACCGGATCGCCCTGGTCCTCGCCCACCAGCACGCCGCCGCCGACGCCCCCGCACCACCGGGTCCTCACCCCGGCCCCGCCACCCCCGCGCCCGCCCCCGCGTGGTCCCCCGGCGCGTTGGACGACGAGGCGCTGACCGCCGCCGTCGGCGCCCGCGCCGTGGCCGCCGCCCGCCGGACACTGGAGCGCGGTTATGCCGCGCGGCTGCACCACGCGCGCCCGGACGATCCGCAGCCGGTCGCCGAACTGGCCGCCTGCACCGTCCGGTTCCCCGTCCCCGGCGAGCTGGGCTTCGCGGTGACCGACGCCGCACAGGACCGCCGCGGCGAGATGATCGCCCTCGCGGTCTGGGCCTTCCGGGCCGCCGACGGCCGCCCGGCCGTCACGCTCGGCGGCCGTCCCGAGCCCGATGCGGGCATCCCGCCGGTCCTGGACGCCGCCCTCGGTCTCGCCCGCGAACTGCTGCTCGACGGCGCCGTGCACGCCGGGCCGGTCCTCACCGCCGACCTCCACCGGGTGCGCGAGGAACTCGCCGACCGTTCCCTGCACTGGCCGGCCGGCCTGGTCGCCGACCTGATCGGCCAGCTCGACGCGTACGCCGCCCGGTCCGCCGACCACCGGCCCGAGGAGCTGGCCCTGCTCCTGGCCGAGCTTCACGCCCGTCACCGCGCCGCCGCCCGCCCCGGCGCGTCCCGGTCGGAGGTCCTCGGTGTCCGGGAGACCGCCGAGACCCCGCTGCGCCGGATCCGCCTGACCGCGCTGGGCTGCCGGATCCGCGGCACCGCAACGACCCGGTCCGCCGAGGTCTACCTCGCCCACCCCGCCGCCGGCACCGTCCTGGTGCTCCGCCGCAGCTGGGACGTCCCGGCCGACGGCCGTCCGCCGACCGGGCACGCGCTGGCCGCCCGCCGGATCGCCGGCCACCGCCTCGACGCCCTCGCCGCCGGCAACGTGGTCAGCGAAAGCGCCGTCCGCAGCGCCGCCCGTGAACTCCGCCTCGGCCGCGGTCGGACCGCCGCCACCACCGTCACCCCGGTCGGCGGCTCCTGGACCGACCTGCCCGCCCCGCTGCTGCTCACCGACCTCGACGCCCACCTGCGCACCCTGGAGGGCCGGCCGCCGCGGCTGATCCGGCCCCGCATCGCCGCCGAGTCCCTGCACGTGGTGCGGCTCTCCGCCGTCGAGGGGGTCCGGTACGACGCCGCCGAGCAGCGCCTGGAGGCCGCGGTCCGCGACGCCGCCGGCAACCCGGCCACCCTCGCCGCCACCTACGACCCGGCCTGCCCCGGCTCCCTCGACGCGCTCGCCGCGGCGCTCGGGTCCGGCGCCGTCACCCACGTCAGCGCCACCCTCCGACGGGCGGCGGGCCGCACCGTCCTGGAGCCCGCCGCACTCCTCGCGGGCGACACCGTCGTCGTCCCCGACCTCGCTCCCGGCACCGCGTCCACGGCCTTCGGCCCCGCCGCGCCGCCGTCGGCCGACCCCGTCGCCGCCGACCTCGCCGAGGCGCTCGCCGCCCTCGCCGACACCGCCCACCGGGGCCTGCGCCACCCGGACGGCCCCACCCTCACCCGCCTGGACCGCACCGCCGCCCGGCTGAACCGCGGCGGCCTGGCCACCACCGCCGAACTCCTGCGCGCCCTCGCCCACGCCCTGCGGGCGGGCGACCCGGACGCCGCCGCCCGCACCTGGTCGGACGCGGCCGTCCGGCTCGCCGTCACCGTCGAGGCACACCGGGAGACCACCGGCCGCCCCTGAGCACCTCCGCCGAGGGCGCCCCCGGGGTCCGCACCGGACTTCGCACTACCCCTGGGCCCTCCACAGCCTGCGAGTCGAATCGACCAGCCTCTCCCATGAGCGGAGAGGGCCGGCCACCGAAGGCCTGTGCGCTGTGCGGGCCCGGGGTCAGAGCCTGGCGTGGGTGCCGATGTCGGTGTGGAAGGCCTCGACCATGGCGGCCGTCACCGTCGGGCGGCTCGCGCCGATCGCGGCGAGGTGGTCCGCGGTGGTCGCCCCCGGTACGGCGTCGTCGCGCTCGAACGCGGTCTGCGCCGCCAGGCGTGCGGCGTGCTCGATGTCGGCGGGGGAGAAGTGCTCGCTCGCGGCCACCAGTGCGGGAACGTCCACGTCGAGGCGGTCGGTGCCGAGCGCGTAGCGCGACCAGATCGCGGCGCGGGCGTCCGGGTCGGGGGTGCCGATCGGGATGACGTAGTCGAACCGGCCGGTGCGCAGGAACGCCGGGTCGAGCGAGCGGACGGAGTTGGTCGCGCAGACCAGCAGTCGGCCGTCACGCCCGCGGAAACCGGGGATCAGCTTGAGCAGTTCGTTGGTCACGCCGTGCATCGTCCCCGTCCGGCCGGCCTCGCCGCGTACGGGGGCGATCTCCTCCACCTCGTCGATGAAGACCAGCACCCGCTCCAGCTCGCCGATCCGGGCGAAGGCGCTGCGCAGCGCGGCGGCGAGGTTGCCCTCGTCGGCGAGCCGGGAGGGCAGCAGTTCGACGAACGGCCAGCCCAGGCGGGAGGCGATGGCCCGGGCGAAGGTCGTCTTGCCGGTGCCGGGCGGCCCGAACAGGGTGATCGCGCGTGGCGATCGCCCCGCCCGCGCCAGGCCGGGGCGATCGCCACCCGCATCACCCACGCCCGCTCCCCCGCCACCTGCGCGAGCGCGGCACCGATCGGCGTACCGTCGTGCACCGCGACGACGGCGGGCTGGCGCGCGGTCAGCGCGGCGATGCACTCGGCGAGCGAGAACACGGACTCCTGCCCGAGCCCGGCGGTGCTGTCGATCAGGTGGACGACGGCAGCCAGGTAGTCCTCCCGATAGTCGTGGATCAGCCAGTTCACGTGCGTCGCTCCCTCGGGTCTCCGGTCGTGCGGGTCGCGGAGAACGTAGGCGCGCCGGGCCCGGCCCGTCGTGCGCCGCTCGGGACAACGCGGCGTGGACGAACCGTACGCGGCAGCGGGTTGCGCGCCGGGGCTCCGCGGCCCGTCGGTACTCGCACCCCGGCCGCTCGGGCCCGGGGACGCTCAGGATCCGCCGCTCCCCCGGCGGCACGCGACGCCCGACCCGGCCCCCTCCCCGTCCTACGCCGTGCGGCGCTCGACGCCGTCGAGCAGCAGGCCGAGCCCCAGCCGCGGACCCCGCGCCTTCCGACGGCCTGACGATTCGTCAGACTTGCTTGAAGGGGCCTTGATTCAGCTCTTCGTGATCACCGGATCACGGATCGGGAGGCCGTTTCCACCATCGGTGGAGGCGGCCTCTCCGGCCTCCCGGGCTCCCGGGCTCCCGGGCTCCCGGGGAGCCGCTCGCCCGCCCCGCTCACAGCCCCGGGATTCCGGCCCGCCGCACATGCAGTTCGGAACGGACGAGTTCGAGGAGCCGGCCCGTCCAGTTGCGGCCCCGGCCGGCGTTGTCGCCCCAGAAGTCCGAGGCCATGTCGTCGTAGATCACGGTGGCGTCGTCCGTCGCCAGCAGGATCTCGGCCAGCTCGGGATGCTGGTCGTACTTGGCGCGCAGCAGCCGCGTCATGACGGCGGTCCGGGCATGCTCCCAGCCCTCGCGACGAGGCGCCTCGGTCGCGAGCTTGCGCGCTGCGGCGGCGGTTTCCGCCGTCGCGATCGCGCTCCGGGCCTCGGGCTGGGCCGCCGACAGGGCCCAGTAGGCATGGGCGACGGAGGGGTAGGTCACGTCCGCCACGGTGATCGGGGCGGGGTGGTCGTTGCGCAGGCCGCGCTTGCCGGGGTCGGCCGGCGGCTCGTTCAGATGCCACTGGTAGAGCCGGACCGCCGGGGCGTGCGGGGCCGCCGGCCCGTCCGCCGGGACACGGGTGGGCCGCTCGGCCTGCCAGCGGGCCCGCTCCTCGAAGTACGCGAGGGCGCCGTCGTAGTCCTCCTGCGTGACCGTTCCGTCGAACGACAGGTAGGTCCGGCCGCCGGGTCCGGCCACCAGGATCCGCAGCGGCCGGTCCTTGCTGTCCATGTCGCCCAGGGCGTAGCGGCGCTGCGACTCCGGGACGGCCAGGAACGCGGCGCGGGCCGCGGCCCGGTTCTCCTCGGTCCGGTCGGCGAGGAAGGTGTCGACGGCGGCGAGGCAGCGGCCGGTCGAGTCGGGGCGCCCGTTCAACTGGTCGATGGTGTCGCGGATTTCGGCGACCAGCAGCTCGGGTGTCAGCCAGCTCTCCGGCTCGCCGAACTTCCAGTCCGCCAGGTCGTGCGCGGAGGCCTCCCCGCCCTCCGGGAGGGTGGTGGCCACCCAGCCGGTGCGCAGCTTCTCCTCGAACTCCTCGACCGTGACGAGTTCCCAGCAGTCGATGAGCCCGTCGGCGTAGATGAAGAGGTCGGTGAGGAAGTAGTGGCCGCCGTTGTGGATGAAGGCGTGCCGCCAGGTTCCGGGTATGCGGACGCCGTCCGCGGTGCGATGGGTGATCCGCTTGCCGATCATCCCGTGATTGTGTCGCGGTGGACGCCGAACGGCTCCCGGTTTTCCTCCGGGCCGGGTGGAGGCCGGGTCGGCGGCCGCAGCCCCGCGCGGGCGACGCGGGTCGGCGTCGGGCCGGCGGGTCGGCGTCGGGCCGGGGCCGCGACGGCCGCGGGCCGGTCGTCGTCGCCGTGCCAGGTGGGCCGGCCGAGCAGGCGGGGGCGCTCGATGACCCAGGCGCGGGTGTCGGTGCCGATCTCGGCGGTGATCAGGTCCTCCAGCAGGGTGCTGTAGCGGGCGACCAGTTCGCGGTGGGCCGGGTCGGCGGCGAGGTTGCACGTCTCGGTGGGGTCCTCGGCGCGGTGAGTTCCCCCCTCCCTCCGGACGGGACCGACGGCGAGGAGGGGATCCCCGGGACGGCCCGACCGGCGAAGGAGCCCCGCCGGGGAATCCGGCGGGGCTCCTTCCTTTCCACGGTGGTCCCGTGCGGCCCAGTGGTCCTTTCCGGTCCCCGGGGGGGGTGCGCGACGGCCGGCTGCTGCCTCAGCCCGCGGTGCCGACGAGGCCCGCGGTGCCGGTGAGACTTGCCGTGCCGGTGAGGCCCGCGGTTCCGGCGAGGCCGGTGAGGCGTTCCGCGACTGCCGGCGGGCTCGGCATGGCCGCGATCTCGGCGCTGACCTCTCGCGCGGCCCGGCTGAGCCCGGTGTCGGTGAGCAGCCGGGTGAGCAGGGCCGGGCCGATGTCCTCGGCGGCGGCGCGGAGGCCGGCGCCCCGGTCCCGTACCGCGTCCGCGTTGATGAAGCGGTCGGACCCGTCGGGGAGGACGAGCTGCGGGATGCCCGCGTCCAGTGCGCCGAGGGCGGTGCTGCTGCCGCCGTGGTGGATGGCGGCCGCGCAGGTCTCCAGCAGCGCCCGCCACGGGACCCAGCCGTAGGCGCGGACGTTGTCCGGCAGGGTGTCGAGCGTGCTGAGGTCGAGGTCCCCGGTCGCCAGCACGAACTCCGCGTCGATGTCGGCGGCCGCCTCGATCACCCGCTCGATCCTGGTCAGGCCGTCCGTCTTGGGCGGAACGGTGCCCAGCGTCACCGCCACGCGCGGGCGGTGGGCGGGCACGGCCAGGTCGGCGGGGAGGTCGCCTTCGCCGTTGTAGGCGACGGGCCGCATCGAGCAGCCGTACCGCTCGTCCCCGGCCATGCTCGGTGGCGCGAGGTCGATGACCTCCGCCGGCTCGGGCAGCCGGTCGATTCCGTGCCGGGCGAAGGTGTCCGCCATCTCCGCGAGCATCAGCGCGCGCAGCTTCGGGGTGCGGACGAACCCGAGGTCGTGCTGGACCGCGGGCACGCCGAGGCGGGTCGCCGCGAGCAGGGCCACCGGGAACTGGTAGTCGTACACCACCAGGTCCGGCCGCCACCGCGCGGCGAGCTCGACCACGTCGTCGGCCACCCGGTTGTTGACGAGGGCGGCCAGCGGGACGAACGCCTCGCGATCGGCCGAATTGCTCTCGACCACCCGCTGCATCAGGTCGGGCCGCTGGGTGCGGCCGGCCTCCCTGATCACCTTGCGCCAGTCGAGCCCCGGCGCGATGGGCAGGTACGGCAGACCGGCCCCGGCGACGTCTTCGCCACCGTCCATCGAGGCCATCGCGACCTCGTGGCCGAGCTCGTGCATCGCCCTGGCCAGCGGGACCAGCGGGAAGAGGTGGCCGATGCCGGGTACGCCGGCGAACAGTACACGCATGGAGGAACCTCGCTCGGAGGGATGGGAGTTGGGGATGAGGGAGGTGGCGGGGTTCAGGAGGCGGCCCGGTGCAGGGCGGCTTCCATGCCGTTCAGCACGGCGTTGCAGTCGCGCTGCAGGGTGGCGGCGTCGACGGCGCTCAGCAGGTAGACCCCGAGCCAGTTGCGCGACCCCGCGGACGGGTCGAAGGCGGGGACCGTCCGGCCCGCGGGCATCGCGAAGGCGGGCACGGCCTCGATGGTGCTGCCCGGGGAGAGCAGGCTCTGCCAGTCCACGGCCTGCGGGTTCCAGACCGGGCTGCTCCGCCAGGGCGCTCCCGACGCGTCGGCCGGGACGACGGCCAGCGACGCGGCGGCCCTGACCCCGTCGGTGAGCATGGCCGCCGGGTAGTCCACCCGCTCGCCGAGCAGCTGCCGGACCAGCATGCCGATCGGGTCGAGCCCGAAGACCTCGTGGACCTGCCTGGTCGTCAGCAGGCCGCCGAACCTGGCCGCGGTCTCGATGACCACCAGCTCGCCGTCCTTCATCAGCTTCAGCTCGGTGTGGGTGCCGCAGTTCTCCAGCCCGAGCGCGTCGACGGCCTGCCGCGACACCTCCTCGATCCGGCGTTGCAGCGGCACCGGCAGGACGGAGGGCGAGGTGCTGGCCACCTCGACGAAGGACGGCACGGTCGGCAGCTTGGCGGTCATGGCCAGCGGACGGTAGACGCCGTCCGCGACGATCCCCTCCACGCTCACGTAGTCGCCGTAGCCGGGCTCCTGGTACCAGCCCTCGGTGGAGCCCTGGGCGATCGTCTCGACCAGGCGGTCCCGGTCGGTGTCCTCGGCGTACAGCTCGTTCATGCCGACCTGGCTGCCCGCCCGCAGTCCGCTCTCGATCCCGGCCCATGCCGGGGCGGCCTCCTCGACCGAGTCCAGCACGATCTGGGCGACCGACCCGGCACCCCAGGCCGGCTTGAGCAGCAGCGGGGCTTCGAGTTCGGCCAGTGCGGAGGTCAGGTCCCCGAGGCTGTCGACCCGGCGGAACGCGGGTATCGGCACCCCGGCGGCGGCCCAGGCCTCCCGCATCAGCCGCTTGTCCCTGGCACGGACGATCCCCTCCCCCGGACCGGCCAGGTGGAGCCGGCTCGCGGCGTGCGCGACGGCCAGGACCGCGAACTCCGAGAGGGTCAGCAGCGCGTCGGCCCCGATGGCCTTCGCGTACTCCACGATCAGCTCGACCAGTTCGTCGCCGCGCGGCGCCTCGGGCACCAGCTCGATGCTGGTACAGCTGGGCCGCCACACGTCCTCCCCGGACGTGGGCAGCGGCGCGAGTGCGAGGACGTGCAGCTCGCCGCAGGCGGCGATCCGCGGGAAGGCGTACTCCAGCGGGGCGCCGCCCTTGACGTAGACGTACAGGATCTTGTTCAACGTACTTACTCCTGAAGGAAGTTCAATCGTTGGCGGGCGTGCCGGAGCCACGCCGCACCGGCCCGCGGCAGGTCGGCCCGCGGCAGGTCGGCCCGCGGCAGGTCGGCCCGCGGCGCGTCGGCTCATGACACGCCGGGCCGCGGCACGCCGGGCCGTGGCCGGTGCGGCGCGGTGCGGCGCTCCGGCAGCGTCAGCCGGCGGTGCGGAAGGGGCGCAGCTGCAGCAGGCTGACCCGGTCGCCGTCGATCGCCCACTCGATGTCGACCGGGGCCCCGTACGTCTCGTCGGGCGAGAAGTGCGACTGCAACAGCCTGCTGATCAGGGCCAGTCGGCGCACGAGGTCCTTGGTCGCGGCATCCAGGTCGGTGGCGGCGGTGCCCAGCGAGATCGTCCGGCTTCCGCCCTCCATGGTGTTGCACAGGTACTGGAGCGGGGCGCCCCGACCGGTCACCACGTCGGCCACCGAGCGCGGCGAGATGTTGAGGTAGACGTCGCGGAAGTCCTGCGGGCTGAGCGGGTTGCAGGTGACCAGGACGCCGCCGACGGTGGATCCGACCTGCTCCTGGACGACCACGCCCATCCGGCAGTGGTCCAGGGCGATGCCCGCCTGGCACCGCAGCAGCACCGCGCGCGGCGAGAACAGCGAGGCCCAGACCTCCCGGACGGCGTCGAGGACCGCGCCCGTGCCGCTGACGTGCGCCACCGATTCGTAGAGTCCGGCGGCGGAGAAGCCGGACAGGTCCTCGGCGTTGGAAGAGCTGCGGACGACCTGGACGGTGGCGCCGTACAGGTGGCGGTCGATCGCCCGGTCGACCTCGGCGCGGATCGGGTCGGGCAGCGGGGTGCCGCGGATCAGCCGCTGCACGTCGAGGCAGAGTTCCTCGATCCGTGACGTCTCCGCGTGGAGCGACGTCCGGCGCGAAGTCCCCCCCCGGAGCGACGTCCCCTCCTGGGGTGAAGTCCCCTCCTGGAGAAGGGAGTCCAGCCGGTCGACGGCGTCCCGGAGCTCCGCCGAGGAGTCGAGGAAGCGCTGCTGGAGGGAGAACGGCAGCACGATCCCGCGCGGCACCTCGGCGTACTCCTTCACCAGGAGCTGCGCGGCGGCGTTCAGCTCGGCCCCGTCCGCGTCCTCCGGGAGGCCGAGTTGCCGGGCCAGGTAGCGCAGCAGGTCGGCCCGGGGCGGCCGGGGCACCTGGTAGAAGCCGAGCCAGCGGGGAGAGCCGTGCTGCAGCAGGTGGGTGAGTTCACCGAGGTTGGCGGCCTTGGTGCCGAACCGGACGTGGTCCCCCGCGCGCAGGTCGGACAGCGGGGTGATCGGCGTGGGCGTGAGGTCGGGCCGGTCGACGACGATGTGATCGGCCGGCGGAGTCGGCCGGACTCCCCCGTGGCCCTCGTGGCCCTCGTGGCGCTCGCGGCCCCCGTCGCCGTCGTGGTCCCCCGGCCGGGCGGCCTCCAGGAGGAGGTCCCCGCCCTCGGCCTCGACCCGGTAGCGCACCCACCGGCCGTCCAGCCCGTCGCGGTCGATCCGTTCGACGGCGCCGATGCCGACGGCGTTGGGGATCCGCCACCCGGCGGCCATCACGTTGATGTGGGAGAGCGGCGTGGTGTGCTCGGTGTGGATGATGCCGGACACCCGGGGGATGTCCTCCGGCACCCGGGGCATCACCACGATGTCGTGCCACTCCAGCGGTTCGGCCTCGGCCCGGTACTCCTCCTCCGAGCGGAACACCCGCAGCCGCCCGTGGGCCTCCCCGGGGTTCAGCGGCACGAACGAGGCCACGGAATAGAGCTCATGGGACAGGACGCGCGGAATCTCGTTCTCCGGAATTCCGGCGAGGTAGCCCTCCTGCTGGTGGCCGGCCGGCTTCAGGACCAGCCGCAGCGAAGGATCGACGTGCTCGCGCACCCGGTGATAGAAGAAGCGCAGCATGTCCTGGGACATGGTGTCGACGTCGACCGTTTCCAGGGACAGGAAATCCTCGGCCTCGTGGCCGCTTTCCGTGGACCGGCCGGCGCGGCCGGTATGGCGGGCGAGCGTGCCGAGATAGAAGCGGCGGTCGGGATTCCGGTAGACGTCGTCGTTGAACGAATCGAGCCTGCCGGCGAGTTCGTCGATCGACATGCCGAGGATCTCGCACGCGATGTAGCGGACATGGAGAGTGCCGTCGGCACTGTCGATGAAGTGAAGCACCGACTCGTCGCAGTCGAGCACGATCTTCACATAGGGATAGCCGCCGACCTGGCCGGCGAGCTCGGAGAACTCCTCAAGGGTGAGCTTTTCGTCTAAGAAGCGGGGCCGCGTGGTCGCGTCGTTGCGATCCGAACGGGTCATGCGCACAGAGTTCAGCCATTCGTCATCGTGTACACGATCCGTGCACACCTGTTGCAGAAGGGTCGGGTACGACCACGCCCACACTGCCATTCGGTATGAACGTTTGACGAATGATCATGCGACATCTGGCCATCATGCATCGATCCGGCCATAAGAATCCGTCAAGGAAGCCACGGCTCCGCATAAAGCTGTGGCAAAGGTCACAGCACGGGACGGCGGGCACGTGACGGGCAATCGGGGATTTCCGGAAGTGTTGATTCCTGAACGACTGTACGACCTCGGAGGGCTGCGCACTCGCCCACCTCACCCGTCGGCAATGCCGACAAGTGGATCGAATCATTCCTCCGAATTCCGGGCTTCCCCACCGCGCCGAATGTCCGCCGTTCCGGACAGGGCGCGGCATTCGTCAACCGAGCGTGCGGTCCAGGTTGAACGCGGCGCTGATCAGCGCGAGATGGGTGAAGGCCTGCGGGAAGTTGCCGAGCTGCTCACCGGTCGGCCCGATCTCCTCGGCGTACAGGCCGAGGTGGTTGGCATAGGTGAGCATCTTCTCGAAGGCCAGCCGGGCCTCCTCCACGCGTCCGGCGCGGGCGAGGGCCTCGACGTACCAGAACGAGCAGATCGAGAAGGTGCCCTCGGCCCCGCGCAGACCGTCCGGGCTGGCCTCCGGGTCGTAGCGGTAGACCAGCGAGTCGGAGACGAGTTCCGCACTCAGCGCGTCCAGGGTCGCCAGCCACTTGGGGTCGCTCGGCGAGATGAACTTGGCCAGCGGCATCATCAGCACGGAGGCGTCGAGGACGTCGCCGCCCAGGCTCTGGGCGAACGCCCTGCGGTCGGCCGACCAGCCGCGTCGCATGATCTGCCGGTAGATCGCGTCCCGGCTCCGCTGCCAGCGCGGGAGGTCCGCCGGCAGCCCGCGCCGGTTCGCCAACCGGATGGCCCGCTCGATCGCCACCCAGCACATCAGCCGTGAGTACAGGAAGTCCTTCCGGCCGCCCCGGGTCTCCCAGACGCCTTCGTCGGGCTGGTCCCAGTGGTCGCAGAGCCAGTCCACCACGGCACCGACCTCGTCCCAGTGATCGCTGCTGATCGGCTGCCCCCACTTGTCGTACAGGTAGACGGAGTCGATCAGCGCTCCGTAGATGTCCAGCTGGAGCTGGCCGGTGGCCGCGTTCCCCACCCGCACCGGGGCGGAGCCCAGGTGTCCCTCCAGGTGGGACAGCTCGCGCTCGGGCAGGTCGCTGCGCCCGTCGATCCCGTACATGATCTGCAGCGGTCCCGTGGCGCCGGCGCCGCCCCGCAGGATGCCCCGGTCGGAGAGGAAGCCCATGAAGGCCTCGGCCTCCGCGGTGAAGCCCAGCCGGAGCATGGCGTAGACGCAGAAGGCCGCGTCCCGGACCCACGCGTACCGGTAGTCCCAGTTGCGCTCGCCGCCGATCCGCTCGGGCAGGCTCGTCGTCGGCGCGGCCACGATCGCACCGGTCGGCGCGTAGGTGAGCAGTTTCAGCACCAGCGCGGAGCGGTGCACCATCTCACGCCACCGCCCGTGGTAGCGGGACCCGGCCAGCCAGCGGCGCCAGAACCGCACCGTCGCCTCGAACTGCTCCTCCGCCTCCGCCCGGGGACACGCCCGCGGGGCCAGGTCGCCGCCGACCCGGTCGAGGGCGAACACCGCCGACTCGCCTTCGAGGAGCTTGAAGTGCGACCACACGTCCACGCCCTCGCGTTCGAGCGGCACGGTGGCCGTCAGTGCGAGCGCCATCGAGGGGGACTCGAAGACGGCCTCGTGGGCCCGGACACTCACGGTGTGCGGTTCGGATCCGTAGTCGAAGCGGGGAGCCACCCGCGCCCGAAACGGAAGCGTTCCCCGGGCACAGACCACCCGCCGGATCAGCCGGTGCCGACCGGCCTCGCGCGACTCGTCCACGACCGGCATGAAGTCCTGGATCTCCGCCACCCCGTCGGTGGCGAAGAACCGGGTGATCAGGACGTTGGTGTCGGGGAAGTAGAACTGCCGGGTGCGCGTAGGCACATCGGCGGCCAGCTCGAACGACCCGCCCCGGTCGGCATCGAGGATGGACGCGAAGACGCTGGGGGCGTCGAAACGCGGGCAGCAGTACCAGTCGATCGTGCCGTCGGTCCCCACCAGCGCGGCGGACCGGAGATCGCCGATCAGGCCGTGCTCGGCGATCGGCAGATAACGCGAGCCGTCCGCCGGCCCGAATCCGGTGCCCTGCAGTGCCATACCGGCCTCCCTACCGCCGCGGCGTGGACGCCGGGCAGAGCCGTGCCCGTTGCCCGTGGAACACCGTCGTCGCGGACCTTGTTCCGGCTCACCCTGCGTATCGGGGGCAGGAACGGCCACGGGCCGACCCGCAGGGTGCCCCGAACGCAGGGGTCCGCTCACGCAGGGGTCCGCTCACGCAGGGGTCCGCTCACGCAGGGTCGGTGAACACCGCGAGGGCGGCGTCCCGGACGTCCGGCCGCGGGTGACGGCGCAGCGCGTGCAGCACCTCCCGCCACTCGGCGGGCCAGCCGAGCTGCGCCCCCGTGTTCGTCAGTGCGACGGCGAACAGGCCGGGCGCGAGTCCGTCGTCGGCGGCCAGTCGGCGGGCGGCCGCCAGCGCGTGCTCCGGTGCCTCCCGTCGTCCGTTGCCCTGGCGGTTCAGTGCGTCGGCGGCGGCCACCGCCAGCACCGGACGGTCGGCGACCAGGACGGCCAGCTCGGCGACGCGCTCGCCCAGGTCCGGTGCGTCGAGGTCGAGCGCCTCGACCAGTCGGCGGGTGGCCTCGGGCAGCAGCGCGGGTTCGGTGAGCAGAATCGCGGCGACCTCCCGCCGGGTGGCGCGGACGGCCCGCGCCGTGGCGTTCGGGCTCCACATCCAGCCGGTGAGCGCGTCGATCCGCCGCCGGGCCGGCTGGTCGCGGCCGGGAAGCGCCGGTTCCCCGGCACGCAGGGTCTCGATCAGGGCGGTCAGGGCGTCCGCCAGGACGCTGCCCGGCGCGCAGCCGCCGAGCGGGTGCGGGGCGTCCGACAGTGCCATTCCGGTCAGCGCGCGGGCCGCTCCCTGGCAGCGGTCCTGCTCGGCGAGGTCGGTCACCAGCGGGACGAGCGCCCGCACCGCCTCCGGCGCGTACCGGCCCCAGGAGACGAGCTGCCCTTGCGCGGGTGAGGCGGTGAGGAGGTCGGCGTCGACCGCCAGCCGGGCCATCAGACCGGCGAACGCCGGTCGGTGCTCCGCGGCTGTCCGTTCCCCGCTCAGGTGCAGGACCAGTGCGTTCCGCAGTCCCTCCGGCCCGTCGGCCGCGTCGGTGAGCACGTCCCACAGCGGCAGGTCGGCGATCCGGTCACCGACCGTCGCCAGCACCGCGGCGCGGACGTCGTGGTGCTGCCCCGGCGCGGTGTACACCTCGCGCAGCAGGGCGGCCGCCTCGTCCAGGACCAGGTGCGCGGCGGCGAGCCGGACGGCCTGCTTGCGGCTGGTCACCTTCGCCGCCGGATCGAGCGCGATCCGCCGCAGCGCGGGGCCCAGTTCGGAGCTCCCCGCGAACCGGGCGGCGCGGCCGGCCGCGTGGAGGGCGACCCGGGCGCGGTCGTCGGCGGCGTGGGAGAGCAGTTCGGGCAGCGCCCCGGCGGGGCGCTCGGTCCAGGGCAGCGCGGCGAGCGCGGCCTCGGCGAGGACGGTCTCGGCGGAGTCCGCGTACCGGCGCAGCAGGGCCTCGCCGTGGACGGGGATCCGGGCCGCGGCGCGCAGGGCGGCGGCGCGCTCGGCCAGGGCCCGGGTGGGGTCGCCGACCGTACGGGCGAGCCGTTCGGCGGCCGCGTGCTGCTGTGCGGGGAGCCAGCGGTCCGCGTCGACCAGGTCGGTCGCGGTCAAGGGGGTGTCGAGCAGGGGCCCGAGCAGATCGGTGCGGATCCGGGTCAGGACGGCCCGCACCGGGGCCAGGGTGACGGCCGACGGCCTGAGCGCGAGCAGCCGGGCCGCGCGTTCGCCGCCGGTGGCGGGGTCGCGCAGCAGCGGTGCGGCGGCCCGTTCGACGGCACGGTCGCCGCCCGAGTGCAGGACGCGCTCCAGCAGTTCGGCGAGGGCGGGAGCACGTCGCGCCCGGTCGCCGAGCGTCCCGGCCAGCGCGAGCAGCAGTGCGGCGTCGCGGGATCGGGCCGAGCGTTCCAGCGCGGCCCACAGCGCGTCGACCACCGCCGCCTCGCGCCGGGGCGGGACGGTGAGGCCGGCGCCGTCGGTCCGTTCGAGGGTGCGGACGGCCCAGGCGAGCAGTTCGCGGGCCGGCCCGCCCACGTGCTCGCCGAGGACGGCGCCGGCGAGGCGGCCGAGTGCGGTGCGCGTGCGCGCCGAACAGTCCCGGGCGGCCAGGGCGTCGTCGGTGAGCCGCTCCAGCGGGCCGGCGGTGGCGTCGTCGAAGAGCCGCGGCGGCACTGCCGCGACCTCCTCCAGCGCCGTGCCGCGGACCGGGTCCTGCTCGTTGCGCAGTCGGGTGAGCAGTTCGAGCGCCTCGGGCAGGGCGCCCGGTTCGCCGGAGAGTGCGGCCTGCCGGACCAGCTGTGCCCAGGCCCAGCCCCGGTCCCAGGCGTCGGCCACGCGGGTCTCGGCCAGCAGCCTCGGCCGGGCCTCGGCGACCGGCAGCAGGACGAGCGGGACGACGTCCTCGCTGTCCGTCGCCAGCTGGGCCCGCGCCCGCACGTGCCGCTCCTTCGCGGGCAGCACGGCGAGGACGTCGACGGAGTACCAGGAGCGGTACGGGCCGGGCTGCGCCGCCACCTCGTCGTAGAAGGCGGCCCGCCGGGCCGGGGGCAGCTGCCGCAGCAGCGCGAGGTGGCTCTCGTGGTGGCGGTGCGCGAGCGCGGCGAGTCCGTCCGGCCGGGCCGCGGCCAGCCGACGGGCCACGCCGGCGCGCAGCGGCGGCTCGTGGCGGTGCCGGTCGATCGCGAGCAGCAGGCGGACGGTCCGCCCGGCGGAGACGGCGGCGAGGCCGGCGAGCCGGTCGCGCAGCGGGCCGGGCAGGCCGGCCACGGGGTGGCGCTCCAGCAGCTCCAGCATCCGGGCCGGTTCGCGGCCGGCGGCGGCGGCCAGGCCGAGGGCGTGCCGCTGCCAGAAGGTGCGCCTCAAGCCGTACGGCAGGTCGGCGAGTTGGCGCTCGGCCTCGTCCAGCACCGCGCCCGGGTGGCGGTGTCCGAGCGAGGTGGAGAAGGCGATCGCGTGGGCCAGCGCGGGCAGTTCGGCGGCGACGGCCTCGGCCGAGCAGACCGGCAGCAGCCGGGCCGCCTCGGCGGCGCCCCAGCGCTCGCGGACGACCGGCACCAGCCGCTCGGCCACCGCTGTGCGCCCGGCCCGCAGGACGGCGCGGGCCAGCTCGTCGCGGACCGCCTTCGGGGCGCTGAGCATCGCGGCCTCAAGGTCGCCGTCCGGGAACGGCAGCTCCCCGATCGCCCGGTGCGCGTAGCGCCGCACGACGGGGTCGGGGTCGTCGATCCGGTCGATCAGATGGCGCGCCCGCCGTCCGGCGAGGGCGGCCAGCGCGGCGAGTCGGCGTTCGTACGGGCCACGGCCGTCCAGCTCGGCGAGCAGGGCCGTCAGGTCGGAGGGGGCGAGGGCGGCGGCGGTACGGGCCACCTCGCGCAGCCGGAGCGGGTGGGGCAGTGGTTCGACGGCGGCGAGCAGCCGGTCGGCAGTCAGGTGAGGCATCGGCGCCGATTGTGCCCGACGGGCGCGGCCCGGGCATCCGGTTTTTCACGGCGGTGCGCCGGCCGGCGGCCCGGGCCGGGTTCAGGCCGGCCCGGGTCCGGGTCGGTTCGGCGGGGTTCGGCTCGGTCCGGGGCTGCATGCCGACGGGCGTCCGGTCATTCCGGCTCGGTCGGCAGGGTCCGGGCGAGCCACTCCCGGACGGCCTTCGCCGTCGTGCTCACGTGTTCGTCGAGGATGGAGTAGTGGTCGCCCGGTACGTCGCCGGCGCGCAGGTGCAGGGTCGGGACGGCCGGCTCCGGCTCCTGGCGGTCGAGGAAGATGCGGGCGTAGGCGCCCATGGCGGCGAGGGCGGGCTCGTCGAGCCTGGTGGCGCTGCGGACGGCCAGTTCGGCGAGTCGGCCCTCGTCGCGGACGGGGAGGGTGTCGAGCAGGACCACCGCCTCGGCGCCGACGCGTTCCGCGACGGCTTGGGCGACCAGCCCGCCGGTGGAGCGGCCCAGGAGCACGACCGGGCGGTCGAGTCGCCCGATCGAGGCGGCGTGGGTCCGGACGAGGCTCTCCACGTCCTCGGGGACGGGACCGCCGTCGTACCCCGGGTGTGGGAGCAGCCACAGGCCGGGCAGGTGCCGGGCGAGGAGGGCGTACTCCCCGGGGGGAGAGGTGAGGGCGGGGAAGCAGACGACGGCCGGGCCTTCGCCGGCGCTGAGCCGCTGCGGGGCGACGGACGGGAGGGTCGCCGCCGACGGCAGCGCCCAGGAGGCGGAGACGAGCAGGTGCATGGCCTCCCGGGGCCGGCCCAGCTCGCACAGTTTGCGGTACAGGAAGGTGAGCGTCCCCGGGGCCGGCGGTGGGCGCAGCTGCTCGGCGAGGGCCCTCGGCGTGGCGGCGTCGAACACCACCGTGGCGGGGAGGCGCAGGCCGGTCCGTTCCTCCAGTCGGTTGCGCAGTTCGATGGAGGTCAGCGAGTCGAAGCCGAGGTCGGGGATCGGGGTGTCCGGGTCCACGTCCGGGTAGCTGAGGACGGCGGCGACCTCGGCGCGCACCATCTCCAGCGTGCTGGCCGGCGGGGTCGGTTCCGGTGTGCTCCGCGGTTCCGGACGGTGCGGGTGGTGGGGCTGGTTGGGGTAGGTGGGCTCGGTCGGACCGTTCGGGTGGTCGAAGGCGATCGGTACCAGGACGGGTTCGTCGGTGCCCAGTGCCGCCTCCAGGAGTGCCAGGCCCTCGGCGGGCGCGAGGGGCAGCAGGCCGGCGGCGGCCGTCCGGTCGGCCATCATGCCGATCGTCCAGGGTCCCCAGGCCAGGGAGAGCGCGGGGAGTCCCAACCGCCGCCGGTGGCGGGCGAGTTCGTCGAGAGAGCTGTTGGCCGCCGCGTAGTTGGCCTGCCCGGCGTGGCCGAGCACACCGGACGCCGAGGAGAACAGCACGAAGGCGTCCAGGTCCCGCTGTGCGGTCAACTCGTGCAGCTGCCAGGCGGCTTCGGCTTTGGGGCGCCACACCGTCGCCAGGCGGGCCGGGGTCATCGACGTCAGGATGCCGTCGTCGAGCACTCCGGCGGTGTGCACGACGGCCCGCAGGTCCTCGATGGAGTCGACCAGTGCGGTCAGCGCCGCCCGGTCGGTGACGTCCAGGCGTGTCTCGCCGCTGCGGCCGGCGACGACGACGCGCACTCCCCTGCCCCTCAGGTGCTCGGCGACCGCCCGGCCCAGTGCGCCGCCGCCGGTGACCAGGACGGTGCCGCGCCAGGTGAAGGTGCCGCCCGGCACGGGGACCAGGTTCGCGCGTTCGGCCACCATGTCGGTCTGCCCGTCGCCGATTTCGGCCAGGGTGAACCGGCCCGGGTGCTCCGTCTGCGCGACCCGCACCAGGCCGGCCACCGCCGCGCCCGCCGGATCTCCCGGCCGTACCAGGACGGTGAGGTGCTCGTGGTCGGCCTGCAGTTCCCGCAGTGCGAGCGCCAGGGCGGCGGGGGCGTCGCCGGGCCGCACCTCGTGGACCCGACCGCGCGGCCGGCCCGGGGTCCGCTGCCACTCCGGGCGGAACAGCGCGCCCCGGCCGGCCCCCGGCACGAGGTGGCCGGTCGAGCGGGTACCGATCGGACGGGTGTCGGCCGGACCGGTTCCGGAGGGACGGGTGTCGGCCGAAGGGGTACTCGTCGAACGGGGTCCGAGCGCGCGCACGGTGAGTGATTCGACGCAGGCCACCGGCCGGCCCTCCTGGTCGGCGACGGCGATCCGCCCGTCGCGGATGCGGACCCGCAGCCCCGTGGCCCCCCGCGCCAGCAGGTGCACCCCGCGCAGGGCGAACGGCACTCCCCCGCCGAGCAGCCGCGCCGGGTGCAGCGCCGCGTCGAGCAGGGCGGGGTGGAGCGCGAAGCGCCCCGCGTCCGGGAAGTCCCCGCGCACCTCGCCGAAGAGCTCGTCACCGCGGCGCCACACCCTGGACAGCCCGCGGAACGCCGGTCCGTACTCGGCGTGGTCGACGTCGAGCTCCTCGGCGTCCGGCGGGGGCCACGGGCCGATGTCCACCGGCGGCGCGGGGCGGGAGTCCAGCCGACCGCTGGCACAGAGGACGCCGTTCGCGTGCACCTCGAACGGCCGTACGCCGTCGGTCCCGGGACGTACGACGATCTCGGCGCGCCGAGTCTCCGGCAGGCGCATCACCGTGTGCAGGACCAGGTCGTCGACGGTGCCGCAGCCGGCCCGCTCCCCCGCGTACAGCACCAGTTCCAGGATCGCCGTGGCGGGCACGACCGCCGTTCCGTCGACGACGTGGTCGAGCAGCCACACGGGGGTGAGGTCGGCGGTGCACACCACCTCCCCGGAACCGGGCACGACGACGGTCGACTCGATCAGGGGGTGCTCGGCGGCGCGGTCGAGCCAGTAGCGCCGGCGCTGGAAGGCGCGGGTGCCCCGCAGCCGGGCCGCCGTCCGCTCGGGGTCGGTGGTGGGGATGACGCCCTCGATGCCCTCGATGCCCTCGGCGCCCTCCCTGTCCCCGACGCCCGGGCCCAGGTCGACGAGGGTGACGCCGTCGACCGCGGCCACCTGCTCGGCGAGGCCGACCGTCTCGTGCCGGCGCCGCACCCAGTGCTCCGGATCGTCCGGGCGGGCGCCGATGACCGGAACGAGCGGCGGGCGGTACGTCAGGCTGCGTGCCGTCTCCGCGAACTCCTCCGGCTCACGGGCGGTGAGCAGCCTCGCCGCGTCGGGCAGGGACAGGACGCCGGCCACGTGAGCCGCCGCGATCTGCCCGGCGCCGTGCCCGATCAGCGCGTCCGGGCGGTACCCCCAGGACTCCAGCAGGCGGAACAGCGCCACCTCGTGGGCGAACAGGGCCGCCCGGGCGAGGTCCGTCCGGTGCGCCGGGTCCGGTGTCGTGTTCAGCACCGGATGCAGCTGGGCGCGCGCCTCCTCGAACGCGGCGGCGAACACCGGGTACTCGGCCGCCAGGTCCCGGGTCGTCCCGCGCTGCCGCGCCCCCTGCCCGGGGAACAGGAACGCCACGCGCAGCTGCTCGTACTCCTCGACGATCACATGCGCGTTGGTCCCCGAGATCCCGAAGGCCGACACCGCGGCCCGGCGCGGACGGTTCTGCGTCGGCCGGGACGCCGACCGGGACGCCGATCGGCCCACCGAGCGGGACGCCGGCCGGCCCGTCGGCCAGGGCGTCGGCTCGGTGACCAGCCGGACGGCCCCGGCGGACCAGTCGACGTGCGGGCTGGGCTCGTCGACGTGCAGCGTGGCGGGCACGGTGCGGTGCCGCATCGCCATCACGGTCTTGATCACGCCGGCGACCCCGGCGGCCGCCTGGGTGTGCCCGAGGTTGGACTTGACCGTACCGACCAGGAGCGGCGCCGACCGGTCCCGGTCCTGGCCGTAGGTGGCGAGCAGCGCGGCCGCCTCGATCGGGTCGCCCAGGGCGGTGCCGGTTCCGTGGGCCTCGACCACGTCCACGTCGGCGCCGGTCAGCCCGGCATCGGCCAGCGCCTGCTGGATCACGGCCGCCTGCGCGGGGCCGCTGGGCGCCGTGAGGCCGTTCGACGCCCCGTCCTGGTTGACCGCGGAGCCGCGCAGCAGGGCCAGGATCGGGTGACCGTTGCGCAGCGCGTCGGACACCCGCTCCAGGACCAGCAGTCCCACCCCCTCCGACCAGGCGGTGCCGTCGGCGGCGGCGGAGAACGGCTTGACCCGTCCGTCCGGGGCCAGGCCGCGCTGCCGGCTGAACACGACGAAGCTGTCCGGCGTGGCCATGACGGTCGCGCCGCCCGCCAGGGCCAGGTCGCACCGGCCGTCGCGCAGGGAGTCCGCCGCGAGGTGCATGGCGACCAGCGAGGAGGAGCAGGCGGTGTCCAGGGTGAGCGCCGGGCCGTGCAGGCCCAGGTGGTAGGCGATCCGCCCCGAGGCCACGCTGCCCGCGGCGCCCAGGGCGAGCTGGGCCTGGAGCTGGTGGGCGCTGCCCCGGAAGCGGCCGGCGTAGTCGTTGTACATCAGGCCGACGAAGACGCCGGTGTTGCTGCCGCGCAGCGATTCGGGCGCGATGCCCGTCCGTTCGAACGCCTCCCAGGCCGTCTCCAGCAGCAGTCGCTGCTGCGGGTCGGTGGCCAGGGCCTCGCGCGGCGACATGCGGAAGAACGCCGCGTCGAAGTCGGCCGCGTCCTTGAGGAAGCCGCCGCGGGTGACGTAGCTGGTGCCGATGTGGTCGGGGTCGGGGTGGAACAGGTCGTCCAGGGGCCAGCCCCGGTCGGTGGGGAACTCCGTGATCGTGTCCCGGCCGGCGGCGACCACGCGCCAGAGGTCCTCGGGGCTGCTGATCCCGCCGGGGTAGCGGCAGGCCATGCCCACGATCGCGACCGGCTCGGTGGCCGTGGCCCTGCGGGCGGGCGGTGGCGGGCCGGCGGCCGCGCCCGTGAGGTAGTCGGCCACCGCGCGGGGCGTGGGGTGGTCGAACACCAGGGACGGCGGCAGGGCGACGCCCAGGTCCGCACCCAGCCGGTCCCGCAGTCGTACGGTGCCGAGCGAGTCCAGACCGGCTTCGGCGAACGGCTGGTCCGCCCCGGGTGGCCGGCCGGTGATCCCCGCGGTCTCCCGTCGGACCACGTCGAGCAGGTACTGGTGGCGCAGCCGCCGCCGCGCCGGTTTGCCCGAGGAGGTCTGCGGGATCCGGCTGACGGCGCGGATCTCCTGCGGCACCCGGTGCGGTGGCAGCAGGCCGCGGCAGAAGGCCAGGAGCGCCGCCGGATCGGCGTCACCCACCACGTAGGCGACCGGCACCTCGCCGAGCACCGCGTCGGGCTCTCCCGCCACGGCCACGTCCCGGACGCCGGGGCAGCGGGCCACGATCTGCTCGATCTCGGCCGGGTGGACGTTCTCTCCGCCCCGGATGATCACGTCGCTCGCCCGCCCGGTCACCACCAGCCGGCCGTCCTCCTCGTGGCCGAGGTCCCCGGTCGCGTGCCACCCGTCGGCGCCGGGCATCCGCAACCGGAGCTCACCGTCGACGAACCGGGTGTCGATTCCGGGCAGCACGACGCCGTCGACGGCGATCTTTCCGGACGCCTCGGTGCTGCCGTAGCCGTCGTGCAGCTCACGCCCGAACGTCCGGCGGAACCGGGCCCGCAGCTCCTCCGGCAGCGGGGCGCCGGCGGACAGGCAGCGCGGCGGCAGCGGCGCCCCGGCGTCCAGGAGCTGGGTGAAGACCGTCGGGACGCCGCCCAGGGCCGTGAACGGCGTCCGGCGCAGCAGGGCGGCCGCCCGGTCCGCGGTGAAACGGTCCATCACGTAGGCGCTCGCGCCCAGGGCCAGCACGCCCACCACGCACATCGAGTGCCCGAACGCGTGGAACAGCGGCAGCGGCCAGAGCAGGTGGTCGTCGCCGGACATGCCCAGCAGTCCCCGGTGGGCGAGATCGGCCGACCGCAGCCAGGGCCCCTGCGCCGACAGCACGCCCTTCGGGTCCCCGCCGGTCCCCGACGTGTAGTGCAGCCAGGCGGGCTCGTCCGCTCCGAGGTCGTCCCGTGGCGGCGTACGGGTGGCCCCGAGCAGCTCGTCGACGGTCACCACCCGGGCTCCGGCCACCCGCTGGACCCGCGCCAGGTGCTCGCGGTCGGTGACCACCACCTCGGCGCCGCTGTCCTCCACCCGGAACCGGAGGTCGTCCTCGCCGCTTCGCGGGTCGAGCAGGGCGCCGACGGCGGCCGCGCGGGCGACGCCGAGGGTGGCCGCGACGGCGGGCACCCCGCCGGACAGGCACAGCGCCACCCGGCCGCCGCGACCGACCCGCAGGTTGCCGGCCACCCGGGCGGTGCGGCGGGCGAGTTCGCCGTAGTCCACCGTGCCGTCGGCGTCGGCGAAGGCGATCTTGGCCCCGCGCTCCGCTGCGTGACGGAGGATCAGTTCATGCACCTTGCACCCCTGCGGTCGGTCACGTGGCCACTCCGTCACGCGGTAACCCGGTGACGCGCCAACGGTGTTCACCGTAGCGAATTCGGAGCCCCGGTCACTGCGCACGCCGAGCCCGTGTCTCCCGGCGACCACCACGACGAGTTGCGGGACGGCGAAGCCGCCGGGCCCGCTGCCCGATCAGGCCCGCAGGCCGGCGAGTTCGGCCGCGACCGACGGCGCCTCCCGGGCGCCGAGGCTCTCGTACACCGCCAAGGCCTCGCGCAGGCGTCTCTCGGCCGCGTCGACCCGACCCAGGTCGCGCTCGCACCGGCCGGCGCCGAGCAGGGCCGCGCCCGTCTGGCGCGGGTTTCCCAGTTCGCGGGCCAGTGCCAGGGCCGACTCGTGGTCGGCCAGCGCGGACGCGGGGTGCGACGGACGCCGCAGTCCGCCCCGGGCGTTGAGGGTCTGCGCCTCGCCGTGCCGGTCGCCGATGGCCCGCGCCAGGTCGAGCGCGTCGTCGAGGTCGCGGGCCGCGAGTTCGCGCTCGCCCGAGGCCAGTCGGACCTCGGCCCGGGTCCGGAGGGTGTTCCCCTGCCCTCGCCGGTCGCCCAGTTCCTCCGCGATGAGCAGGGAGCCCTCCGCCGCGGTGCCGGCCGGGAAGAGTTCGCCCTGGAGCCGGTGGGCCGCGCTGAGGTGGCGCAGCGCGTGCGACTGGGCCCGCCGGTCGCCCAGCTCCCGGGCGAGGTCCAAGGCCTCCTGGTGCGCCCGGGCGGCGGCGGCCGGATTGCCCATGGACCGGTGCACCGCCCCCAGGTAGTTGAGGCTGTAGACCTGGCCGCGGCGGTCGCCCAGCTCGCGCGCGATCTGCAGTGCCTCGTTCTGCAGGTCGAGCGCCTCGTCGGCCCGGCCGGTCAACGACCGCAGCACGCCGAGGGCGTGGATGATGTAGGTGCTGCCGCGGCGGTCGCGGATCCCGCGGGAGAGCGCGAGGGCCTGTTCGACGAGGCGGGTCCCGGAGTCGTAGCGGCCGGTCTGGCGGTGAACGATCCCGAGGTTGGCGAGGGCCACGGCCTCGCCCCGCCGGTCGCCGAGGTCGTGGAAGAGTTCGGCGGAGCGGGCGAGTTCCGCCATGGCCTCGTCGTAGCGGCCGACCAGGCGGTGGGCCACGCCGAGGTAGTTGAGGGCGCTGGCCTCGCCCGCGCGGTCCCCGTTCTCGCGGAAGATCGGCACGGCCTCGTCGTGGGCGGCGATGGTGGCCGGGTAGTCGCCGGTCTGACCGTGGACCGCGCCGAGGTCGTTCAGCACCCGCGCTTCGAGCCGGCGGTCGCCCACGACCTGGGCGACCGCCGTCGCGGCGCGCAGTTCGTCCGCCGCGCCCCGGTAGTCGCCGCCCAGCCGCCGCACCAGGGCGAGGTTGGTGAGGGCCTCGATCTGGAGGGTCGGCTGTGCCGACTGCCGGGCGCACTCGGCCGCCGCCGAGTGCAGGGCGACGGCCTGGTCCCAGGGACCGACGAACCGCAGGAACCCGCTGAGCGCCCGGGCCAGGACGACGACGCGCTCGGGGTGGCCGTGGTCGGCGCAGTACCGGGCGCAGGCCAGCAGGTTCGCGATCTCGGTGTCCAGCCAGTCCCGGGCCGCCTGGGCCTCGCGGACCGCGTCCGCGCCCCCGGGCGCCGCTCCGGGCGCGATGGCGGCGCCGGCGGCCACGGCGCGTTCCTCCAGGAACGCGAACAGCCGCTCCCGTGCCGCGTCCCGGTCGGCCGGGTCGTCCTCGTCGGTGAGCAGGCCCGCGTACTCCCGGACGAGGTCGTGCATCCGGTAGCGGCCGGGCGCGGACTCGATGAGCATGTGGTCGTCGTACAGGTACTCCAGTTCGTCGGCCGCGTCGTCGGGGTCGCTGCCGTGCAGTGCGGCGGCGATCTCGGCGTCGCACTCGGTGCCCGGGTTCAGGCTGAGCCGGCGGAAGAGTGTCTGGCGGTCCTCGGGCAGTTCCCGGTAGGAGAGTTCGAACGCCGCCGCGACGGCCACGTTGCCGGCGCGCAGCCGGGAGAGCCGCCGTCTGGCCCTGCCCAGGTCGGCGGCGAGGTGGGCGAAGGACCAGCTGGGGTGGTTGCGCAGGCGGCCGGCGACCAGGCCGACCGCCAGCGGCAGCCGGCCGCAATGTTCGACGACAGCCGCCGCGGCGGCGGCCTCCGCCCCCTCCGCCGTCCGTCCCGAGCGCCCACAGAGCATCTCGACGGCCGTCGACTCGTCCAGGATGTCGAGGGACAGCACCACCGTGTCCGGCAGCGCCGCGAGCCGGCGCCGGCTGGTGATCAGCACCAGGGACTCGGCCGCGTTGGGCAGCAGCGGCTCGACCTGACGGTGGTCGACCGCGTCGTCGAGGACGAGCAGGACGCGCTTCGAGGCCATCCTGTCCCGCCACAGGACGGCCCGGGCGTCGATTGTGGACTGGCGGTCGGGGCCGCCGGGGATCAGCTCGGGCGACACGCCGCTGGCCGACAGCAGGGCGACCAGCCCATCGGCCGGATCCACCGGGGACTGTCCGGGGGTGTGCCCGTGCAGGGGCAGGAACAGCTGTCCGTCCGGGAAGCGGTCGGCCAGCCGGTGGCCGAGGTGGACGGCGAGCGCGGTCTTGCCGACGCCCGGCATGCCGCCGATGGCGTGGATGTCGATGACCCTCCCGGCGCCGCTCGCCCCGATGACCGCGTTGCTCAGCCGGGCGAGTTCGCGGTCCCGGCCGACGAAGGCGGAGAGGTCTCGGGGAAGGGTTCGCATGGCTGCCGCCAGTGTCGATCGGATGGCTGACGAATGGTCAGTACCCGAATACGATGACACGTTGATGTCGGCCAGGCCATGTCGGCGAAGGATTTCGGCCACGGCGGCGTCCGCCAGAACGGCGTCGACCGGAACAGCGGCCAGCCGGTCCGAGTAGCGCAGCGGGTCCACCACGACCACGGCGAGCAGGGCCGACGGGGCGCCGTCGCGGGCCACGGTGCAGACCGGCCCGCCCGAGATGCCCGCCCAGCCCGACCGTCCGTCCCTCGTCCGGATCGGCGCGGACGCCACGGTGAGCTGGAGCCGTCCGGAGCGGGCCCCGCTGAGCGGGTTCACCGTCGCGAGCACCTGGTCCACGTCCCGCCGGCGGCCCGCCATCGCGTCGGGGAAACCGCCGACCTGCACCCGGTGGCCGGGCTCGACGTCCGCGATCCGTGCCCACGCGACCGGAACCGGCGCCGACGGCGGCACCCACCGCGGGTCGACGATCTCCAGCAGCGCCGCGTCGACGCCCTCCTCCGGCCCGTCGTAGCGGATCCACCGCGTCCGGGCCCGTACCGGCCGTTCACCGTCCAGGGCCTGCACCCGGGGCTCGGCGGTGAAGACCTCACCCGACCTCAGGACGTGGGCGGCGGTCAGCACCAGCCGGTCGGCGACCAGATAGCCGCTCCCCCTGGACTGTTCGGACAGCACCTCGACGACCCGGCAGCGATCCATTCAGCAAGCCCCCGACTCTCCGGCGCGTCACCCGAGTTCGGGGTCGGTCCAGCGGGAGGCGACCTCCGCTGCCCGGCCGGTCGCGGTGTCGGTCGGCTGGAGCACGAGCTTGATCCGCTGACCCGAACCGTGGGCCAGCTCCCCCTTCGCCCCGGCCGACACGATGCCCCAGCGCAGGCCCCCGTCCGCCGACCCGGTCCGTTTGAGCTCCACCTGGAACTCCAGCTCGATCTGGCCCAGTTCGAACCGGAGCCGCTTCCCCTCGCCCTCGGCTGTCGCCGCATCCAGTTCGGCGCGCAACTGCTGGATCGCTTCGGCAAGACCGGTCCACGCCGCGTCCACGTTCCTCCCCCGATGCAGAACGTTCCTCCGGCCGGCCTTCACCGCCCGGTCGAGTGATACCCGCCACCGTCCGGTCGCAACACACAACTGCCGTACTGTACGGAGTTTTTGACATCGGTTCACGCCACCGCGCGCTCCCGCCCCCGGCGCGCGACGGGGGCGGGGCGGCCAGGCCCCCCGGAGTTCGACGTCGCCGACGTCACGGGGCAGGTGAGGGGCGGCCGACGGCTGACGGCCGGGGTGCGCCGGCGCTGGGAGCGGGCCCGGTCAGCCGTTCCAGGAGCCTGCCGTGGTGGCCGTCCGGGCGGGGGCGGTCGTCCCGCTCGTCCCGCTCGTCCCGCTCGTGCCGGTGACCCGGCTGCCCGGAGCGGCGGCGGGCCGCAGGAAGTCCGACCCGGCGCCCGAGGTGGTCGCCCGCACGCCCGGCGACGAGCTGCCCGAGCTGCCCGAGCTGCCGCTCGTCGTCCCGGCCGAGGTACGCGGCGCCGGGGCCGGGACCGCCGGAGCGAGGTGCGCCGCGCCGGTCCGGCGCGCGGCCGGGGCGGCGGGGGCGATCGACGGGTCGTCGCCGGCCGGCGCGACCCGCTCGATCCGCAGCACCAGGTTGCGGTCCTGTCGGTCGCCGGCCAGGTCGCGGTTGCGGCTGTGCACGACCTGCGTCAGCACGCCCCGGATCTCCTGCCACCGGCCCTGCACCGCACGGATGTTGGGGCACCACTCGCCCTGGTCCCGGTGCTCCAGGTCGAGCTGCCAGCGCTCCGCCTCGACGTGGTGGACGGCTCCGACCTCGCCCGGGATCTCCACCGGAGCGGCGCCCCGGACGGTCACCACCGCCCGCTGCGGAAGCCGTCCCTCCACCGCCGTCACCGTGATCCGGCTCGACCCCTGGTACCAGGCCATCGCTGTCCTCCCTCGTCCGTGCTCCGGGCCGGCTGCCGACCGTCCCCAGCCGATAGCACGGACGGCGCACCCTCCGGGGTTCGATCCGCCCGCGTCCGGTCTGAACCCGGCGGCCCGCGCCTTCCGTTCAGCGGGACGGATCCCGGCCGGCAGACCGCGGCGGACGGCGCCGGTCGCCCGGGGAGCAGCGCCTCACGCGGGCGGTGCGCCGTCCGGTGCACCGCCCGAGGGGCCCTCACCCCCCGCCCAGGAGCGGTAGGCGGCCACCGCCGTGGGCAGGGTGGGGAAGATCCGGTCGGCGCCGACGGACTCGCTCAGGCCGTAGGCGTCGAGTTCGTCGCGCAGGTCCTGCTTGACCCGGGCCAGGGCGAACACGATGCCGCGGGCTTCGAGTTCGAGGCGCAGGGCGTCCAGCGAGTCCAGCGCGGTGATGTCCACCTCGACGTTCGCCTCGGTGTTGAGGACGAACCACCGTACCGGCTCCGGCTGTTCGGCCAGGGCGGCGAGCGCCCGGCGCCGCAGGTTCTCCGCGTTGGCGAAGAACAGCGGGGAGTCGTAGCGGTAGACGAGCAGTCCGGGGACGGTCCGCGCCTCGGGGTAGTCGTCGACGTCGTGCATCCCGGCCACGCCCGGCACCAGGCCGAGCACCGCGTCGTGCGGCCGCGCGACCCGGCTGAGCAGCTCGATCACCGACAGTCCCACCGCGACCAGGACCCCGTAGAGGATGTCCAGGGTCAGCACGCCGACCATGCATCCGAGCGCCAGCAGCAGTTCACGGCTCCGGAAGGAGGCCAGCCGGCGGAAACCGGCGAGGTCGATCATCCGGAGTGCGGCGAACACGACCAGGGCCCCGAGCACGGCGTCCGGGGTGTCGTGCAGCAACGGGCTGAGGAACAGCAGCACGGCGACCACACCGAGGCCGGCCGTGAGCGCGTACAGCTGGGTGCGTCCTCCGGCCGACTCGGCGAGCGCGGTACGGCTGGCGCTGCTGCTCACCGGGAAGCCCTGGAAGAAGCCCGCGCCGAGGTTGACCGCGCCGAGGCCCAGCAGTTCCTGGTTGGCGTCCAGCCGCCGTTCCTCCCCCGATCCCTCGAAGGCGCGCGCGGTGAGGATGAAGTCGGTGTAGCCGACCAGGAGGATCCCCAGCGCCGGCAGCAGCAGCCGGTTCAGCTCGGTGAGGTCCGGCAGCACGGGACGGGGCAGCCCGGCCGGGATCTCGCCGATCACCGCGAGGCCGTGGTCCTTGAGCGAGAACGCGGCCGAGATCGCGGTGCCGAGCACGACGGCCAGCAGCGGGCCGGGCAGGCGCGGGAGGAAGCGGGCCGCCAGGAGGAGGAAGAGCAGGGTGGCGGCGCTGAAGGCGACCGTCGGCAGGTGGGCCTCGGTGAGGTTCGACGCGAACGACGTCAGCTGCGGGAAGAACCCCTCCCCCCGCACGTCGATCCCGGTGAGCTTGGACAGCTGGTCCACGATCATGATCAGTGCCACGCCGGCGAGGTAGCCGATCAGCACCGGTCGGGAGAGCAGGTCGGCGACGAAGCCGAGCCTGGCCAGCCAGGCCAGCACGCACAGCAGGCCGACCACCACGGCCAGGCTCGCGGCCAGGACGGCGTAGCGGGCGGTGTCGCCGCCGGCCAGCGGCCCGATCACGGTGGCGGTCATCAGCGCCGTGGTCGACTCGGGCCCGACCGAGAGCAGCCGGGACGAGCCGACCAGGGCGTACAGCACGATCGCGGGCAGGATGGCCCACAGCCCGGTGACCGGCGGCAGCCCCGCCACGCTCCCGTACGCCATGACCTGGGGCACCAGGTAGGCCACCACCGTGGCACCGGCCACCAGGTCGCCCCGCAGCCAGTCGCGCCGGTAGGAGCGGAGCACCGTCAGTCCCGGCAGGGCGGGCACGAAGCGGTGCCGTCGTCGGTCGGGGGGAGCACCGGCGGCCATGGATCTCCTCAAGGGCTCCGCAACGCCGTCACGGACGGGGGCCGGCCGTCGCGGCGCCGCGGCCGGCCGCCGCCCCGCCGCCGGCGCCGGACACTCTGCGGGCGACGAACTTGCCCAGTTCCCACAGCAGCAGGAGCGCGACGGCGGCCAGCAGGGCCCAGCCGAACTGCCGGGCGGTGAGGTCGGTGGTCCCGAGGAGGCGGTGGAAGGCGTCCATCTGGGTGACCAGCACCGCCAGGGCGAACTCGCCGAGGGCCGCCAGGTTCATCTGCTTGCTGTCGAAGGTGCGGACGGTCAGCGCGGAGCCGCGCTCGCTGCGGCACTCGTAGGCCGCCACGATCAGGCAGAGGGCGAAGGCGGTGAACGCGATCGAGTTGCCGAGGGGCGCGCTGTGGTAGTGCGCCTCGCCCAGCTTGGTCAGCCCGAGCAGGGCGACCGTGACGGCCAGCCCGGCGAGCCCGACGGTGATCATCACGGGCCCGGTCAGCACCGTCTCGCCGCGCGGGCGCGGGGTGCGCCGCATCAGGCCGGGGCTCTCCTGGTCGAAGCCCAGGGCGAAGCCGAAGGGGGCGTTGACCACGAAGTGGACCCACAGGACCTGCGCCGGGGTGAACGGCTCGCCGGCGGCGATGTTCAGGAGCGCGGCGCCGAGGAAGGTCAGCACGAACGTCACCAGCAGCACCAGGACGAACCGGATGTACTTGGTGAGGTTGTCGTAGAGCTTCCGGCCCTCCTCGACGGCGTACACGATGGTGGCGAAGTTGTCGTCGGCGAGGACCATGCGGCTCGCGTTCTTCGCCGCGTCGGTGCCGCTGCCCATGGCGATGCCGATGTCGGCGGCCTTGATCGCCGGCGCGTCGTTGACGCCGTCGCCGGTCATGGCGACCACGTCGCCCTTCCGCTTGAGCGTGGCGGCGAGCAGCACCTTGTGCTCGGGCGCGACCCGGCCGAGGACTCCGATGCCGTCGATCCGGGCCAGCCGCTCGTGCTCCGGCAGGGCGGCGAAGTCGGCGCCGAGGACGGCCTCCCCCTCGATGCCGAGTTGACGGGCGATGGCCGCTCCGGTGGTGACGTCGTCGCCCGTCACCATGCGGACCCGGATGTGGGCGGCCTGCGCGCTGGCGATCGCGGCCCGTGACTCCTCGCGCGGCGGGTCGACCATGGCCACCAGGCTGGTCATCCGCAGGTCCTCGACGAACGCCAGCAGGTCGCCGTCCGGGTCGAAGTCCGCCGGGTCCAGGTCGCGGACGGCCCCGGCCATCACCCGCAGCCCTTCGCCGCCCATCCGCTCGGTCTGCGCCTGGGCGCGTCCGCCGAGTTCCGCGTCCCAGGGGACGACCACGCCGTTCGAGTCGGCCGAGGAGGCCCGGGCCATGACCGCGGGGGCCGCGCCCTTGACGAAGCACCGCACCACCGCCCGGCCGTCCGCGTCCTTCGCCTCGTTGAAGCTGGCCATCAGCTTGTAGGTGGGGTCGAACGGCAGCGTGGCGAGCCGGGGGAGGCGCTCCCGGGTGGCCTCGATGTCCAGCCCGGCCTTGTGGCAGAGGACGAGCAACGCGCCCTCGGTCGGGTCGCCGACGACCTCGCCGTCGACCAGTTTCGCGTCGTTGGCCACCAGGTGGGGCAGGACGGCGTCCTCGATGCCCGGGGCGGAGCCCGCGGCGTGGTGGATCCGCCCGTCGAGGCGGTAGCCGGTGCCGGAGACGGTGTAGCGGTCGGCGGGGGTGAGCACCTCGACGACCGTCATCTGGTTCATCGTCAGGGTGCCGGTCTTGTCGGAGTTGATGGCCGAGGTGAACCCGAGGGTCTCGACGGACGGCAGTTCCTTGACGATCGCGTGCCGCTTGGCCAGGTTGAGGCTGCCGACGGAGAGGATGACCTGGCTGACCGTCGGCAGCGCCTCCGGGATGGCCGCGATGGCCAGCGAGACCGCGCTGACGAAGAGGGCGTCCCACGCCTGGTCGCGGCTGCGGCCGAGCGCGAACATCACGACCATGGTCAGGCCGGCCGCCGCCGCGATCCACAGCGTCAGCGTGTTCAGCTCCCTGGTGAGCGGCGACTGCTCCTTCTCGGTCGCCGACAGCATCCCGGAGATCTTGCCCAGTTCGGTGCCGGAGCCCGTCGCGGTGATGACGAGCAGTCCGCTGCCGTGGGTGACCGGGGTGTCCATGAACGCCATGTTGGTCTGGTCGCCCGGGCCCAGCGCCCCGGCCGGCAGGGGGCCGGTGTCCTTGGCGGCGGGGACGCTCTCGCCGGTCAGCGCCGACTCGTCGATCTGCAGCGCGCTGGCCTCGACGATCCGTCCGTCCGCCGGGACCTCGTCGCCCGCCCGGACGAGCACCACGTCGCCCACGACCAGCTGTTCGGCCGGGATCTGCGCCTCCGTCCCGTCCCGCCGCACCCGCGCGGTGGCCTTCATCATCGACCTCAGCGCGTTCATCGCGCTCTCGGCCTTGCCCTCCTGCCGCAGGCCGACCACCGCGTTGAGCAGCGTCAGGACGATCAGCAGGATCCCGGTGGTCCACTCCTTGATCGCCAGGGAGACCACCGCCGCCGCCAGCAGGATGATCTGCATGTAGCTGCGGTACTGGTCGAGGAAGCGCAGCCAGTCGGGCCTCGCCTTCTCCTCGGGCAACGCGTTCGGCCCGTTCGCGGCGAGCAGTTCGGCCGCCCGGGCGGCGCTGAGCCCGGTCGCCGGGTCCACCCCGAGCGAGGACGCGACCTCGCGGGGAGGTCGCGCGTACCACGGGTCCGGGGACTCCTGCGGGCCGGACGGCCCAGCCTGCTCCGCCATTCTTCACTCCTCGGGATCCGGGAACGTCCCCCCTTGGACGTCGGTCGGTCCGACGCGTCACCACGGACGGATCACGCGCGAACGGATCACGCGCAGCCGCCGGATCACGTGCGGACGGATCACGTGCGGACGCCCCGTGGGGCCTCCGTCTCCAGCAGGCGCTTGGCCGCGCGCAGGTCCTTGCGGATCCGCTCGTCGACCGTGGGGAACTGCGGATCGATCTCGATGAGCGTGTGCGCGAGCACCGCCGCCGCGCAGATGCGCGCGAACCACTTGCGGTCGGCCGGCACGACGTACCAGGGTGCCCACGGCGTGCTCGTGGCCGACAGCATGTCGGAGAACGCCTCCTGGTAGTCGTCCCAGCGCTCGCGCTCGCGGATGTCGGCCTCGGAGAACTTCCAGTTCTTCTCGGGCAGGTCGATCCGCGCCAGGAAGCGCTTGCGCTGCTCCTCCTTGGAGAGGTTCAGGAAGATCTTCACCACCTTGAACCCGTTGTCGGTGAGGTAGCGCTCCCAGTCGTTGATCTCCCGGTACCGGCGGTGCCAGACCCCGGGGCCCTTCGCCTCCTCCGGCAGCTTCTGCCGGTCGAGGTTCTCCGGGTGGACGCGCACCACGAGGACCTCCTCGTAGTGCGAACGGTTGAAGATCCCGATGTCCCCGCGCGCCGGGAGCCGCTGCGCGTACCGCCACAGGAAGTCGTGGTCGAGCTCCTCCGTGGAGGGCACCTTGAAGCTGCTCACGTGGACGCCCTGCGGATTCACCCCGCTCATGACGTGACGGATCGTTCCGTCCTTGCCACCGGCGTCGAGCGCCTGGAGGCAGAGCAGCACGCCGTAGGTGTCCTGGGCCGCCAGCCGGGCCTGGTACTCCGAGAGCAGCGACACGCCGGTGCGCAGCAGCTCGACGCCCTCGCGCTTCTTCATGCCCGCCTTGTACCGGGGGTCGAAGTCCTCCGCGAGGTCCACCCGCGACCCCGGTTTCACCCGCAGCGGCTTGATGAACTTCGCAATGCGTTTGGCCGTCCGTCCGTCCGACATCGCCTGTACCAGCTCCTCTCGGGTCCGGCGGGCATCGGGAGGCCTGCCGAGCGCCCCGTCCGCACAGGCGTCCTCGACGCGGCGGAAACCGGGACCGACCAGCACGGAAGAGTGCTACCTGCCACGCTGTGGCCGCCGGTCGGCCGTGTCAATCCGACGGTGTCCTTCCGGAGCGGGCCCACCCGCGCCGCCCGGCCGGAGCGCTCGCGGCCGGTTCGCCCGTCCGGCGTCCGCGTGTGGCAGCGCCCGCGGCCCGTGCCGACGATGGGGCTGCCGGTGCAGTACCCCCGCGATCGGAGGCCGTGATGGCGACCCTGACGGTATGGCGCTTTCCCACCGCGAACGGAGCCGACGAGGCGCTCGCCACCCTGAAGAGGCTGGGGCGCCAGGAGCTGATCAAGGTCCAGGACGGAGCGGTGGTCACCTGGCCGGAAGGGGCCAGGAAGCCGAGGACCCGCCATCTGAGCGACATGACCGGCATGGGTGCCGTGGGCGGCGCCTTCTGGGGCTTCCTCCTCGGAATGATCTTCTTCGTGCCCGTGCTCGGCGCGGCCCTGGGCGCGGCCGGCGGCGCGCTGGGGGGCCACCTCGCCCACGTCGGCATCGACGAGGACTTCGTCAAGCGACTGCGGGAGAAGGTCACTCCCGGCACCTCCGCCCTGTTCGTGCTCAGCTCCGACGCCGTGCTCGACCCGGTGAGGTCGGCGTTCGAGGGCCTGCACGCCGAGCTCCTGGAGACGAACCTCTCGGCCGACGAGGAGGCCCGGCTGCGCGAGACGTTCACCGAGGGCGAGTGAGGCGACCGCCGACGCGGGCCGGACCCGGGGTGGGGCCGGCCCGCGGACGGGGTGGAGTGCGGACGGGGTGGAGTGCGGTGCGGTGGCCCGACGGTCAGTCGGCGGCCCCGACCCGCGGGGCGGAGCCGCCCGGGCGGACGTCGTCCCTGTCCTCGTCCCGGCCCTCGTCCCGGCCCTCGACCAGGACGGCGGGCTCCAGCGGCGAGGCGATCTCCTGCGGCTTGCTGCGGGACGCCCAGTCGCGGATGCCGAGCAGCACCATCACGAAGAAGATCCCGTAGACGATGCCGGAGAAGTACAGCTCGGAGTGGACGGCGAGCGGCACGCCCACCAGGTCGACGGCCAGCCAGACGAACCAGAACTCCACGTAGCGGCGGGCCTGGCTGTACATGGCGAGGATCGAGCCGACGAAGATCCAGGCGTCCGCGAGGACCATCCACCACGGCGCTCCGGGGTAGAACGAGGCGTCCGTCCCCTTCAGCACCGCGCCGAACGCGGCCGTCCCCGCCACCATCGCGGCGATCAGCACGGCGCGCTCCCGCCCCGACGCCCAGCGGACGTTGATGGCGCCTTCCTGCTCGCGGCTGCGCTTCCAGGTCGCCCAGCCCCAGGACGCCGAGACGATGATCACGATCTGTCGGGCGGCGTTGCCGCCGAGGTGCACGTTCAGGCTGGCGATCAGCAGCAGCACCGAGCCGAGGATCTGCACCGGCCAGGCCACCAGGGACCGCCGCAGGGCCAGCCAGACGGTGGCGAGCGCCAGGATGTTGCCCAGGAAGTCGGACCAGTAGACGGGGAGACCGAAGAAGTCGAACTGCTCGTTCAACCAGTGGAACGCGCTCATGACTCACACCTTTGTTCGTGCGGAGCGAGGTGGGGGAAGGGACGGTCGGCCCCGCCGAAGCGGGGGGTGCGGGGCCGACCGGGCTCGGGGCGCAGGGCGCGCGGCCGCGTGGGGAGCGGGTGTGCGCGCCGGCAGGTGAAGGCGGTGCCGGTGGATCAGGAGTGGGGAACGGCGGTGCCGGTGGATCACAGCGGGGAAGCGTGATGCCGGTGGGTCAAGAGGGGGAACGGCGCTGCCGGTGGGTCAGGAGAGGGCGGCCAGGACGTGCCGTCCGTGCGCGGAGTCCAGCAGGGCCTCGGAGCGGCGGACGTCCTCCCGGGCGGCGAGCAGCAGCTCGTCGACGGAGGCGAACCTCTCGGTGTCCCGGATGCGGGCGACGAACCACAGGTCGACGCGCTCGCCGTACAGGTCGCCCGGGGCGTCGTGGCAGTACACCTCGGTGTGGATCTCGGAGGTGTCGCAGAAGGTGGGGTTGGTGCCGATGCTGATCGTCGCGCGGTGCACGGTGCCGGTCGCGCGGCGGGCCAGCCAGCCGCTGTAGATCGCGGGCGGAGGGACGGGTGTGCCGGGCTCGGCGGCGATGTTGGCGGTGGGGAAGCCCAGCCCCCGCCCCCGGCCGGCACCGTGCACCACGGTGCCGGACAGGGGGGTCGTCGGGGCGTCAGCCATGGGGGGTGAGCTCACGGAACTGGCTGGTGTGGAAGACCAGCGGCTCCACTCCGGGGAACAGCTCGACGGTGAGCAGCTCCATCAGGACGATCTCGTGGTCGCCGCCGTCGTACACCGCGCTCACCCGGGCGGTCAGCCACAGCGCCGCGTCGTGGATCAGCACCGCGCCCTCCGGCGTGGCCTGCCATCCGGTGCCGTCGAAGCGGTCGCCCTCGCGGGAGGCGAGCCGCCGGCAGAGCGCGCCCTGACCGTGGCTGAGCACGCTCAGCCCGAGCTCCGGTGCCTGTGTCAGCCTGGGCCAGGTGGTCGAGGTGCGGGCCACGCTGACCGCGACCATCGGCGGCTCCAGCGAGATCGACACGAAGGAGCTCACCGCGAGCCCGACCGGTTCGCCGTCGCGCAGCGCGCCGAGCGCGACCACTCCGGTCGGGTAGGCCCCGAACGCCTGGCGCAGCGCCGCGGCGTTGGGCTCCGCCCCGGTCGGCTGCTCCGTGTGCGGCCGCCCCGCGGTCGGGGGCTGCGCGGACGCGGCGGCGGGCGGGTTCGGGTGGTGGGTGGGAGTGACCATGGTCGTCGCCGTCCTCTCGTCGCGAGTGGGTTCAGTGCCGGTACTGCGCGGCCGGGTGGCTGGCCGGCAGGGCCCGGTCGGACGCGCCGGTGAGCCGCTCGCGCAGCGACTCGCCGTCCGCGTAGGCGCCGCGGAAGACGCCGCGGGCGCGCAGGATCGGCAGCACCGACTCGACGAACTCCGTGGTGGAGGCCGGCTGGACGGTCGGCGAGAGCAGGAAGCCGTCCAGGTCGGCGCCCTGTGCCAGGGCGCAGATCTCGTCGGCGATCTCCTCGGCGGTGCCGACCACCGGGCGGGCGCCGACACCGTGGGTGTGCCAGTCGGCGAGCACGTCGCCGACGGTCCGGCCGGCGAACCGGGCGACCTGGGTCTGCGACATTTCGGTGGACAGCTCCGACATCGGGGTGTCCGGCGCGTACGAGGACAGGTCGAGGCCGGTGAACATGGCGTAGCTGGCGACGGTGACCTCCGGGCGCTGGGCGTCCAGGACGCGCTGCCAGCGGCGCTCGGCGTCCGCGGTGGTGGCGCCGACCACGCTGGAGAACGCCGACATCACCTTGACCTCGTCGGCGCGGCGGCCCGCCCGCACGGCCTCCTCGCGGATCGCCGCGGTGTGCCCGGCGAGCTGCCGCACCGAGCCGCTGCCGACGAACATGCACTCGCCGTGCCGCCCGCCGACCCGCCGCCCGGCCGGCGAGGCGCCGGCCTGGAACAGCACCGGGGTGCCCTGCGGGGAGCGGGCGGTGTTGCCGTAGCCGTGCGAGCGGAAGTACGGGCCCTCGTGCTCGACCGGGTGCACCTTGGCCGGGTCGGCGAAGCGGCCGCCCTTGTCCTTCTCCAGGGCGTCCGGCTCCCAGGCGCCCTCCCAGTACTTGTAGACCAGGTCGAGGAAGTCCTCGGCCATCTTGTACCGGTCGTCGTGCGCCACCATGTCCATGCCGAAGGCCTTGACCGCGGTGTCGGCGGTGCCCGTGGTCACGATGTTCCAGCCGAGCCGGCCGCCGGACAGCTGGTCCAGGGTGGCCAGCCGGCGGGCGAAGGCGTACGGCGGCTCCACCAGCACCGAGCCGGTCACCACCAGCCCCAGGTCGGTGGTGCTCGCCAGCAGCGCCGAGGCGATCACGAACGGGTCCAGGCGCGGCAGGTCCAGGGTCTCCTCGGTGGCGATCGGCGGGCGCACCCCGTCGATCTCCGACCAGCCCCAGGCGTCGGCCAGGAACAGGAAGTCGAGCTTGGCGTCCTCGCAGACCTGCGCGATCTCGCGCCAGTACCCGAGGGTGTCGAACAGGTGCCGGCGGCTGTCGGGGTGGCGCCAGGTGGCGGTGCCGCTCGCGTTGGTCTGGGCGTTCTCGAACAGGCCGAGCTTGAGGTTGCGCATGGGGTGTTCTCCGTTGAACTGGTGATGCGGGGGGTGGGGGGACCTGGGGTCCGTCACAGCACGGGGGAACGCGGGGGGAACAGGGGGACGGCGGGGTCCGTCAGGATGCCGCGGGGACGGTGGGGGCGTCGAGGACCGCGGCGTCCGCGTCGAGCTGCGCCGCGGACGGCATGGAGGACTGGGCGCCGAGTCCGGTCACGGCCAATGAGGCCGCGCGGACGGCGCGTCGGGCGGCGGCGAGCAGGTCGGCGCCCCGGGCGAGGGAGTCGGCGAGGGCCCCGCAGAAGGTGTCGCCGGCGCCGACGGTGTCGACGGCGTCCACGACGGGGGCCGGCAGGTGCACGGCCGGGCGGCCGGGCTGTTTGACCAGCGCCCCGTCCGCGCCGAGCGTCACCACGACCGCCCGGCAGGGCAGCGCGGCCCGTTCCAGCAGCTCGCGCGCGCCGTCCGGGCCGGCCGGCGGCTCCGCGCCGAGCAGGGCGGCGAGTTCACCGAGGTTGGGCACCAGGACGTCGACGGCGGACAGCACCTCCGGGGCGACCGGCCGGGCCGGCGCCGGGTTGAGGACGACCGTGCCGCCCTGTTCCCGGGCCCGCAGCACGGCGGCGGCGACCACCTCGGCGGCGATCTCGTGCTGCACCAGGACCACCTCGTCGGCCGAACGGGCCAGCCGCCGCGGCAGGTCCGCGACCGTCAGCGCGGCGTTGGCGCCCGGGTTGACCACGATGGTGTTCTCGCCGGCCCGGTCGACCACCACGGAGGCGATCCCGGTGGTGCTCTCCGGTGCCGGGCGCACCGCCCCGACGTCCACCCCTTCGGCGGCGAGCGCCCGCAGGATGGGGGCGGCGTCCGTACCGACCCGGGCGACCAGACGCACCCGCGAGCCGAGCCGGGCGGCCGCGACGGCCTGGTTGGCGCCCTTGCCGCCGACGCCCTCCACGAAGCCCCGCGCGAGCACGGTCTCGCCGGGTCGCGGCAGGTCCCCGACGGTCAGGACGAGGTCGCGGTTGATCGAACCGACGACGGTGATGAGCGGCATCCGCACTCCTTGGGAGATCGATCTCCCACACTGTGGACCAGCCCCCGGAAACCGTCAAGTACCCTCGTGCTGCGTATTGCGCCAGCTCAGCCCAGCCCTCTCCGACCGCGAAGGACCGCCCCACGTGACTGCGCCCCGACTCCTCGACGTGGCCGCGGCCGCGGGCGTCTCCCGCGCGACCGCCTCACGCGTCCTGGCCGGCACCCCGCGCAACGTCGACCCCGAACTCGCCCGCCGCGTCGAGGAGGCCGCCCAGCGCCTCGGCTACCGCATCAACCACTCCGCGCGGGCGCTGCGCACCGGCACCACGGGCACCATCGGCGTGGTCGTCCCCTCGCTCGCCAACCCCTACTTCGTCCAGCTCGCCGACGCGCTCGCCCAGCAAGTCCGCGCCGCCGGAGGGCAGTTGGTGGTCTCCGACGCCGCCAACGACACCGCCGTCGAGGCCGAGCAGATCGAGACCCTGCTCGGCGGCCGGGTCGACGGACTGCTCGTCGTCCCCGTCTCCGCCGGCGCCTCCGGCCCCGCCGTCCGGGCCGCCGCCGAACGCACCCCCGTCGTCCTCTTCGACCGCTGGGCCACCGGCTCCGGCACGGTGGCCGTCACCCTCGACAACACCGCCGCGATGCGACTGCTCCTCGACCACCTCGAAGGCCTCGGCCGCCACCGGATCGCCCTGGTCGCCGCCGACCAGGCCTCCTCCTCCGGCGCGGAACGCCTCGCCGCCTTCACCGAGGCCCGCGGCGCCGACGCCACCACCGTCCTGCTGCCCAGCTTCACCACCGACGCCGGCCGCACCGCGGGCCGGCGCATCGCCGAGCGGCACACCGGGATCGACGCCGTCGTCTGCGGCGCGGACGTCCTCGCGGTCGGCCTCGTCAGCACGCTGCAGCGCTCGTCGGTCCCCGTCCCCGGGCGGATCGCCGTCACCGGCTTCGACGACACCGAGATGCTCGAACTCCTCGACCCGCCCATCACCTCCATCCGCCACCCGCTCACCGCCATGGCCGAGCGCGCCCTGACCCTCCTTCAGGCCCCCGCCCGCGAACGGACGGAGCGCGTGGAGCGCTTCGCCCCGCAGCTGGTGGTGCGCTCCTCCACCGACGCCGACGCCTGACACCGACGCCTGTTCCCTGACACCCAACACACCCGGCGCCCGGCCCCTGATGCCCGGCGCCGGGGAGCCGGGAACGGCCGACGGCCGGCCCCGGGCGGACTCAGGTCCGCCCGGGGCCGGCCGTCGGGTACGGCTCAGCGCTCCTTGTCCACGGCCGGCAGCCCGGCCTGACCGGCGGTCAGCCGGCCCTCGGCGTACAGCCAGCGCACCGTGTCCGCCATGGTCTCGGCGGTCGGCCTCGGCGTCAGCCCCCCGGTGCTCGCCGCGGGGTCGACCGGGGTCGCACAGGCGCAGGTGTAGACGGCCCCGTACTCGGCGGGGATGTGCCAGGGCCATCCGCGCTGGAGCAGGGTGGCCAGGGCGCCGACCGGCAGCATGGCCCGGGCGGGGAGGAAGGCCGCGGGCAGCCGCCGCCCGGTGACCTCCCGCAGGGTCCGCACGTACTGCCGGGTGGGCAGGTGGTGGCCGGGTCCGAAGTGCCGGTCGGAGCCCGCCCTCGGCGTGGTCAGCAGCCGGGCGTGCAGCTGCGCGGTGTCCCGGACGTCGCCGACCGGGAAGCCGCCCAGCGGCCAGATCGGCATCAGTCCGCGCAGGGTGTTGCGCAGCCGGGCGTTCTGGTCGCCCAGCCCCGGGTCCTGCGGGCCGAGCAGCGCGGGCGGGTAGCTGATGACCACCGGCGCGCCGTCCCGCTGGTGGCCCCGCGCGATCCGCTCGGCCGCCGCCTTGGTCGCCATGTACGTGTCCCGGGGACGACCGACCGGGGAGTGCTCCCCGAGCGGCCGTCCGGGGGACGGCAGCAGCGCGACGATGCTGGAGACGTGGACGACCGGGTCGGCGCCCGACCGTCGGGCGGCGGCCAGCACCAGTTCGGTTCCCCGCTCGTTGGTCCGGCGCATCTGCGCGTTGCGCCGGCTGTCGAAGGAGTACACCGCGGCCGCGTGCAGCACGGCGTCGGCGCCGCGCACCGTGCGGGCCGCGTCGCCCTCGTCGGTCACGTCCCCGACGACCAGGTCGACGGCGCCCGGGTCCACCTCCAGCAGGCCCAGGACCCGCTCCGCGGCGGCCGGGTCGCGGACCAGCATCCGCGCCCGGTGGCCGCCGCGGACCAGCGCCGCGACCGAGTGGATGCCGACGAATCCGGTGCCGCCGGTCACGCTCACCAACATCGGACCATCCCCCCGCTCAGCCGATCTCTTCCGGTTTCCCGCCGATGCCCCGGTGGAAGGCGCCGCCGTAGAACAGCAGCGCCTCCCGGTGGTCCGCCCAGTCCGAGGCGAGCACCTCGCCGAGGAAGATGGAGTGGTCGCCGCCGTCGTACTGCTCGGCGAGCTTGCACTCCAGCCAGGCCAGCGAGTCCGACAGCAGCGGGGCCCCGGTGAACGGGCCGGGCTGCCAGTCGAGGCCGTCGAACTGGGCGGCCCCGCGCGGCCTGCTCTTGTTCGCGAAGTACCGTGCCAGGTGCTCCTGTTCGGCGCCGAGCACGGAGACCGCGAAGGACCTGGACGCCATGATCGCCTCGTGCATCGTCGCGGAGCGGGCCACGCAGCACAGCACCATCGGCGGCTCCAGGGAGACCGAGCTGAACGCGTTGGCGGTCATCCCGTGGACGTACTCGCCGCCGGTGGTCAGGACCGTGATCCCGGTGGCGAAACGGGCCATCGTCTCGCGCAGGGCGCCCGGCAGGACCGCGCGGTTCGCCGCGGCCGCCGACGTCGCGCCCGGCGCCTGGGCGGGGGCCGGTGACCGGCCGTTGCCGATCACAGCGCCCGCCCCGTCCCGACCGGCCCGCCGGGCGGGACCTGCGCCGCGAGGGCCCGCGCGACGGCCGGCCCCTCGGCGTACGGCACCAGTGCCAGGCGCAGTTCCTCGGGCACCCGGGCGGGGACGGTGGCCGTGTTCGGCCCGCGCATGCACGCGATCCGCTGCCGGCCGCGGGCGACCAGGTTCTCCTGCTCGCCGTCGATCCGCAGGTAGTCGAAGCTGAACTGGATCTGGGTCTGGGTCAGCTCCTCCAGCCGCATCCGGACCGACAGCTCGTCGAACGAGGTGATCTCGGCGAAGAAGTCGCACTCCACCTTGAGGGTGAACAGCTTCAGGTCGTCCCGCAGCTCGGCGAGCACCCCCGGCGCCTTGTCCTTGAGGAACATCTCTCGGCAACGCCCCTGCCAGCGCAGGTAGTTCACGTAGTAGACGTTGCCGACGAGGTTGGTCTCCTCGAAGCCCACGGTGTGGCGGATCTCGTAGTAGGCCGACATCAGTTCTCCTTCCCGACGAGCACCGCGAAGAGCACCGGCTCCGTCCGGTCGTTGACGGTGGTGACCCAGGTGGCGACGGCCGCGTCGCCGGCGGACAGGACGACCCAACCGCCCGGGTGGACGCGGTCGAGCGTCAGCGCCTGGGTGGTCGCGCCGGACTTGCGCAGGCACTCCAGCGCGCTCCAGACCCTGGTGCCGGCCACCGCCGGGCTGCAGCCCGCCTCGGCCACCAGCAGGTCCCGCAGGGCGAGTTGACCGGCGCCCAGCAGGGCGTCCCAGTCCTCGGTGCTCCGCTCCAGGACGGTCTCGACGTCGCAGGCGAGCCGCCCGGGTCCGGCCACCGCCAGGGTCAGGCCGGGGCCGTGCGAGGCCGAGACCGTGATCCCGTCGAGTCCGGGCCCACCGGCGAGTTCGGGCTTGCCGTCCGGCCGGTGGCGCAGGTCCACCGGCCGTCCCAGCGCCCGGCCGAGAGCGGTCGCGGTGCGGGCCCGGCGGTCCCCGTCGGCGGACTCCGCGGTGGATTCCGCGGCGGGCTTCGCCGCGGGCTCGACGACCACCGCGCGGCTGCCGCCCAGCACCCGTTCCAGGCCGCGTTCCAGGTACGAACCGAGCATCGCGGGCACCCACGGTCCGGCTCCGTCGCGCTTGCGGACGGCGACCAGGGTCAGCCCCTCCCAGCGCTCGACGACCTTCCCGGCCGGGGTGCGCACGTCGAGGTCGTAGACGTAGCTGTCCCCGTCCTGGGAGCGCTCCCTGGCGTCGAGCACCACGTACTCGGCGTCCTGGTCCGCCGGGTCGGCCAGCCAGAGCCGCTCGATGCTCTGCGGCAGCAGGGTGGCGTCCGGCACGCAGCACTGGATGGCGTGCATCATCGCGTCCCGGGTCCCGGGGTCGGCCAGTTGCTGGTCCTGCGGCAGGAAGGCCGCGAACCACGGCGCCGGGGCGGTGGTGGAGATCTCCGCCAGCGCGTGCCGGGCGCTCGCCCGCCGGTACTCCAGCAGGCGCTGGAACCGCTTGCCCTGGAAGAGCACGCTGCCGTACAGCTCGGTCACCGGGTCCACCGGCACCGCCGGCAGGCCGAATTCGACCGGCACCGGCGTCCCGGGCACCTCGGGCCGCGGGTAGCGCAGCCGGGCCCGGAAGTGGTCGGCCGCGAACTCGGTGCCCTCGCTGCGCAGCACCACGTCCACCGTCCCGGGCTCCCGGACCAGCGCCGCGATCCGGATGGTGGTCGAGCCGCCCGGCCGGACCACCACGGGCCGGCGGAACTCGACGTCCTCCAGCAGCGGCGGGCCCTGGTGCCCGCTCACCGCGGCGGCCACCTGGGCCATCGCCTCCATGCCGAGCACGGCCGGGAAGAGCAGGTCGTCCTGGAGCCGGTGGTCGGTCAGATAGGGGTCGCCGCCCTCGGTCAGCTCAGTCTCGGTGATCAGCTCGATGTCCGGGTGGTGCACGACCACCCGCTCGACGAACCTGGTCAGCGGCAGCTCGCGCCGCTCGGTGGTGAGGGTGGGCAGGCCGCCGGCCCGCCCGCTGACCACCAGGACGGGGCCGGCCGAGGGGTCCGCGAGCACCTCGCGGAGCACCTGGATGCCGTTCTCGGTGGAGATCGGCGTGATGCCCTCCCGGATCAGCGCCTCGACGACGCCGAGCCGTTCGCCCATGCCCGCGCCCGACCAGACCGACCACTCCAGCGCGACGGCCCGGGCCCGCGGGTACCGGTCCTGGAAGCGGAGGGTCAGCTCGGTCATCCAGTCGTTGGCGGTGGCGTAGTGCGCCTCGCCGCGCAGTCCGGCCCGGCCGATGATCGAGCCGAACGTGATCAGCAGCTTCAGGCGTTCCGGTTCGACGGCCGCCAGGACCGCCTCCAGACCGTCGGTCTTGGGCGCCAGGGTCCGGCGGAAGTCCTCGGCGCTCAGCGCCTCCAGGGCGGCGGGCTGGTTGCGGCCGGCGCCGTGCAGCACGGCGGTGACCGGGCCGAGCCCGTTCTCCAGCAGGGCCACCGCGGCGGCGATCTCCTCGGCCGAGGTCACGTCGGCGCGGGCGTACCGGTGGCGCAGGCCCGCGGCCTCCATCCGGGCGAGGTTCCCGGCGAGTTCGGGGTCGGTGGCCGGATCGGCGCGGCCGATCAGGGCCAGGGCCGCCCCGGAGTCCTGGGCCATCGCGATGGCGCACTCGGCGGTGATGCCCTTGCCGCCGCCGGTGACCAGGAGGACGTCCCCGGCGTCGAGCGGGGACCCGCCCTCGGTCGCGGGGCTCAGCTGCAACGGCCGGAGCACCGGGACGGTCCGGCGCCCGTCCGGCTGGTAGCGGACCTCCGCGAAGCCGGCCGTGGCGGCGGTCTCGGCGACCACGCGGGCCACCGCCTCGTCACGGGCCGCGCCCTCGGGGGCGGTGTCGGCCAGCTCGACCACCGTGACCGGGACCGACGGGTGCTCCAGGTGCAGGGTCTTCGCCAGGCCGGAGGCCCCCAGCCGGTGCTGGACCACGACCAGCCGGGTGCCCTCGGGGGCGGCCAGGACGGCCCGCCCGGCGGTCAGGAAGAGCTCCGCCTCCTGCGGTCCGCACGCGTCGGGGAGGCAGAGCAGTACGCCGTCCCCGACGCCCGCCGCGGCGAGCGCGGTGCCCAGCGGTTCGGCGAGCGGGTGGCCGGGGGTGCTGTGCACCGTCCACCGCCCGGCGGGGGCGGGGTCCTCGGCGGGCTGCGGCCGGGCCGGCAGGACGGCCTCCCGGTGCTCGACCGCGAAGGGCCGCACCCACGGGGCCACACCGGCGACCTCGCCCGCCGACTGGCCGCCGTCCTGCGCGGTGTCCGCCAGCTGGTCGATCAGCTCGGCGATCCCGCCCAGGTTGACGGTCGCGTAGTTGGGCGTCGCGGCGAGCACGGGCCGGCCGAGCGCCCGGGTGACGTCGTTGACGATCTGGCCGATGGTGATGGAGCTCAGGTGCAGGTCGTCCATCGGGTGGGTCTGCGCGGTGACGGAGTCCAGCGGCAGTTCGACCCGCTCGGCCGCGAGCCTGCGCAGCAGCTCCAGGGTGGAGTCCGGGCCCTCACCGGTGTCCGCGGACACCGCCGCGCCGGCCCGCTCGTCCCGGCCCGGCCCGCCGTCCGCCGCCAGCTCCGCGTCGATGGCCGGAGCCGCCTCGCAGGGGTTGGCCAGGAAGGTCATCGCACCGTCCGCCGGCAGCTGCCGGATCAGGCGGTCGCCGAACAGGGTCTCGGTCCGCAGCGGTACGCCGAGCACGAACGCGGCACCGGCGACCCTGAGCAGCGGGCCGAGCGAGGCGCTGTCGGTGTCCACCGCCAGGGTGGTGAGGTTCGGGGCGATCTCCGCCAGCAGGCCGGACAGCACCCGGCCGGGGCCGACCTCCACGACCAGGTCGGCGTCGGCGACCGCCACGGCGGCGGCCTCCTGGAACCGGACCGGGAGCAGGACCTGTCCGCGCAGGACCTCGCGCAGGTCGGCGGACGGGTCCAGGAGCCGCCCGGTGACCGTGGAGGCGATCGGGCGGACGGGTTCCTGGAAGTCGAACCGCGCGAGCTCGGCGGCCATCGCGACCGCGGCCGGCTCGACCAGCGGCGAGTGGAAGGCGTGCGACACGTTCAGCCGGGTCGCCGTGACGCCCTCGCCCGCGGCCCGGCGGCAGACCTCGTCGACCGCCTCGGCGGGGCCGGAGAGCACGGTCTGCCGGGGCCCGTTGTAGCCCGCGATCACCACGTCCTGTCCGGCGGACAGCCGGGTGGCCTGCTCCGGGGTCGCCGCCAGTCCGGCCATCGCGCCGCCGCCGTGGCTCGCCTGGGCCATCACCCGTCCGCGGATCGTGGCGAGGCGCACCACCTGCTCCTCGGTCATCGCGCCCGCCCAGTGCAGGGCGGTGAGCTCCCCGAGGCTGTGGCCGACGGCGGTGTCGGCCCGGATGCCGACCGCGTCCAGCACCCGCAGGGCGGCCAGGGAGCCGGTGACGATGCGCGGCTGGGCGACCTGGGTGGCGACCTGGTCGTCACCGGTGGGCAGGGCGGCGGCGCGGAACACCTCCTCCGCCGCGGCGAACCGGCGCCGGATCGCGCCGACGGCGCCGCGGCCGGAGCCCTGGCCCGGGAAGAGGTAGGCGATCCGGGGGGCGGTCCGGGCGTGGCCGAGGAAGATCCCCTCACCGGCCGAGGACACCTCCCGCGCCCCGGAGTCGAGCAGGGCCAGCAGCCGTTCGAGGCCGCGCACGGCGTCGTCCGGGCCGGTCGCCACCACGGCGGCCCGCACCGGGCCGTCGGCGAGCCGGTCGGCCAGGGTGCCGGCCAGGTCCGCGAGTTCGGCCTGGGCCAGTTTCGGCACCAGGTCGAGCAGCCGGGTCAGCTCCGCGCGCAGCGCGGCCGTGTCCGCCGCGTCCAGCAGCAGGAGTTCGGCGTCCTGGCGGCCGGCGACCAGCCGGGTGGTGCGCGCGTCGAGCGCCTCGCGCCGGGTGCTGCCGGGTGCCTCGGCGAGGGTGACGTGGGTGTTGATCCCGCCGAAGCCCATGGCCGACACCCCGGCCCGGACCGGGTGGCCGGCCGGCCAGAGTTCGGCCTGGCGCGGGACGTACATCGCCGCCTCGTCACCGAGCAGGCCGGGGTGCGGGTCGACGTGGCCGGTGGCCGGGGGGATCACCTGGTGGTGCACGGCGAGGGTCGCCTTGATCAGGCCGGCCACGCCCGCGGCGGCCTTGGTGTGCCCGAAGTTCCCCTTGACCGTCCCGAGCGCGGCCGGACGGGCCGTCGGGTCCGCGGTGCGGCGGGCGGAGGACAGCGCCTCGATCTCGGTCGCGTCGCCGAGGGCCGTGCCGGTGCCGTGGCCCTCGAAGTACGAGACCGTCTCGACGCCGTAGCCGGCCCGCCGGTAGGCGCGGGTCAGTGCCAGCCGGTGGCCGCTCGCCTCCGGCCGGGTGATGCCGCCCTTGCCGTCCGAGGAGACGCCCCAGCCGCTGATGCTCGCGTAGATCCGCCGCCCCTGCGCCAGCGCGTCCCGCTCGCGCATCAGCACGAGCATGCCGGAGCCCTCGCCGGGCCAGAAGCCGTTGGAGTCCCGGTCGTAGACCTTCATCTCGCCGGTGGCCAGTGCGCCCGTCTTCGCGAAGCCGATCACCTCGAACGGGTCGATGGACAGGTCGACGCCTCCGGCGACGGCCACGTCCAGTTCGCCGTCGGCCAGTGCCTTCGCCGCCGTGACGACGGACAGCAGGGAGGAGGAGCAGGCCCCGTCGACCGTGTAGCCGCCGCCGCGCAGGTCGAAGTGGTTGCAGATGCGGCCGGCGATGGTGTTGGCGAGGCCGCCGGCCAGCGAGTCCTCGTCGATGGCCGGGAAGGGCGCCTTGTACTGCGGCTCCAGCTCCTGGAGGAGCTTCGCGACGTCCTCCTCGGACCAGCCCTGGCCGGTGAGCGCGGCGGCCACCGTGCGGCGCACGTAGGGCCACCGCAGCCGCATGATGTTGGCCCGCGAGAATTCCCCGGTGAGGCTGTTTCCGACCACCACGCCGGTGCTCTGGTGGGGAAGTCCCGAGCCGTCCGGGAATCCGGCGTCGGCAAGTGCCTCGGCGGCCACGTCGAGGGCCAGCCAGTGCGTCAGGTCGGTCGCCCGGTACGTGCTTCCGGCGACGCTGTATTTGATGCGGTCGAACGCGTAGTCCCGCAGGACCGCGGCCTTTTTCGTGTAGTGCCGGTCCGGCGCACTCCGGTCCTCCGACCAGTAGTCCGCCTGGTTCATCCGCTCGTCCGGCAACCGCCGGAAGGCTCGCCGGCCGCCCAGTACGTTGTCCCACAGTTCGCTCGCCGAATTGGCGTCCGGATAACGGAGGCCAATTCCTACGATAGCGATCCGCTCACTGCTCACGTATTCACCACCCATGGAGATGAATTGACGGCGAATCTCCTCGCCGACTCGACTCGCCTGCACTGTCGTCAAGAATGCATCTGCGGCCGCCCCGATGTCTTCTCCGAGTTTGCTTTCCGCCTGGTGGGGGGCACTGCTTTTCCATAACGGTGTGATTTCTCGGCGCCGCTATTCAATAACGCCGTCATTTCCGGGGCGGGCCGCGCCCGTCCGGACGACCGTGCCGGTGGACGTGCCGACGCCCGTGCGGACGGCTGTGCGGACGGTCGTGCGGACGGCTGGGCGGGCAACCGTGCCGACGCCCGTGCCGATGCCCGTGCGGGAGGCCGGGAACGCGCCGAGGCTCCCGCCGGTCGGCGGGAGCCTCGGTCGTGCGGGGCCGTGCGCGGGGTCAGCCGTCGGCGGCCTTGGGCAGGCGGGCACCGAGCCGGGCGCCCAGCTCCCGGGCCGCCGTCAGGGCGGCCCAGGAGGTGAGCTCGATCAGCGCGGTGTCACCGGGCCGGTCGCTCCGGAACTCGGCGACGAGGCCGTCGTCGACCTGGTAGGAGGCCTGGGCGGTCAGCAGGGCCAGCCGGCCCGCCGCACGCTGGTCCCCGGGCAGGGCCGACACCGCGTCCTCGACCCAGCCGCGGCTGATCCCCGGCGGTCGGCCGTCCCACCCGGCCAGCCGGTCCGTCACCAGGGCGCGGACGCCGTCCGGCACCGACCGGGCCCCCGCCGCGTCGATCGCGGCCGCCGCCCGGGCGAACGCGCCGGCGACGCTGGGGGTGCCCGCCGCCCAGCTCAGGTCCCCGGGCAGCGGCGCGGAGGGCAGCAGGTCGAGGGAGGTCCCGGCCGGCGGGGCGAGGCGCGCGCTGCGGCGCATCAGCCGGCCGAGGACCGCCCTCGCCGCCGACCGCGCGGCCGGCGGAAGACCGGCCGGCAGCGGGCTCTGCGCGAGGAACAGGTTGACCATGCGGTTCAGGTAGTGGAAGGTGACGGCCACCCCGACCAGCTCGGGCGCCGCCTGCGTGGGGAACGGCGGCCGGTCGTCCGGCGCCGGCCCCCGGTCGCCGTCCGCCCGGAACCAGTCGGCCCACCCCTCGGCCGTCGCGCGGGCCGTGCCCGGGGCGGCGGCCCCGGGCAGCAGCGCGGCCAGCGCCGTGCCGTGCACCTCCACGCAGTACGGGCAGGCGTTGGCGGCCGAGACCGCCGCGGCCACCGCCTCCTTGGTCGCGCGGTCGACCCGCCCGCCGGCCACCAGGGTCTCCCGCAGCATCACCCAGGAGGCGGCGAGCACCTCCGGCGCGGCGGCGTGCAGCCCGATCGGCGGTGCCAGCATGCCGAACTCCCGCTCGACCTCGGCGAAGACGCCGGCCACCTCCTCCCCCGCGGCTGCCGGCCGCACCGCGGCGACCCGGTGGATCTGCGCCATCGACCTTCGCAGGGCCGACCGCAGGAACGGTGTCGTCATGTGCCTCCTCCTCGACGGCTCGATCCGGTGCCGGGGCCGGCTACCGGCGCATCAGGCCGGGCAGCTGCACCTGCACGCCGCGCCGCCCGCTGGTCGCACCGTCCGGCGCGGGAGCGCCGTAGACGACGTTCACGCCGCGCTCCCGCGCGGCCCTCACGATGCCGGGGATCGCGCGTTCGGCGAGCGCGGAGATGGTCAGCGCGGGGTTGACCGTGAGCGCTCCCGGGACGGCGGAGCCGTCGGTGACGAAGATGCCCGGGTGGTTGCGGAGTTCCTGCCGGTCGTCGAGCGCCGAGGTCTGCGGGTCGTCGCCGATCCGGCAGGACGCCAGCGGGTGCACGGTGTAGGCGCCCACCAGGTCGTTGGTCCACGGCATGACGCGGGCGAGTCCGTCGCGCTCCAGGATGTCCTTCACCACGGCGTCCGAATCGGCCCAGGCGCGCAGGGTGTTGGCGGTCGGCCGGTACGAGATCGACCCGCGCCCGAGCATCTGCTGGGAGATCCGGACGGCGTTGCCGGTGGGCGGCGGCGGCCCGAAGACGCCCTCGTTGTCGTCCTCGATCATGGTGAAGACGGTCAGCCAGGACTGCCACTGCCGGACCAGTTCCTTCTTCTCCACGCCGAACCAGCTGGGCCCGCTCGCGTCGGGCACCTGCGCCAGGATGGTGCCGAAGCCCGGCGGGAAGTAGAGCTGTTCCAGGGAGAACCGGGAGTGCTCCGGCAGCGATCCGTCGAGGTTGTCCCAGCTCGCCACGACCGGGCCCTTGCCGATCTGGTTGGCCTTGAACGCCCGGCCGTCGGAGCGCTTGAGCCCCAGCAGGTCGCGGGCCTTCTCCTCGTCCACGATGGCCGTGTTGAGGCGTTCGCCGTTGCCGGAGAAGTAGCGGCCCACGGCGTGCGGCATGGTGCCCAGGGTCGCCTCGGAACGCTGGAGGATGACCGGGGTGGCGCCGGCGCCGGCGGCGAGCACGACGATCTTCGCGTCGATCGTGCCGCTGCCGACGTGCACCCGGTAGTCCACGTCGTCGACGACGTCGTAGTGCACCCGGTAGCCGCCGTCGTCCGTCCGGGACAGCTGCTGCACCTCGTGCAGCGGCCGGATCTCGGCGCCGTGCGCGAGGGCCGCCGGAAGGTAGTTCAGCAGCAGGGACCGCTTGGCGTCGAAGCGGCAACCGGACATCATCCAGTTGCAGTTGGTGCACTTCGCCCGGTCGATGGCGGCCGGGACGGGGTTGGCGGTGCGTCCCGCGTGCTCGCAGGCGGCGGCGAACAGCCCGCCCGCGTACGTGACGTCGTTCCAGTCCTGCTGGGTGATGGGCAGCGCCTCGGCCACCCGGTCGTACCAGGGGTCGAGGACGTCCCGGTCGATGGCGGCCGGCCACATCCGGCGGCCGATGCTGCCGCGGCGCTCGAAGACGAACCGCGGGGCGCGCGGCATCGCGGCGAAGTACACCACGCTGCCGCCGCCGACGCAGTTGCCGCCGAGCAGGCTCATGCCGTCGCCCACCACGAAGTCGAAGATCCGGGTGTACGAGGAGCCGAGCAGGAAGTCGTGGTCGAAGTCGTCGGCCTTCAGCCACGGGCCGCGCTCCAGGATGGTGACCTTCGCGCCGCCGGCCGCCAGGTGGTACGCCGCGATCGCGCCGCCGAAGCCGCTGCCCACGATCAGGACGTCGGTGCTCTCGGTACTCGTCATGCGGGACTCCCTGTAGGCGTGGTGTCCGGGTGGGGGTCTGCCAGCTGCTTGCCGTACGAGAAGTCGGGGAACCGCCACAGGCCGTCCTCGTCGGGCTTCATGAAGCCCATCGCCGTGAGGCCCGGGTGGCCCGCCGCGAGCGCGTCCGCGGTGTGCATGTGGGCGGCCGTGTCGAAGGCCATGTTGGCGAACAGCGCCAGCAGGACCCACAGTTCCCGTTCCTGGTGCTCCGTTCCGGTCAGCTCCTGCACCAGGCTGGTCCGGTCCGCGAACGGCAGGGCGACGAACGGCGGCACCGAGTCGTCGAGCCGCAGGCCGTGCTCGTCCGCGTACGTGCTCGCGTGGCGGTTGAGCGCCTGCACGTAGTCGTCCAGGGCGTCCGACAGTCCGGTCGCGGGGGTTTCGAGCAGTTCGACGGCGCCCGCCTGGACGGCACCGCCGCCGGTCGAGGCGCCGGCCACCGCCCGGTCGTCGGGCGAGCGTTTCTCGCCCGGGACGATCGTGTCCGCGAAGGCTTCGAGCGTCATGGTCCGGTCATGGTTTCGATCTGAGGTAGGCGATCCCACCGGCATCTCCTCAGCTGCTTGTCGAAAAGCGGGGACGGCACACACCGGCCGATCCCGATTCGCATACGCGACTGTGGCATCGTGCGCGCATTGCGCTCCCGCCCGCATCTCTCGCGTTGCTGAGGGCTCCCGGCGCCGTTCAAACCCGACTTCCGGGATGTCTCACCGCTCGGGCTTGCCAACGGCACGTGCCGCCCGGCCCATTGCGGCTGTCATGTGCCTGCTGCTACGGTCGTCACTTGCTATGGCGGCGACACTTTTCAGCTTCGCCTTCCGAAGGGGGTCCTCCCTTCGCTTGCCCTGGCGCCTTCGACAGTCGGCCTGTCACCGCGGCCGTGACTTTCGTTCCCGATCATCGCAAGGGTGGAATTCTGTTCATCCGCAGGTGCGGCGGAGAAGCTGGAGTCAAAGATGACATCTGCCATCGAGCAAGCTGTTTCCCGGGCCATCGAAACCATGCACGACAACATCGGCGAGTTACTGACCATCGACGATATGGCGCAGGCGGCCATGTACAGCAAGTTCCACTTCTCCCGGGAATTCCAGCGGATGACCGGGGTGTCACCACGGCGGTTCCTCTCCGCCCTCCGGCTCGAAACGGCCAAGCGCCTCCTCGTCGAAACCTCGTTCACGGTGACCGAGATCAGCCACCGCGTCGGGTACAACAGCGTCGGCACCTTCAGCTCGCGGTTCGCCAGCAGCGTCGGTGTGCCTCCCACCACCTACCGTCAGCTCGGGGGCTTCACCCCCCGGATCGAGATCGACTCGCGCGGCCTGGCCCGGAGCACGGAGCTCTCGACCTTCCGCGGCGAGATCCGGGCCCCGATCGCGGGGAACCTCGGCCTCGTGTACCTCGGGCTGTTCCCGACCCGGGTCCCCGAGGGCCGGCCCGCCGCGTGTACCGTCCTCCCCCATCCCGGCGTCTTCTTATTCGACCAGGTGCCGGCCGGCACCTGGTACCTGCTGGCACACTCCGTCCCGGCCGCCTTCGACGAGGTGCTGACGGGTGGCCACCCCGTCTCGGTGGGATCGGTCGGACCGATCGAGGTGCGGCCGGACGTGCCGCTGCTGCCGATCGAACTGCGCCTGCGCCCGGCCCGCGTCCTCGACCCGCCGGTCCTGCTGGCACTGCTGGACGCACGGACCATCGCGCAGACCGTACGGACCCCGATCACCGACACCGCCTGATCCGGCCCGGGCCGCGGCAGCGGGCCGGGCCGACCGGGGCCCGCGCGACGGCGCGGGCCCTCCGCACGGCAGAGCCCCCGCGACGTCGTCGCGGGGGCTCTGCCGTGCACGGCGCGGGCGTGTCCGCTCAGCCGGCGGAGTGCACCGTCATCGGCAGGCCGCCGCGCACCCGCAGCGACAGCATCGGCTCGGCCACCACCCGGTACCCGGGCACCTTCCTCAGCCGCAGGTCCCGGGCGACCATGGCGATCGTGAACGTGGCCTCCAGCAGCCCGAGGTGGTTGCCGATGCAGAAGCGCGGACCCGCTCCGAACGGGATGTAGGCGTAGCGCGGCCGGTCCGTGGCCCGGTCCCGGTCGAAGCGCTCCGGGTCGAACTGCTCCGGGTCGTCCCAGAACCGGGAGTGGCGGTGCAGGGTGTACGGGCAGATCAGGACGTCGGAGCCGGCCGGGACGTGGTACCCGCCGACCTCGTCGTCCGCCTGGGCCTGCCGCGGCAGGATCCACACCGGCGGGTAGAGCCGCATGACCTCCTCGACCACCATCGAGGTGTACCGCAGGCGGTGCAGGTCCTCGAACTCGGGCAGGCGGTCGCCGAGCACCTCGACGGCCTCGGCGTGCAGCCGGTCCATCACCTCGGGGTGCCGGTCGGCCAGGTAGAACGTCCAGCCCAGGGTGCTCGCCGTGGTCTCGTGGCCGGCCAGCAGCAGGGTGACCAGTTCGTCGCGCATCCGCTGGCGGGCGACCTTGTGGTCGGGCTCCTGCCGGGTGGCGACGATCAGGCGGGACAGCGCGTCCTCCCCCACGATCTCCCCGGCGTCGCGGGAGACCCGCTCGGCCACCAGCCGGTCGACCACCCGTTGCAGGTCCTGCCGGGCCTGCCGGAAGCGGAGCTGCTTGGACAGCGGCACCCAGCCGGGCACCATGCCCATGGTGACCATGTCGAACATCGCCTGGTCCTGCACGGCCTCGAAGTCGTGGCCGACCGCCTCGAAGGCGCTGAGGTCGACGTCGAGCAGGGTGCGGCCGAGCACCCCGAGGGTGAGGGCCGTGACCTCCTTGGTCACGTCGACCGGTGCGCCGCCCTCGTGCGCCCGCAGCCGGCCGACCAGCTTGGCCGCCTCCTCCGCGACGGCACCGGCCTGTTGGACGATCCGCTTGTGCTGGAAGGCGGGCTGGATCTGCCGGCGCTGCTTGCGCCAGAGCTCCCCCTCACTGGTCAGCAGGCCGTTGCCGAGGGCCCGCCGGGCCTGGGCCAGGCCGATCCCCTTGTGGTAGTTGGCCGCGTTGTCCGCGAGCACGTGCTTGGCGTGGTCGGGGTGGTTGAAGAAGTAGAGCGTCTTGGGGCCCATGGAGATCCGGACCGCGTCGCCGTACTCCGCCGCGGCGGAGCGCATCATTTCGAGCCGGTCCCCCACCAGCCTGCGCAGCAGGACGGGGGCGGCCCGGCGCGGCGGGCCGGGCGGCACCCGACGGGTGGCGGCCACGGTCAGCACCCCCCGACGTCGGCGAAGCGGTCGGCGATGGCCTGGCGCCACACCTCGTACGCGGGCAGCGCGCCGGGCACCGGCCCGCTCGGCCGCGCCTCCTGGCTGACCGCGGCGGCCTGATCGGGCGTCATGCCGCAGAAGACCCGCGTGGCCAGCTCCGTGTGCGGCACCAGCAGTCCGGCCCGGATCCGGGCCTCGGCCGCGAACGCGCTGCCCTGGGCGACCATCGGCCCGTGGATGCCGGCCCGGTCGCGGAACGCGCACAGCTCCGCCTCGTCCACGCCGCCGGCGTAGGTGGCGGCCAGTCCGGCGCCGCCGTAGAGGTCGGACCGCCGGGACTCCGGGAACTTCTCGATCATGGTCGCGACCAGCTCGGCGTCGGTGCCGCCGACGAACCACAGGGCCCGGCCGATGCCCTGGTCGATCGCGCGGCCGGCGTACGACGGGGAGTCGTGCGCCGGCCAGGGGAAGGCCGGTTCCCGGTACTGCTGGTGGACGTACCGGTCGGTGCGGAAGTACGCCTGGTGGAAGCCGTATCCGTCGAGCACCAGCCAGCGCAGCAGCGGGTCGAGCTTGTCGATGTCGGGCCAGCAGAACCTCGGCAGCCGGGCCATCGCCCAGCCGATGCCGACGTAGACCATGTAGACGTGGTCGGCGCCCCGGCCGGTGAGGCAGCGGGCCACCGAGTTGCGGCCGGACAGCCGCAGCCCGTCGAGCATGGCGAAGCCCATTCCGGCGCCCTCGTAGGCGAAGCCGCGGAACCGGTCCGGGATTTCCTCCAGCGGGTATTCCGCCTCCGCCGGGTTCCGGGCCTCCACGGCGTGGGCGTAGCCCTCCAGGAACCGCGCGCCGACCGTCTCCAGGAGGTCCTGGGCGGCCGGCGACTTCCGGTGGAAACCACGCGTTTCCAATAGCGTTTCAGAGGTGCTCGGAGTGAGAACTCGACGTCGGAGCGTCCGCCATGCACTGGACACGCCATACTCCTCTCGGGTTTCCCGCGGGGCGGCCGGTCCGCCCCGCGGATGACTTCGCACCGGTCCGGCCCGGGGCTCGTCCGGAAAACACTCAGGCCGCCGGCCCCGGCGCGGGCCGGGGCGAGGGCCCGGCCTCGCGGAAGTGCTCGCGCACGTTCGCCCGCCAGAGCTCGTACGGGGGCGGCCCGCCGGCGGCGCCCGGGGTGCGGTCGTCCACCGCGCAGGCGTCGGCCACCTTCGCCGCCGCCTCCACCGACAGGCCGGTCAGGCCCGTCGAGGCGACCTCGGAGTGCGCGGGCACGAAACCCGCGTACGCACGGGCCTTGGAGGCGAACACCGACCCCTGGGCGAGCTCCGCCCGGTACGGGCCCGCCGCGTCGCGCAGCCCGGCCAGGCCCTCGGCCGTGCCGCCCCCCGCGAAGGTCGAGGCCAGTCCCACGCCGCTCCACAGGTCGCCCTGCCGGTCCGCGCCGAACCTGCGCACCGCGGCCGCCACGTTCGCCGGCGATCCGCCGTGGATGAACCACAGCGCCCGTCCGACGCCCTGGTCGACGGCCCGCTGGAAGTACTCGGGCGCGCCCTGCCACGGGTACGGCTTGGGCCTGCGCTGCCCGTCCACCCAGCGCCGGGTGTGGAAGTAGGCGAGGTCGAAGCCGTAGCCGTCGACGGCCAGCCAGCTCATCGTCGGGTGGTAGGGCGTCCCGGTGAGGTCCGGCAGCACCTTGGGCCACAGCGACCTCGGCAGCCGCGCCATGGCGAAGCCGATGCCGATGTACGCCAGGAAGATGTGCGGCTGCCCGGACCCGGCCAGCAGGTCACGGGTGCGGTGGCCCCGGCCCGTCGCGTCCAGGACGGTGAAGGCCATGGTGGCACCCTCGTACGCGAATCCGCGCTGTTCGGGTTCGACCAGGCCGAGTCGGCGCTCGACCTCCCACTGGCTCCGGGCGTCGATCCCCCACTCGAAGCCGCAGACCACCGCCTGGGGCACCGCCTCCAGCCGTTCGGTGCTCTCCGTCGGTGTCACCGGGAAGCCGCGTCCGGCGAAGGTCACCGAGGCCAGTGACGGTGTCAGTACCAGTCGGCGCAGCGATCCGAAGGTCGTCGGCACGATCCCTCCCAGGCTCACGTCCCGCAATTGACGGTCCTCCCCATGGTCCTGAGGCGGCGTCACGGCCCGCATCTCCACGGTTGCGTTTCTGAACCCGCCCGGCCGCCGGGCGTCTTCGGGCGTGCTCCGCCCGCCGTCCCGCCGGCCGTCGCCCGGAACCCGGGCGCCACAATGGAACCGGCCCGCGCGAGACCGGGGTTCCGGCACCGTCGGTCCGTCCCCGCAACGTCGTCCAACCGAAGGAGAGCCCGTATGAGCACGTATCAGCGGAACGCCGAGGCCACGACCGGGTCGCTCTGGGACCGCTCACCGGACCATCTCGCCTACCGCGGCTCCCGGGAGAACATCACCGGGCTGCTGGGCGGCCGGCCCGCGGTGGCCGACGTTCCCGTGCCGGCCTGTCCCGGGTGGACGGTCCTGGACCTGGTCGGCCATCTGCTGGAGGTCTGCCGCACGGTGGCCGCCGACGCGCCGGGCAACCTGTGGGAGGTGCCGCACGCCGACTCCGGCGACGGCCTCGCCGGTCTGCTCGCCGAGTGGTCACGGCTGGACGGCGGGGTGGAACGGGTGCTCACCGAGTCCCCGCAACTGCGGCACACCATGCTGATGATGGACGCGTTCACCCATGAGATCGACCTCCGGGTCGCGCTGGGGGAACCGGTGCTCCCGGACCACCCGTCCTACCCCTCGTCGCTGGACCTTGTCGTCCGGGGCTTCTCCAACGCGGTGCGCACGCTGGGGCTTCCGGCGCTGCGCATCGAGACGCCGGGCGCCGAGTGGCGGGCCGGTGACGGCGAGCCGGCCGCCGTCGTCCGCGGGCACCGGCACGACCTCCTCCGCTCGCTCACCGGCCGGCGCTCGCCGGGGCAGATCGCCGGACTGGACTGGAGCGCCGCGCCCGAGGCCTGGCTGCCCGCCTTCACCTGGGGCCCGTTCCGGCCGCCGGCGCAGCCGGTCGAGGACGCGGCCGCCGGGCGGTAGGCCCCGGGCCCGACCGGTCCTCGGCGGGCCGGGAAACGGCGCTGTGGCGCTGCCCCGAGCGGGCAGCGCCACAGCGCCGTTGCGGTGTCGTGCGCGGTGTCGCACGCGGGTGCCTCAGGCCGCGACCGCCCCGACCTGCTGCGGCTGCGCGGCCGTCCCGTCCGGGGCGCCCGCCCCGGCGGAGTCCGCCTGCCGGGACCGCTTGATCAGGTGCGCGACCCACCATCCGATCCCGCGCAGGGCGCAGACGATGGTGGTGGCGTAGAAGAGCGTGTAGACCACGTTGAACACCATCAGGACCGCGTAGACCATGGCGACCGAGGAGCCGAACATGAACTGGGCCTTGGCCTTCATCGGCGTCGTTCCCGGGTCGCTGATCATGTAGTTGGTGAACAGCACGAAGGCGACGCCGGTCATCGCGCCGAGCGCGGAGTACAGCGAGACGTCCCAGATCCAGTGCCGGACGAACGCCTGGATGGCGAACGCCCCGAGCCAGCCGACGATCAGCGGCGTCCGCTTGGTGAGCAGCGCGTTGATCACCGTTCCCGCGGTGGCGATGATCAGCGGGATCATCACCCGGAAGAAGGTGTTCGCGTTCTCCGTGAACTGGTACGGCGGCGAGATGCTGAACCAGGACCCGAAGCACACCAGTGACATCGTGATCCCGAAGTTGGACGGGTTCATGTAGTGCCGCATCCGGCCGGCGATCGGCGCCTGCAGGGCGTGCTTGCCACCGACGCCGATGACCACCCCGAAGAACATCGGCAGCAGCTGGTTGTTCCCGTAGGTCAGCATGTTGACCGCGAGCGCCGTGATGTGGGCGGGCAGCAGGAACTCGTAGACCCCGCGCACCCCGTTGCCCAGGAAGCGCGGCGGGCGCCGCTGGGCCCAGCCGCTGATCAGCTCGAAGCAGATCTCGCACGTGTAGGCGGTGAACACCGCGATGAACGGCCACAGCCAGGGCTGTTCGAAGCCGAGCAGGGTGTAGCCGAAGGCGTTGAACACGCTGATGGAGATCGCGAAGTTGCGCAGGGCGAGGTAGCGCGGATCCTTGGGCTTCGCGGGGGCGGCGGGCGCGGGGGGCGCGGCGGCCGGGGCGCCGCCGGGGCGGGACTGCGCGGTGGCGCTCATCGGTTCGGGACCTCCTGGGCGTCGCTGGTCAGCATCAGGGTGTGCGTACCGGCGGTGAGCTGCTCGGTCTTCTTGTGCATCCCGCCGTTCGCGTCCCGCCACCGCAGCTCGACGGTGACCGGGCCCTGGTGGGAGCCGAGGCCGAAGCGCGTGTCGAAGCTGCGGAAGCCGCCGTGGCCGCCGCCGCCGTCGAGCTGGGAGATCTGGGTGCCGTCCGGGGTCATCACGCACACGGTGGCGCCGTACGCCGGCGACCCGGAGTTCACCAGGCCCTCGCCCGCCCCGCCCTCGGCGGTCGGCCGGTAGAGCCGCAGGTTCAGCTGGTTGCCCAGATTGGGCGAGGTGTTGGCGTAGAAGGCGGGCGGGCCCCACTGGCGGGCCACCGCGAAGTCCAGCCGGCCGGTCCCGGTGGTGTCGCCGGTGGCGAGGCCGCGGGTCGGGGTGGGCACGGCGATGCCCAGTTGCTCGCTGATGTTGACGTACGGGCCGTCGGGGGTCTTCGCGTAGAAGGCGATCGCCTCGTCCCCGGCGATATCGTCACCGGGCTGGACGTTGGGCCACATCGCGGGGTTGGACAGCAGGTCGTCGTTGGTCATGGCCATCTCCTGCAGCCACGGCCAGCGGTTGATCTTGCCCTTCACGAAGCCGGTGGCCTGGAGGACGTTGAGGTCGCCGCTGTTGAGGAAGTCGCCCATCTTGGCGTCCCAGCCCCAGCCGGTCCAGGCCATGCCGTGCTCCTGGGCCTCCTGGGTGAACGGCGCGATGCCGGCGTCGAGCTTGTTCCGCATGTCGGCTTCGTCCTTGGCCTTGTTGATCCAGACGAAGTTGCTCTCCTCCAGGCCCCAGGCGACGGTGATGTTGCTGACCATCATGTCGAACTTGCCGTCGTGGCCGAGGTCGCCGAAGTCGACGCCCATGCCCTTGAAGGAACCGTTGCCGAGCACGAAGGACTTGGGCGTGGTCGGGGTGCGCTGGCCCTTGGCCTCGGTGAGCTCGATGTGCCCGGGCGTCGACCGGTTGTACAGCAGGTGCCCGTGACCGAAGTCGTTGGCGACGTACAGCTCGGGCAGTCCGTCACCGGTCAGGTCGGCGCCCGAGATCGCCAGGGTCCATCCGGTCGACGCGTCGAAGGGGATGGCGCCCTTCTCCTCCACGTACGACGCCGTGGGCTCGGGCCCCGAGGTGCTCTGCTGCCAGCGCAGGACGTGGTCGCCGCCGGCGTTCTTGGCACTGGACAGCGAGTCGTTCATCACGACGTTCTTCAGACCGTTGGGGTCGAGGACGTCGGAGTCGGGGAAGTAGTTGCCGATCACGATCGACGGGTGTCCGCTGCCGTCGAGGTCGCCGACGTAGTCCGCGTCGGTGTTCCAGCGCGGGCCGTGGTACTTCCCGTCCAGCGACTCCGAGGCCACCAGCTCGCGCGGCACGTAGGAGCTCGCGGCGGGGGTCGTCGCGTCCGACTTGGCCATGAACAGGATGGGCGTGCGGCCCCAGTACGTCACCAGGAGGTCCATCCGGCCGTCGCTGTTGAAGTCGCCGGGTGTGCAGCCGGTGGGCGCCATGGTGTCGTCCATCGGCAGCGGCTTGCCGTCCAGTACGAAGGGCGTGAACCGGTCGGCCTGCCGGGCGGTCGGCGTGTACGTCACGACGACGCTGTCGGTCCTGGTGTCGACGATGCACATGCTGTTGGCCACACCGTGCCCGGTGAGGTCGTTGATCGCGATGCTGGCCCCGACCGAGGAGATCCACGAACGGATCTTCTGGTAGGCCGGGTTCACCTTCCGGACCGTCTTCATCGGCTGCTGGTCGTAGCCGGGCGGCATCGCGATGGGCATTTCCTTGAAGCCGTACTGCTTCGCGACCCCTTCCGCCCCGGCCACCGCGACCGAGCTCCGCGCCGCGAAGAACAGCGAGGCGGCCACCATGATCACCACCAGGCCCGGTACCAGTCTGCGGAATCGTTCACGGTTTGTCACCGAAATTCCCCTCTCGGCAGATCGCGTACGACCCTGCTTTCGCATCGAGTGCACTCCCGCGGCCGACTCCGGCGGGCCGAAAAGGCCCGGGGTCCTGGTTCCGCGGTCCCGAAATGCGACGGTGAATCCCACTTCACTCGCAGGTCTACTGCACGAGCATGAACGCCGGACGCCCGCAAAGGCATCTCTCACATTGCTCACCGGCCGGGAACGGCTTTTGCCAATTGTTTTCCCGCCGAAAGAATCTCCGGCGGCGTGATCGGAAATGGGTGATCCGCCGCCCGCGATCGGCGATGGGCGATGAGCGATCGGCCCGGATACCCGGCCGCGGTCGCCCGCGCGTCGCGGGCCGGCGGACGGCGAGTGGCGGGCAGCGGGCGCCGGCCGGCCGGGAACACGCCGAAGCGCCCTCCGAACGGACGACGGAGGGCGCTTCGACAGCAGGTGGTTCGACGGCGGGCGCTCGGGCGGGCGCGCACGGGGCCGCCGGGCGGCGCGCGCTCGGCGGCGGTCAGTAGCGGGCGGAGGCCCCCGGCGGCACGTCGTGGCGCAGCCACCCGGCGGGGTCCACCCGGCGGCGCACCCGGTCCACCCGTTCGACGTCGGCCGCGGACAGGTGCCGCTGCGGCTGCTCCAGGCGCTCGACCAGGGTCGGCGCGGTCCGGCCGGTGTCCCAGGGCGTCAGGGCGGAGCGGACCTCGGCGCAGTGCGCCCGGGCCGCCGCCGTCGCGGCCGGGTCGAGCGCCAGGCCGCCGGCGGTGAAGGCGAAGGCGGCGTCGAGGTGGCTCAGTGCCCCGCCGTCCGGATCCGGCACCGCGAGCGCGCCGCCGAGCTGCCGGAGTTCGGCGTTGACCAGTGGCGATCCCGAGCCCTCGCCGAGCACCCGGAGGAACGCCTCCGCGCCGTCCGCGCCGAGTTCGGAGAGCAGCAGGTGGTCCCCCACCACCGGCACCGGATCGGTCGGGTCCATGTGGGTGCGGACCACGGCCGGCGGGGTGGTGGTCTCCCAGGTGTCGAGCACCGGCTCGGCGACGGCCCGGAACCGGCCGAGCAGGTCGGCGGCCTGGCGTTCGGCGGTCGCCAGGCCGTCCTCGGTCGGACTGAGTACCACACCGGCCAGGCACACCACCGGACCGCCGGTCAGGGCCGGCGGGATCTCCGGCACGGCCGGCAGGTTCATCACCCGGAACACGGTGGTGACGTCCTCGGGCGCGTCCCGGGTCCAGCTCAGCCAGCGGGACAGCAGCTCGGGGCCGTGCGCGGCGGGCCAGAAGGCGGCGCCGGTGACCACCCGGGCCGCCGGGAAGAGCGCGATCTCGATCGCGGTGACGACGCCGAGTCCGCCGCCGCCCCCGCGCAGGGCCCAGAACAGCTCGGGGTCGGCGGTCGCCGAGACGCGGCGGAACTCGCCGTCCGGGGTGACGAGTTCGATCGCCCGGACGCTGTTCACGGCGAGCCCGGCCCGGCGGCCGTAGAAGCTGATCCCGCCGCGCAGCAGGTAGCCGACCACGCCGACCGTGGGCGAGGTGCCGTGCGGCGCGGCCAGCCCGTACCCGGCGGCGGCCTCGACCACCGCGCCCCAGCGCGTTCCCGCCGGGACGCGGGCGGTGCGGGCCACCGGGTCGATCACGACCGGGCCCGCGGGCTCGGTGCGGAGGAGCAGGGATTCGTCCATCGGGCGGGCCGAGCCGGCGGCGTGCCCGGTGGTGTGCACCCGGACCCACCGGCCCGCGCGCTGGGCGTGGCGCAGCGCGGTCCGGACCTGTCCGACGGTGCGGACCGTCACCGCCGCCGCGGGCCGGACCGGCGCGGCCAGGTTGAACACGGCGGTCGCGGCGGCGAAGGCGCGCTCCCCGGGCAGCGCGACGGCGTGCTCGGTCTCGGTCATGGCAGGAGCTCCTCGGCTCGTTGACGGGTCACTTGACGCCGAACCGGGCACGGGCCAGCTCCCGGGTGGTCACCGCGGACAGGAAGACCCCGATCCCGGAGTGGCTGTGCAGGGTGGACAGGTCGCGCCAGACCCGCTCGATCCGCTCCCCCTGCCGCACCGCGCTCGAACCCGCCGTCGGGAACAGCTGCCCCTCCACGGCGTGCCAGCACAGCCGGATCACCTCGCGGCAGATGGTGGCCAGGCGCAGGTCGTGCTCCCGGGTGAAGGCGCCCGGCCCCCGGGCGCACAGCTCCTGCCACTGCGCGATCGCCTGCAGCACGGCCGCCTCGGCCGTGGCGATCATGCCGGCCGCCTCGCCGTACCAGAACTGGTAGTCCGGGTCCTCGGCGCGGGTGACCACGGGCGGGAACAGCGTCGTGCGGGAGAGCATCAGCTCCTCGTAGGCGTCCAGCGCGCCCTGGGCCATGCCCACGGCGAGCGAGGCCACCTCCAGGAGCATGAAGCTGAGCGAGCCGCCGCCGTACTCCGGGTTGCCGTGCAACCGGTAGCCGGGCGTGCCCCCGTCGACGACGACCTCGCTCATGTGCGTCCGCGGGAGCGTCAGGTGGTCCGGGACCCGGCCGTCCTCGATCACGATGCTGTGCGAGCCGCTGCCCTTGAGGCCCAGCTGGCCGCCCCAGTCGTCGAGCCGGCGGAACTCGGCGCGCGGAGCGACGAAGAGCATCGGCGCGGGCGGTTCGCCGGCCTCGCCGGGCACCGGGACGTGACCCATGAAGTGCGTCGCGTACGGCGAGCCCGAGCAGTAGTTCCAGGTGCCGTCGATCCGCCAGCCGCCGTCCTCGGCGCGCTCGGCCTTCCCGTTCGGCACGATGGTGGCCGGGCAGATGAAGTCGCCGCCGGCGAAGAGCTCGGCCTGTGCCCGCTCGTCGAACAGCGAGGCCGCGGGCAGGGCGTGGGTGGCGCCGAGGCAGTACATCCACCCGGTCGACGGGCAGCCGCGGGCCAGCGTCATCGCGACCCGCAGGAAGGTGTCGATGCCGAACTCGTAGCCGCCGTAGCGCTTGGGCACGAGGATCCGGTAGAAGCCGGCCCCGGCGAACGCCTCGTGGGTGTCCTGGGCGTAGTAGGTGCGCTGTTCGGTCTCGGCTTGCCGGGGCACCAGGAGCGGCGCGATGGCCTCGGCCCTGGCGATGATCTCCCCGGGTGTCAGACCGGGCTCGGGCGGCTGCGGCGAGCCGGACCCTGCGGCGTTCATGGCGACCGTCATTGCGGCGCAGCTCCTCTACGGTTCGGGCGGGCGTTCCACCGACGCTGGATGGACTTTCCCGGCCAGCCTGGCCCGCGGCCCGGCCGGTGCGCATCTCCCGGATTGCCAGCACGATCGAAGAACCCACGGCCGCGGGGCCGTTGCTACGGTTCCGGGGCGAATTCGCCCCGGACTCCGTGAGAGGAATTCCCCATGAGCCCCAATGGAAAGCCGCAGTCGAACGCACCGGCGAGCAGGACGCCACTCTCCTTCAACCAGGAATTCCTCTGCGGCTTCGACCGCGGCGACGACGAGGGGCCGTTCGGCCCGCGGTTCCACATCGTGCACGGCTGGCGCCTGCGCGGGAAGGTCGACGCCGCGACGCTTCAGCTGGCCCTGGACGACGTGGTGGTGCGGCACGAGGCCCTGCGCACGGCCATCGTCCGGGGCGAGGGCGAGCGGTACCAGGAGATCCATCCGCCGACCCCGGTCCGGCTGGAGCTGCGGGAGCTGACCGGGGCGGATCCGGCGGCGCGCGAGCGGGCGGTGGAGGACCTGATCACCGAGGTGGAGTCGGGCACCATCAGCGCGCGGGAACTCCCCCTGCTGAAGGCCACCCTGCTCCGCTTCGACGAGGAGGACGCGGTCCTGGCCCTCGTCGTGCACCACACGGCGGCCGACGGATGGTCGGTGCGGCTGATCATCCGCGATCTCGCCGTCCGCTACGCCGAGCGCCGCGGGCACACTCAGCCCGAGCTGCCGGTGGCCCTGCCGTACCGTGAGTTCTCGGCGTGGCAGCGGGAGTACGCGGCGGATCCGGCGCTGGAGGAATCACGCGCCTTCTGGCGGGAGCAGCTGGCCGGCGCCGAGATCTACTCGGTGGCCACCGACCGGCCGAAGTCGGCCGGCCTGCCGGAGTCCACCGCCATCCACCGCTTCACCGTCGACGCCGAACTGACCGCGCGGGCGGTGGAGATCGGACGGGCGCTGCGCAGCACGCCGTTCATGGTGCTGATGGGCGCGTTCGCGGTGATGGTCGCGCGCTCCTCCGGAACGACCCGGGTGGTGGTGCCGACCTTCTCGCCGGGCCGCGGCGAGGACCGCTTCCACCACACGGTCGGGCCGTTCTTCAACTTCCTCCCGCTGTGCACCGAGCTCGCCGGGTCCCGCGACTTCGCCGAGGTGGTCGCCCGGATCCGCACCACCAGCCTGGAGGCGTACGCCCACGACATCCCGTTCGGGCAGATCCTCGCCCAGGCACCGGAGTTGATGCTGCCGACATTGGAGGACGGCCGGGCGGCCTGTGTCTTCCAGGTCTTCCCGTTCCCGTTCCTGCTGGACGGGGAGCTGATCGGGGACCTGGAGTACACCGAGGTGCGGCGCCGGCTCACCTCGCAGCCGGTGGGCTCGGACGTGCCCAACGGCGCGCTGTGGACGCTCAACCTCGACCCGGCCGGGGACGTGGTGGCGGGCATCCAGTACAACAGCAACCTCTACGACGAGAGCTCGGTGGCGGAGCAGGTGGACCGCTTCCGCGAGGTGCTGCGGGAGCTGGTCGGCGCGCCGGACGCGCCCCTGGACCTCCGTACCGAGCGTTCCTGAACCACTGGGGCCGACGGTCCCCGCCGCGTGCGGCGGGGACCGTCGGCCCTGTCGTCAGCCGACCCTGATCGGGCCGCGGGGGCGCAGGCCCCGGCAGGCGTCGTTGTACTGGTCCAGCAGCAGCTGGGCCTCGGCGTTCGCCTGTGCGAAGCGGACCCGCGGTTCCACGTCGGTGACCAGCACGTCGTGCATGGCGGTGGTCAGGATGTCCTGGATCCCGGCGAACTCCCCGAGCAGCGCGCCCCGGGCGGCCGGCGAACCGGAGTTGGCGGCGAGCTGGTCCAGCGCCGTGCGGAAGTGCGGGTTGCGCTCGAACCAGCCCTCCTGCTCCAGCAGGTCGATCGCACCGCCGGTGACCGGGATGAAGCCGGTCTCCCGGTGCCGCTCGGCGGCGGTGCGCGGCGTGTTCAGGTACTGCATGAAGGCCAGGGCGCCGTCCTCGGTCTCCCGGTCCAGGCCGGCGGCCAGCCAGAGCGCGTCGCCGCCGATCACGTTGCCCGCGTAGGGCACCCGGTCGTTGTACGGCATCCGGCAGGCCTGGACGACGAAGCCGCCGTCCAGGCCTGCCTGGGCCATCCGGGCCGCCTCGACCGAGGTGGTGAGCACGAAGGCGACCTCCTGGTCGGCGAAGGCGCGGAAGTTGCCGTCCCAGTCGACCTCGGTGTTCACCCGGCTCGGGTGGTAGCGGTACAGGCCCGCCCGGTGCAGCCCGCGCCACCAGTCGACGTAGGCGAGCATCGCGTCCGAGTCGAGGTACAGCGTCTCCGCGCGACCGGAGCGGCCGTTGTCGTGGTCGGCCAGCAGCGCCCCCTGCTGGGCCACCGACTGCTGGAACCACCAGCCGTGGTTGGGCCAGGTGATCGCGTGGGCCGGCCCGTCCGGAAGCGCGGCGACGGCCCGGCAGGCGGCCTCGATCCCGGCCCAGGTCTGCGGGACCTCGGTGATCCCGGCCCGCTCCAGCAGGGTGGTGTTGGCGTAGAGCAGCGTGGTCGAGGTGAGCGGCGGCATGGCCGCCACCGCGCCGTCGTGGGTGTAGTAGTGCCGCGCGGCGGGCGCCACGTCGCCGAGCACGACCGGCTCGCCGAGGATCTCGGTGCGGCCCGCGATCGCCCGCTCGACCGAGGTGAACAGCGGCGACCCGTCGGGCCGTCGGGCGTCGAGGGCGTCCCGGGTCGACGTGTAGAAGTACTGCGCGATGGTCGGCGCGCCGCCCTGCTGGACGGCGTCGTGGACCGTCTGCGGCACCGACAGCCAGTCGGCGCCGCTGACCCGGATCCGGTACTCGGGATGGTTGGCCGTGAACTTCTCCGCCAACTCCCTCGTCCGGTCGAGAAAGTACGGCATGAACGGGTAGAGCGGCACCACGATGTCGATGTCGATTCGCTTGCTCATTCCGGAGTCCCTCCTGCGCAGGCCTGGCAAATCCAGATGCTCATGCTCCGGGGGCGGCGGACCGCGGGCATCTCCGCTCGTGCTGAGTCCGGGCCGTGCGGACCGCCCGGGCCGCCCGGGTCCGCAAGCGGCGCACGTCGGGAGAAGCCACCGCCGCTCCCGGGCTGTCAGTCTCGATCCGTCCGGTGAACTGGCAGCAAGGAGAGGCGTCTGATGGCCGAAGCCCGGGAAACCACCGCCGGCAATGCGCGCGGAACTCGCCCGCTGACCGGGGCGGAGTACATCGAGAGCCTGCGCGACGACCGGGAGATCTACCTCTACGGTGATCGGGTCAAGGACGTCACCGCCCACCCGGCGTTCCACAATCCGGTCCGGATGACCGCACGGCTCTACGACGCCCTGCACGACCCCCGGCACCGGCCCGTGCTGACCGCGCCGGTCGACAGCGGCGGCGAGGGCTACACCCACCGCTTCTTCACCACCCCGCGCAGCGCGGAGGACCTGGTCGGCGACCAGCAGGCGATCGCCGCCTGGGCGCGGATGAGCTACGGCTGGATGGGCCGCAGCCCCGACTACAAGGCCTCCTTCCTCGGCACCCTGGGCGCCAACGCGGACTTCTACGAGCCGTTCGCGGACAACGCCCGGCGCTGGTACGCCGAGTCGCAGGAGAAGGTGCTGTACTGGAACCACGCGATCGTGCATCCGCCGGTCGACCGGTCCCTGCCGCCGGACCAGGTCAAGGACGTCTTCATCCACGCCGAGCGGGAGACCGACGCCGGCCTGGTGGTGTCCGGCGCGAAGGTGGTCGCGACCGGCTCCGCGCTGACGCACTACAACTTCATCGCGCACTACGGCCTGCCGATCAAGGACCGCACCTTCGCGCTGGTGGCCACCGTGCCGATGAACGCGCCGGGGATGAAGCTGATCTGCCGCCCGTCCTACACCGCGACGGCGGCGGCGATGGGCAGCCCGTTCGACCATCCGCTCTCCTCCCGGCTGGACGAGAACGACACCATCCTGGTGCTCGACAAGGTGCTCATCCCGTGGGAGAACGTCTTCGTCTACGGGCAGCCGGAGAAGATCCGGATGTTCACCGGCCAGTCCGGCTTCATCGAGCGGTTCACCTTCCACGGCTGCACCCGGCTCGCGGTGAAGCTGGAGTTCATCGCCGGGCTGCTGGCCAAGGCCCTGGACATCACCGGCACCGGGGACTTCCGCGGGGTGCAGAGCCGGCTCGGCGAGGTGCTGGCCTGGCGCAACCTGTTCTGGGGACTGTCCGACGCGGCCGCCCGCAACCCGGTCGCCTGGCGCAACGGCGCGGTGCTGCCCAACTCCCAGTACGGCCTGGCCTACCGGTGGTTCATGCAGACGGGCTACCCGCGGATCAGGGAGATCGTCCTCCAGGACGTGGCCAGCGGGCTGATCTACGTCAACTCCAGTGCCAAGGACTTCGGCAATCCGGAGATCCGGCCCTACCTGGACCGGTTCCTCCGCGGCTCCGGCGGCGTCGACGCGGTCGAGCGGGTCAAGGTGATGAAACTGCTCTGGGACGCCGTCGGCAGCGAGTTCGGCGGCCGCCACGAGCTCTACGAGCGCAACTACGCGGGCAGTCACGAGAACACCCGGATCGAGCTGCTCTTCGCCCAGCTCGCCAACGGCCAGCTGGACTCCTACAAGGGCCTGGTCGACGAGTGCCTGGCGGAGTACGACCTGAACGGGTGGACGGTACCCGATCTGTCCTCCTTCGCCGACCTGAGTGATTCCGTCCACGGGCTGCTCGACAGCTGATCCGGGTACCGACAACCAATCGATGAGGATCGGAGGGCATGGTGGCTTCCCCTTCCCTTCAGGGGCATTTCACGCAACAGGCGCTCAGGACACCGGACGCGATCGCCGTGTCGTCCGGTGAAGTCCGGCTCAGCTACCGCGAGTTGGACGAGCGGGCGAACCGGCTGGCGCACCGGCTGGGCGAACTCGGCGTGCGGGCCGAGTCGCCGGTCGCGGTGCTGATGGAGCGGTCGGCGGACCTGGTGGTGGCGATCCTGGCCGTGCTCAAGGCCGGCGGGTGCTACCTCCCGCTGCACAGCGCCTACCCGCTGCCGCGCAAGCAGCGGATCGTGGAGCATTGCGCGGCGCCGGTGCTGCTGACCGACGAGGCGATGAGCCGGCAGGGCCTGCCGGAAGGCGCCGAGGTGGTCGTCGTCGAGGGCGAGAAGGGCCTCGCGGGCTACCCCGCGACGGACCCGGCCGTCCCCACCGGCCCGGACGCCCTCGCCTACGTGATCCACACCTCGGGCTCCACCGGGGTGCCGAAGGGCGTCGCGATCGCCCACCGGGACGCGCTCGGCCTGGCCCTGGACTCGATCTGGGCGGATGGTCGGCACGAGCGGGTGCTGATGGTGGCGCCGTACGCCTTCAACGTCTCCACGTACGAGTTCTGGGTGCCGCTGCTGCACGGCGGGCGGATCGTGGTGGCCCCGCCGGGCGACCTCGACGTGCACGCCCTGCGCCGGCTGATCGCCGAGGAGCGGATCACCGGCATCCACCTGACCGCCGGACTGTTCCGGGTGCTGGCCGAGGAGGATCCGGGCTGCCTCGCCGGTGTGCGCGAGGTGCTCACCGGCGGCGACGTCATCGCCCCCTCGGCCGTCCAGCGGGTGCTGGAGCACAACCCCGCCCTGGTGGTGCGGGCGATGTACGGCGCCACCGAGGCGACGCTGTTCAGCACCAGCGCGCCGATGACCGCCCCCTACCTCGCCACGGGCCCGGTGGGCGTCGGCCGGCCGATGGACGACGTCCGGCTGCACGTCCTGGACGCCGGGCTGCGGCCCGTGCCGGTCGGCGGGGTGGGCGAGCTCCACATCGCCGGCCGCGGCCTGGCCCGCGGCTACGTCAACCGGCCCGATCTGACGGCCGAGCGGTTCGTGGCCAACCCCTTCGACGCGCCGGGCGAACGGATGTACCGCACCGGGGACCTGGTCCGGGTCGACCGGGACGGCCTGCTGGAGTACCTCGGCCGGGCCAACGACCAGCTCAAGGTGATGGGCTTCCGGGTGGAGCCCGCCGAGGTGGAGGCGGTACTGGCGCGCCATCCCGGCCTGGCCCATGTCGCCGTCGTGGCACGGGAGTCGGAGTCCGGGGAGAAGCGCCTGGTGGCGTACTACGTCCCGGAGTCCGACGGGATCGAGGCGGGTGCGCTGCGGGCGCACGCGGTGGAGCAGCTGCCGGCGTACATGGTGCCGACGGCCTTCGTGAGCGTGCCGGCCCTCCCGCTGACCCCCAACGGCAAGCTGGACCGGCGGGCGCTGCCCGAGCCGGTGACCGGCTCGACCCGCCGGGCGCCGGCGACCGAGCGGCAGCGGCAGCTGTGCGCCCTGTTCGCCGAGGTGCTGGAGGTGCCGGAGATCGGGGTCGACGACAGCTTCTTCGAGCTCGGCGGCCAGTCCCTGGCCGCGATGCGGCTGGTCAGCCGGATCCGGGCCGAGCTGAGGATCCCGCTCACCGTCACCCAGTTCTTCGACGTTCCCTCGGTGGCGGCCCTGGAGGGCCTGCTGGACCGACCGGAAGGAGAGCGGGAATGAGCAGCCCCTTCGACGCCGACGACGGCGAGTTCACGGTCCTGGTCAACGCGCGCGGCCAGTTCTCGCTCTGGCCGGCCGACGCCGCGGTACCGGCGGGCTGGACGCCCGAGCACGGGCCGTCCGACCGGACCACCGCCCTCGCCTACGTGAACGAGCACTGGACGGATCTGGGGCCGAACGGCCTCACCGGGCGCCTCCCTGGGCAGCCCGACGACTGACGAGGAGTCCGGAACATGAGCCTCGACGCGGGTCAGGAGACCTTCGGCGGCATGCTCGTCGACCACATCACCTGCTACGTCGCCGACTTGGCGGTCACCACCGAGTGGCTGGTCCGCGGGTACGGCCTGGAAGTGTATGCGAGCTCGCCCCCGCAGGCGCGGGAGCTGCGCTCGGTGGCGCTGGGCGCCAACGGGATCCGGCTGCTGCTCAGCCGGCCGGTGGTGGGGGACCACCCGGGAGCGGCCTACGTCGAGAAGCACGGCGACGGGGTGGCCGACATCGCGCTGCGCGTCCCGGACGCCCGGGCGGCCTTCGCCACGGCGGTGCGCCGCGGCGCCCGGCCGGTGTCGGCGCCGGTCGCGCACGGCGACGTGGTCACCGCCACGATCATGGGCGTCGGCGACATCGCCCACACCTTCGTCGAGCGCCCGGCGGGCGGCGACGAGCGGCTGCTGCCCGGGCTGACGCCGGCCGACGCCGGCCCGGCCGGGCCGGACTGCGGCCTGCGGGAGGTCGACCACTTCGCGATCTGCGTCGAACCGGGGCAGATGGACACGACGGTGGCCTTCTACCGCGAGGTCCTCGACTTCGAACCGATCTTCACGGAGCGGATCGAGGTCAACGGCCAGGTGATGATCACCAACGTGGTGCAGGGCGGCACGGTCACCTTCACCCTGATCACCCCCGACCCGTCCGAGGTCTCCGGCCACCTGGACTCCTTCCTGAAGGACCACGGCGGTCCGGGCGTGCAGCACATCGCCTTCACCACGGACGACATCGTGCGCTCGGTCGACGCGATCGCCGCCCGGGGCGTGGAGTTCCTGGGCACCCCCCCGGCGTACTACCGGCTGCTGCCGGACCGGCTCACCCCGCTGCGGCACTCGGTGGCGGAGCTGGAGCGGCTGAACCTGCTGATCGACCAGGACCACGACGGGCAGCTGTTCCAGATCTTCGCCAAGTCCGTGCACCCCCGCAACACCCTCTTCCTGGAGGTCATCGAGCGGATGGGTGCCCGCTCCTTCGGCAGCGGCAACATCAAGGCGCTCTACCAGGCCATCGAGCACCAGCAGGGCAGGGGTACCGGCGATGACGCGTGACACGATCCCCGACGAGCGCTTCCGGACCGCGGTCGAGCGGCTTCGGGTGCCGGGCATGGGAACGGAGGTGGTGGCGCCGCTGCTCTCCCAGCTGATCCACCTGGTCCGGCCCCACCGGGTGCTGGAGGTCGGCATGGGCTACACCACCCCGTTCCTGGCGAAGGCCCTGGCCGAGGCCGAGGAACTGGCCGGCGCCGAGGCCGCGGCGCTGGTCCGCAAGACCCTGCCGTACCTCACGGACGGCCGGGAGCTGGACGAGGCGTGGATCGACAGCGAGCCGGCGCTGCTGCTGCCGGGCGGCTACCGCGAGCCGTACCGGCCGCGGTTCGTGGCGGTCGACGACCTCTCGGACGCCGGCTCCTCGGCCCCGCTGGTGACGGAGGTGCTGGGCGAGCTCGGCCTCGCCGAGCGCGTCACCGTCGTCAACTCCGACATGCGCGGGGCCGTCGGACGCCTCCCCGAGGAGTTCCGGCCGATCGACTTCGCCTGGGTGGACGCCTGGGACTGCCTCTACTTCTTCGAGAACTTCTGGGAGTTGATCGATCCGGACGGCGGGATCGTGGTCATGCACTACCTGATGACCTACCCCGAGGGCGAGGCGATCCTGGAGTACATCGCCGACACCCAGCGGATGGCCCCCGGCGAGTTCGAGATGCTCAACCTGCTGGAGAGCCGCAAGCTGCGGCAGAACAGCATGACCGTGCTGCGCCGCACCGGCGGCAGCCGGCCCCGGCAGTACTCCGACACCGGTCAGCGCCCCCGCCTCGGCGGCCGGGTGCGTTCCGACGCCGCCGCGCTGGCCAGGTCGTTGGAGGCCCCGGGCACGGTCTGAAACCGGCCCGGACCACGCGGGCAATCTGGAAGATGGCGGCCTCCGGCCGCCTGGCTAGATTGATTCACATCCACTGCGAGCCTTGCGAACAGAGGGGAACCACCGGCATGAGCACACTCTCCGAGGACCCGAACAGCGTCAAGTTCGTCTACTGGGACAACCTCACCTACGCGCCGTCGGGATCGCGCTCGCCGGAGGAGTGGGACCCGGTGCTCGGGGCCCGCCTCTACGAGACCTACCTCGACCACTGCGTCGAGGCGGAGCGCCTCGGCTACGCCGGCCTCAGCCTGCCGGAGCACTTCGGCCCGTCGTCGATCTCCCCGCACCCGAACGTCATGCTGGCCGCGATCGCCGCGCGGACGACCCGGGCCCGGCTGGTCTCCGGGGTGAACCTGGCCCTGCTGCACCACCCCCTGCACCTCGCCGAGCAGTTCAACATGATCGACGTGCTCTCCGGCGGGCGGCTGGAGATCGGCCTCGGCCGGCGCGGCGACCGGGCCGCCTTCGAGCACAACGCCGACCTCATCGACGGCGCCGTCAACCGGATCGACCACCCGGTGGCGAAGGACGACCTGACCCCCGCGTACACCGCCTTCCTCCAGGACGCCGAGGTCGCGAAGGTCACCGTCTGGCCCCGGCCGGTCCAGCCGAGCGTGCCGCTGTGGGTGGCGGCGGAGACGGACGAGTCCCTCGCCATGGCGGCCCGCCGCGGCTGGAACGTCTTCACCGGGCTGAACCTCGACCCGGCGGCCGGCGGCATGTCGAAGATCAGCGTGGAGGAGATGGTCGCGCGCCTGCACCGCTACCTGGAGGTCGGCAAGGAGCACGGGCACGAGCTCTCCATGGCGAACGTCGCGGCGAGCTGCTTCACCGTGATCGCCGACACCGACCGCGAGGCCGCGGAGCTCGTCCGCGACGGCTTCGTCTCGCACATCGAGACCGCCGGCGGGGTGCTGGCGCGGATGGCCGGCGCCGACCCCGCCGACAGCCCGCTGTCCTCGCTGGCGAAGGAGGGCGACACCGGCGTGCAGGGCGTGTTCGAGGCCCCCGCGGAGTCCTACCTCCGCAACCCCTTCGCCCTGGTCGGTTCGGTCGAGACGGTCCGGGCCAAGCTGGAGGCGCTGACGTCCGCCGGCTTCCGTCGCTTCGTGCTGCTCTGCGGCGGTGTCGGCACCACGCACGAGGTCGCCTGGCAGTCGGCCAGGGCCATGGCCGAGGACGTCGCCCCCGAACTGTTCGCAGCCACGTCCGGCTCCGGCGCGGTGGCCGGCTAGCCGGACCTCCCCCGCCCGGGGGCCGCGCCGCTGGGGCGGGGCGCGGCCCCCGGGCCCCCGCGCAGGACCCCCGGGACCCGACAGCCGGCGCCGCGCGCGTCCGGCCCGTGGAAGGACGAACGAGCATGACCGACAGGACCGTTGATCCGACCGGGCCGGTGGTGATCCGGCCCGGGGACCCGCGGTACGAGAACCTCGTCCAGGGCTACAACCACCGCTTCGTCGGACGGCCCGACCAGGTGCACGTGGTGACCGGCACCGAGGAGGTGGTGGCGGCCGTCGACGAGGCGGTGGCGACCGGCCGGCGGATCGCGGTCCGCAGCGGCGGGCACTGCTTCGAGGACTTCACCGCCTCCCCCGACGTCCAGGTCCTGCTGGACGTGTCCCAGCTGAACGGCATCTCCTACGATCCCGACCGGCGCGCGATCGAGGTCGGCTCCGGCGCCCTGCTCGGGGACGTCTACCGGACCCTCTTCAAGCGCTGGGGCGTGACGGTCCCGGCCGGCACCTGCCTGGACGTCGGCGTCGGCGGCCACTTCACGGCCGGCGGCTACGGCCACCTCTCGCGCCGCGACGGCCTGGTCGTCGACCACCTCCACGCCGTCGAGGTGGTGGTCGTCGACGAGTCCGGCCGGGCCCGTGCCGTGGTGGCGAGCGCCGACCCCGAGGATCCGCACCACGATCTCTGGTGGGCCCACACCGGCGGTGGCGGCGGCAACTTCGGTGTGGTGACCAGGTTCTGGCTGCGCACCCCGGGGGCCGACTCGGCCGACCCGGCCCTCCTGCTTCCCCGGGCTCCGGCCCGGGTGTGGAAGCGGACGGTCATGTGGCCCTGGGAGGGCATGACCGAGGAGGCCCTCGCCACCCTGCTGCGCAACTACTGCACCTGGTACGAGGAGCACGACGACGCCGACGCGCCGACGGCCGGCCTGTGGAGCAACCTGATCGTCACCCACCGGAACTCCGGGGCCTTCGGGATGGTCGTGGTGATCGACCACGAGGGGCCGGACGCCGAGAAGGTGCTGGCCGAGCACTTCGACGCGGTCAGCGCCGGGGTCGGGGTGGAACCGTCGGTGCACGTCACCGAGGTCGTGCCCTGGCTGAGCTCCTGGCTGCCCTCGTACAGCTTCCCGAACGACCCCAAGGGGCGCTACAAGGACAAGGCCGCCTACCTGCGCAAGGGTTTCACCGACCACCAGCTCGGGGTGGTCTGGCGCTACCTGAGCGATCCGGAGCACATCAACCCGATGTCGTGCCTGGTGGTCGCCGGCTTCGGCGGCAGGGTCAACACCGTCGCCCCCGACGCCACCGCCACGGCCCAGCGGGACTCGATCCTCAAGGTCCTCTACAGCGGCGGCTTCTGGCTGTCCGCGGACCAGGACGAGGCCTGCATCGCCTGGGTCCGGGAGTTCTACCGCGAGGTCCACGCCGGGACCGGCGGGGTCCCCGTCCCCGACGGGTTCACCGACGGCGCCTACATCGGCTACCCCGACCGCGACCTGGCCGACCCCGCCCTCAACACCTCGGGGGTGCCCTGGTCGGTGCTCTACTACGGCGGCAACTACCCGCGCCTGCAGCGGGTCAAGCGGGCGTACGACCCCCGGAACGTGTTCCGCCACGCACTGTCGATCGAACCAACCGACGCACAGCCGGACTTGCTGGAGGATCAGGATGCTTGAGAACAAGGTCGTCGTGGTCTCGGGGGTCGGCCCCGGTCTGGGCCGGGCCATCGCCCTGCGCGCCGCGCAGTCGGGGGCGGACGTGGTGCTCGCCGCCCGGACCGCCTCCCGGCTCGCCGAGATCGCCGCGGAGGTCGAGCGCACCGGACGCCGGGCACTGGCCGTACCGACCGACATCACCGACGACGAGTCGGCCGCCGCCTTGGTCAAGACCGCGACGGAGGCCTTCGGCCGGATCGACGCCCTGGTCAACAACGCCTTCGCGGTGCCCCCGCTGGTCGACCTCGGCGAGGTCGAATTCGCGGACGTGCGCGCCGGGTTCGAGACCAACGTCTACGCCGCGCTGCGGCTCACCCGGCTGTTCGCCCCCGCCCTGGCCGAGAACCGGGGCTCGGTCGTCATGATCAACTCTGCGGTGATCCGGCACTCCAAGCGGCTGTTCGGCGCCTACAAGATGAGCAAGGCCGCCCTGCTGTCGCTGGCCCAGAGCCTGGCCACCGAGCTCGGCCCGCAGGGCATCCGGGTGAACACCGTCGCCCCCGGCTACATCTGGGCGGACGCCCTGCGCGAGGGCTTCGGCCACTGGGCCGCGCAACGCGGCGTCACCGTGCAGGACATCTACGACGAGATCGCGGCCACCCTCGACCTCGGCCGGCTCCCCGAGCCCGACGAGATCGCCGACGCCGTGCTGTTCCTGATGTCCCCGCTCTCCCGCGCCGTCACCGGCCACTGCCTGGACGCCAACGCCGGCGAGTACCACCACTGAACCACCCGGACCCAACGGAAGTCGAGGATCAGCGGTGACACGGAACACGAAGCCGTCCGGGGCCCTGGCCGCCGGACCGGAACGCACGAGACCCGGCACCGGAGCGGGCGCGACCGCACCGAGCTGGTGGCAGAGCCCATGGGTGACGGCCCTGGCCGTCCTCGTGGTCTTCAATCTGGTGTACGCCTTCCCCCGGTACCTGACCGGCGGCCCGGGCCAGGCCAGGATCCCCCTGGACCCGTCCTTCCCGGCGCACTACGCCGTCCTGGTGGGGCACGTCGTCTTCGGCAACATCTCGATGGTGACGGTCTTCCTCCAGGTCCTGCCCTGGATACGCCGCAACCACCCGACGGTGCACCGGATCAGCGGCCGGGTGTACATCTTCGCCGGGGCCCTGCCCGGCGGCCTGCTGGCCCTGGTGCTGCTGCCCTACTCCACCGCCCCGAGCGGCAGGATCGGCCTGGCCATGATGGGCGGGCTGTGGCTGCTCACCACCGTGCTCGGGCTGCGGGCCGCGCTGCAGCGCCGGTTCGTCGACCACCGGCGCTGGATGGTCTACAGCTTCGCGATGGCCCTCGGCACGAGTTGGGGCCGGGTGGTGGTGGAGCTGATGGGGTACATCCCCGGCTTCAAGCTCGACCTCCCGGTACTCCTGGAGGTGGCCAACTGGGCGGGCTGGGTGGTCAATCTGCTGGTCGCCCACTGGTGGCTGGAGCGGACCGGCCCCCGGGCCGCCCAACTGGTGCGCTGACGTTCCTCCCCGCGCGGCCGGCCGTGGATCGCCACGGCCGGCCGCGCGCTTTCGTGTCGAAAACGGGCCGTCGGCTCCGACGTCCCCTGTGAGGACCCCTGGAGAAGGCCGGGGGCCGTGGCCCAAGGAGTGAGAATCATGAAGTACCTGCTCGTGATGCACATGGACCCGGTGCTCTGGGAGGGCCTGTCCGTCGACGAGCAGCAGGCCGTCTACGCCGGCCACGGCGACTTCATGAAGCTCATCAAGGAGTCCGGCGAGCTGGTCACCACGCAGTCGCTGGCGCTGCCGGAGCGGAGCACCACCGTACGGGTCCGCGGCGGCGGCCCGGCGCACAGCGACGGCCCGTACCTGGACACCAAGGAGTTCGTCTGCGGCTTCTACCTGGTCGACGTCGAGACCAGGGAGCGCGCGATCGAGCTCGCCGGGCTGATCCCGGACGCCCGCCACACCGGCGTGGAGGTCCGTCAGGTGATGTTCGAACAGGGGCTTGAGATGTGAGCCGGGGCCCGGCTCCGCCCGCGGGGGCCGGAGCCGGGCCCCGGCTCACCGTGCGAACGCCGACGGCGGGCCGGGCCGTGTGCCCGGCCCGGCCCGCCGTCGGGGCGGATCAGTCGACGATCTCCATCTGGCCCATCATGCCCGCCGAGGAGTGCTCCAGCATGTGGCAGTGGTACATGTAGCGGCCGAGGTAGTCGGTGAAGGTCGCCTGGACCCGGACCGACGTACCGGGCGGAAGCGGCACGGTGTCCTTCAGGCCGGCGTCGCCGGGCAGCGGCGGCCGGCCGTCCCGGTCGAGCACCCGGAACTGCGCCAGGTGCAGGTGGAAGGAGTGCTGGATCGGACCGTACTTGGTGGCGCTGTCGCCGTTGGTGACCGTCCAGATCTCGGTGGCACCGCGGCGGACCCGCTGGTCGACCCGGTCCGGGTCGAAGGGCAGGCCGTTGACCAGGCCCGTCGGCGTGCCGTTCAGGTCGAAGGAGAGCGTCAGCTCGCGGTGGACCGTGGCCGGCGGCAGCTCCGGCAACGGCCGCAGGGTGGCCGGCACACCGCTGCGGTCGCGCGCCCGGCGGTCCACCGCGAACTGCAGTACCGGCTCGACCCGGTCGTCGCCGGTGTACTGGCCCTGGTTGGTGAGCGCCGCCCTGCTGCCGACCGCCAGTCCGGAGAAGTCCACCACCAGGTCCACCCGTTCACCGGCGGCGAGCGGGAAGTCCGTCCCGGTCCGGTCGACCGGCGCGGGCAGCAGACCGCCGTCCGAGCCGATCTGGAGGACCGGCAGGGAGCCGAAGTTCAGCTTCAGGAACCGCAGGGTCGAGCTGTTCAGCAGGCGCAGGCGGTACTTGCGGGCGGCCACCGGGAAGTACGGCTTGGAACGGCCGTTGACCAGGATCACGTTCCGCTTCGCCGGATCGCCGTGGACCAACCGGCCCGCGGCGTCGAACTCGGCGTCCCGGATCGCGATCGGCACGTCGTACTCGTCCCTCGGCAGGTCGGACCGGCGCTCGTCCTCGCCCTCGATCAGGTAGAAGGCGTGCAGGCCGCGGTAGACGTGCTCGGCCTCCGTGTGATGGCTGTGGTCGTGGTACCAGAGGGTGGCCCCGGGCTGCCGGTTCGGGTACTCGTAGCGGCGCTCGCCGCCCGGGTCGATCAGCTGCATCGGGTGGCCGTCGCTGTCGGCCGGGACGTGGCCGCCGTGCAGATGAACGTTGACGGCCTCGGGCAGCCGGTTGCGGTAGGTGACCAGCACCCGGCGGCCCTCCCGGGCCCGGATCGTCGGGCCGACGAAGCTTCCGCCGTAGGTCAGGCAGCTGGTTCGGACACCGGGGATCAGCTCCAGGTCGGCGGCCAGGACGTCGAGCCGGTAGACGTCGGTGTCGTCGGTCCGCGCCACCGGCCGCAGCGTCGGCGGCACCGGCATCCGCACGGAGAACGGCCCCTTGGGCGCCCCCCGGCCGATCCGCACGGGGGGCAGCGGGTCCCCGCCGGCCACGGCGCCCACCGGCAGGCCCACCCCGGTCACCGCCGCGATGCCCGCGAGGCCCAGGAATCTTCGTCTGTACACAGTGTCCTCCCCACGTCGGTCCCCATGCGGTCGCATGCGGTCGCTGCCGGTGCGTCAGGCGTAGGTCACGACCGCGCGGAAGCGGACCTCGCCGCGTTCGACCCGTTCGAGCGCCTCGGCGACCCGCTCCTTGGGGAAGGTCTCGATCAGCGGCGTGACGGCCCCGGACGCGACCAGGTCGAGGGCCTCGGTGAGCTGGTCGAGGCCGTTGTGGGTGGCGCCGATCACCTGCTGGCGCTGCGCCCAGAACGGGCTGGTGGGCGGGATCGTGAAGGAGTCGACCGGGTCGATGGTGGCGAGCACGATCCGGCCGTTCGGGCGCAGTCCCTGGAGGGTCTCGGTGGCGGCCCGGTAGGAGGTGCCGGTCACCAGGACCACGTCGGCGCCGCCGGCCGCCCGCAGCTGCTCGCCGTCGGCGACCACGTGGTCCGCGCCGAGCGTGCGGGCCAGCTCGTGCTTGTCCGGCGAGCGGGTGACGGCCACCGTCTCGAAGCCGGCGGCACGGGCGAACTGCACGGCGAGGTGGCCGAGTCCGCCGATCCCGAGGACGGCGACCCGCTCGCCCGGCTCGGGGTTCGCGGCGCGCAGCGCGCTCCACGCGGTGTACCCCGCGCACAGCACGGGCGCCGCGGCCTCGTACGACAGGGCGTCCGGCAGAAGCACCGTGCTGTCGGCCGACACCGCGACGTACTCCGCGTGACCGCCCTGCACGGTGAGGCCGCTCATCACCGACTCCGGGCAGTTCATCCCGGACTGCCCGGTGAGCGGGAGGTTGAGCCGGCAGTAGTCGCACCGGCCGCAGGTCGCCTGCACCCAGGTGGTGCCGACCCGGTCCCCGACCCGGCGGGTGGTCACCCCCGGACCGACCTCGACGACCTCTCCGGCGGCCTCGTGACCGACCACCACCGGGTCGAGCGGCGGGAAGGGGAAGACACCCTGGCTGACCCAGAGGTCGTTGTGGCAGACCCCGCAGGCGTGGACCCGGATCAGTACCTGACCCGGACCTGCCGTGGGGGTGGGGATCTCGCGCAGTTCCCAGCGCGCCTTGACCTCGGGTACGACGGCTGCCCACATCGGACGGACCTCCCTTTCGTGTCAGCGGTTTCGCGGCGTGAGGCGGACCGGGAGGGTCTGCACGCCGTTCATGATGAAGGTGACCTGCGGCGCCACGTCCATCTCGGGGACGGCGAGTTCAATGTCGGGGAAGCGCCGGAACAGCGCGGCGAGCGCGATCTCGGCCTCCATCCGGGCCAGCGGCATGCCGATGCAGCGGTAGACGCCGTGGCCGAAGGAGAGGTGCTCCTTGTCCGACCGGGCGGCGTCGAAGGCGTCCGCGCTGTCGCCGTGCACGGTACGGTCGCGGCCCACCGCCGCGAAGTTGATCAGGACCGGGTCGCCCTTGGCGATGACGACGCCGCCGATCTCGATGTCCTCCACCGCGAAGCGGAAGGGCAGATGGGCGACCGGCGCCTCGACGCGCAGGGTCTCCTCGATCACGTCCGACCAGCTCACCGCGCCGCTGCGCAGCAGTGCCAGCTGGTCGGGGTGGGTGAGCAGGGCCCGGGTCGCGTTGGCGAGCAGGTTCATCACCGGCTCGGTCCCGGTGGCGAGCAACAGGTGCAGGGTGCCGACCAGTTCGGAGTCGTTCAGCCGGGAGCCGTCCTCCTCCTGGGCCTGGACCAGGTCGCTGGTCAGGTCGTCCCCGGGGCTGCGGCGCTTGGCCTCGACGAACTCCTGCATCTCCCGGTGCCACTGCTCGACGTTGGCCGCCGACTCCTCGGGGGTGAGGGTGGTGTCGATGTTCGCCTCGCCGCCGCGGAGCATCTGCGCGCGGTCCTCGGCCGGCACGCCGAACAGGTCGCAGATCACCCGGGCGGGCATCGGGCGGGCGAAGCGGGCCTTGAGGTCCAGCACCTCGCCGGGTTCGCAGCGGTCCAGCTCGTCCAGCAGCTCGTCGACGGCCTTCTCGACCTCGGCCCGCATGGCCTCGACCCGGCGCGGGGTGAAGGCCCCGGCGGTCAGCCGGCGCAGCCGGGTGTGGTCGGCGCCGTACCGGGTGGTGAGGTTGTCCATCAGCACCCAGCCGATGAGCGGGAAGTCCTCGCCGATCCTGCCCTCGGCGAAGGCCGTCCAGTGCTGGCGCGGGTCCTTGGACAGCCGGTGGTCGGTGAGGGCCTGGCGGGCGGTTTCGTGGTCGGTGATCGACCAGCCGAGCACGCCGCCGGGCAGCTCGATCCGGGCGACCGGGCCGTTCGCCCGGATCCGCGCGCCCTCGGCGTGGATGTCGTGTCCGGCGGGGTCGATGACGACGGGTTCGGGGATTGCCATGGGGATCCTCCGGGCGGTCGGTGGGAACGGCGGGCAGGGCATGCCGGACAGGGCCGCTCGGTGCGGCCCTGCCCGGTGGGGCGCCGGCTACAGGTAGAGGGTGTTGGGCCCGAGGCCGCAGGCGACCCGCCCGTAGAGTTCGAGGTTGGTGTTGGGGTGCAGGATGCCGTGCAGGTTGAGGGTCTGGACGTCCCGCTCGATGCGCTGGATCGGGACGGTGGTGTAGATCGAGGAGCCGCCGCTGGCGGTGTTGAGGATGTCCACCGCCTCCTTGGTGCGCGAGCAGACGGCACCGAGGTCGAGCCTGATCCGGGCCCGCTCCTCCAGGGTCCACTCCTCGCCGGTGGGGCCCTTGGTGTCGATCAGGCCGGCGGCGCGGTGGGCGTGGAACTCCACCTCGTCGATCCTGGTGATGGCGTCGGCCACCTGGAGGTGGGTCACCGGCGCCTCGGCCTGGTTGGCGTACTCGGTGTAGCTGATCTTCCGGCCGGGGAGCCGCTCGAAGAACGCCTCCTTGGCGGCCTTGGCCAGCCCGAGCGCCGGCGCGGCCACCGTGGCGCACGCGGTGGGCATGAACGGGGCCCGGTAGATGGGCGATTCGGCGTTCGCCAGGGAGCGGTGCCGGCCCTGGAGCACCGGGACCATCGGCAGCACCCGCGGCTCGGGGACGAACAGGTCGGTGGCGACGGTGGTGACGCTGCCGGAGCCGCGCAGGCCGGTGGTGTGCCAGTCGTCGACGATCTCCAGGTCCGCCAGCGGGACGGCCACCATGATCGGCTGCGGCCCGTCCGGGGTCATCAGCACGGCCGCGTTGGTGTTCCAGGAGCTGTGCAGCGCGCCCGAGTTGAACGTCCACTTGCCGTTCAGCAGCACGCCGCCCTCGACCGGCACGGCGACCGCGGTCGGGCTGAGGATGCCGCTCACGCGCACGCCCGGGTCGGCGAAGATCTCGTCCTGCACCTCGTCCGGGAACAGGCCGGCCATCCAGGAGCTGATGGCGTAGACCGCCATGACCCAGGCCGTGGAGCCGTCGCCGCGGGCCAGCTCGGCGATCACGTCCACCGCGGTGCGCATGTCGGATTCGTAGCCGCCGTAGCGGACCGGCACCCGGATCTGCAGCAGTCCGGAGTCCGTCAGCGCGGCCAGCGTCTCGTCGGACAGCCGGCGGTGCTCCTCGTGCCACAGCGCGTTCTTCTGCAGCAGCGGCACCAACTCGGCTGCACGGCTCACCAGTTCTTCCCTGGACGGGGATTCCTTGGCTGTCATCGGGGGCTCCTCCGAAGTGGGCGGCCCGCGTGGGACGGTTGGCCGTCCGGGCCGCGGTCGTTGATCGGCCCTGTCGAGGCTGGCAGCCGGGCGGGGCGCCCGCATCTCCCGGATTGCGGCGCGTCCGGAGCGTGTCCAGGCCACCCGGCCGTCCAACGATCGAGCGCAATCGGGGAGTTGTCGCCCCGTGCGGACCGGTGTGAGGCTGGCCGTCACCCGGCCGCCGTGATCGCGGCCGTGACCACCGGAGAAGGAGAGAGCCATGTCCGCCACTCCCCCGCCCAACTCCCCCGAAGCCGCCGCGCTGCGCGCCGTTCCGGAGCGCATCGTCGCGGCCTGGGCCGCCCAGGACGCCGACGGCTTCGCCGAGGTCTTCACCGAGGACGCGACGCTGATCCTGCCCGGGGACATCTACCTGACGAGTCGTCAGGCGATCCGCGCCTTCATGACCCAGGCCTTCGCCGGCCCGTTCAAGGGAACCCGGGTCACGGGCGAGCCGGTGTCGGTCCGCCCGCTGGCCGCGGACGTGGCCGTGCTGGTCACCCAGGGCGGTGTGCTGGCCCCCGGGGACACCGAGGTGACGGCCGAGCGTGCGATCCGGGCGACCTGGGTGCTGGCCCGACAGGGCTCCGACTGGCGGATCGCCTCGTACCAGAACACCCCCGTCGCCGCCTGAGACCCGGCGGGCCGGTCCCGGCCCGCGCTGCCCGCCCCTCCGATCCGACAGTCCACTGAGAGGACTTGGCATGCGCCCCTTCCGTATCGACGTCCCGCAGGAAGCCCTCGACGACCTGGACCGCCGGCTCGCGGCGACCCGCTGGCCCGGCGAACTGCCGGGCGTGGGCTGGCAGCGCGGGGTTCCGCTCGACTACCTGAAGGAGCTGGCCGAGTACTGGCGCACCGGCTTCGACTGGCGCAAGGCCGAGGAACAGCTCAACGCGTTCCCGCAGTTCCTGACCGAGATCGACGGCGTGGACATCCACTTCCTGCACGTGCGCTCGCCGGAGCCGGATGCCACGCCGTTGATCATCACCCACGGCTGGCCCGGCTCGGTGGTCGAGTTCCTGGACGTGATCGGGCCGTTGACCGACCCGCGGGCGCACGGCGGCGATCCGGCCGACGCGTTCCACGTGGTCATCCCCTCGCTGCCCGGCTACGGCTTCTCCGGCCGCCCCCGGGAGACGGGCTGGGACACCGCCCGGGTCGGCCGGGCCTGGGCCGAGCTGATGCACCGCCTCGACTACGACCGGTACCTCGTCCAGGGCGGCGACTGGGGCATGCCGGTCTCCCTCCAGCTCGGCCTGGCCGATCCGGCGCACGTCGCCGGCGTCCACCTCAACATGCTCGCCACCTTCCCGCCGCAGGACCCGGCCGAGTTCGCGAACCTGGACGGGGCGGACCTGGCCAGGCTGGAGTTCGCCGCGCACTTCGAGCAGGACGGGGCCGGCTGGCGGAAGATCCAGTCCACCCGGCCGCAGACCGTCGGCTACGGCCTGACCGACTCGCCGGTGGGTCAACTCGCCTGGATCGTGGAGAAGTTCAAGGAGTGGACGGCCGCGGAGACGGCGCCGGAGGACGCGGTGTCCCGCGACCGGCTGCTGACCAACGCGGCGATCTACTGGTTCACCGCCTCCGCCGCCTCCAGTGCCCAGCTCTACTACGAGTCCAACCGGCTGGACTCCGACTTCATCCGTACCTGGGCCGGCCCGTGGCCGCTCGCCGCGCCGGTCGGGGTGGCCGTCTTCCCGCAGGACGCCGTCCGGCCGATCCGCCGCTGGGCCGAGCGGATCCTCCCGACCCTCGCCCACTGGTCCGAGTTCGAGCGCGGCGGGCACTTCGCCGCGCTGGAGGAGCCCGAGCTGTTCGTCGGCGACGTCCGGGCGTTCGCGCGCCGGGTGCGCTGACCGCCGTCCATCCCGCGTAGCGGCCGGGGAGCCGGTCCGCCACCTTTCGTCCAGGCCCGGGTCGAGCAACGACACCGAGCGGAAACGGAGTTGAATTGTCCGTCATTCTGAAGACCCGCGGCGCCGGGCGGCGCGGTCGCCGCACCCCGGGCTGGCTGGCGTTCACGGCGCTGGCCGCCGTCTCGCTGGCGATCGCACCCGGCATGGCCGCCCCCGACCCGGCCGCCGCGGGCACCGAGAACGCCCGGGGCGGCTACGACCGCCGGGTCCACCCACAGGACTGGGCCCTGTCCAACGGCGGTCTGACCAACACCAGGAACGTCACCCGGACACCGATCAACTCGCACAACGTCAAGAACCTCAAGGTGAAGTGGCGGCTTCCGCTGGAGGGCGACCCGACCTTCGCCGGCATCATGGCGTCCAATCCGATCGTCGTGGGCGACACGGTCTACCTGATCAGTCTCAACTCCGACGTCACCGCGGTGGACAAGGAGACCGGGAAGGTCCGCTGGAAGCGCGTCTTCAACAGCCCCTCGGTCGGGCCGAACGGCGTGGCCTACGCGCGCGGCCTGCTCTTCGGCACGACGTTCACCGGCGTCTTCGCACTCGACCCGGCGACCGGCCGGACCGTCTGGTCACGGGAGCTGATCGCCTCCGGCGAGGGCGGCATCGACGTCGCTCCCCAGGTGTACGAGGACACCGTGGTGGTCAGCACCGTCCCGAACACCTTCGGCAAGTACGTGCCGGGGGCCATGGGAACCATCTTCGCGCTGGACACCGCCACCGGGAAGCCGCGCTGGAGCTTCAACACGGTCAAGGACGGCGACCTCTGGGGCCACCCGGAGATCAACAGCGGCGGCGGGACCTGGTTCGCGCCGGCCCTCGACGAGCACGGACGGCTGTTCGTCGCCGTCGCCAACCCCGCCCCGCTCCCCGGCACCCCCGAGTACCCCAACGGCAGCAGCCGGCCGGGCCCCAACCTCTACACCAACTGCCTGCTGGCGATGGACAGCAGGACCGGGAAGCTGCTCTGGTACCAGCAGACCGCGCCGCACGACCTGCGGGACTACGACCTCCAGGACCCCCCGATCGTGACCACCGCGACGGTCCGCGGCAAGCCCACGGAGATCGTGGTGGCGGCGGGCAAGATGGGCAAGGTCTACGCCTACCGGGCCGACGACGGAACCCCGCTGTGGACCCTGCCGGTCGGCACCCACCTGAACGACGAGGGCCCGCTGCCGGACACCCCGACCACCGTCCTGCCGGGCATCATCGGCGGGGTGGAGACGCCGATGGCGCTCTCCCGCGGGCGGCTCTTCGTCCCCTGGGTCGACAATCCCGCCAAGCTCGACTCCCGGGGCGGACTGCAACTGCCCGACTACACCGTGGGCCGGGGCGGCCTCACCGCCGCCGACGTGGCGACCGGCAAGGTGCTCTGGCAACGGGACCTGCCGCAGATGGCGCTCGGTGCCGCCACGGTGGCCAACGACGTGGTCTTCACCTCCACCTTCGACGGCCAGGTCTACGGCTTCGACACCACCACCGGCGCGACCCTGTGGACGGCCAGGACACCGGCCGGCATCATCTCCTTCCCGGCCGTGAGCGGCAACCTGCTCCTGGTCGGCGCGGGCGCCCCCGCGTTCTCGACCAACCCGTCGTTCGAGCTCATCGCCTACTCGCTCTGACCCGCCCCCGCGTACCGCCCCGCCCCTGACGACCCGACGGCCACCGGCCCGGCATCCACGCCGCGCCGGTGGCCGTCGTGCGTGCGTCCGCGAAGCATGCTGTGCGCGCTGCCGTTGCGACGGGTCGCGCGACGTCCGGCGGGACGGCACGACGGAAGAACTCCCGAAAATTCTCCCGCTCGATGTCGATCCGCGGCGCCCGGCTCCGTCTACCAAGTGCCGGGCCTGGACCCCGGCCGTCGGGGCTCCGAGCCTCGACACGGTCGCGGTCGCCGGGGACGGAGTGGACGCCCTCCCCGGCGACCGTCGGCTCCGACCGCAGCAGGGAAGGGGGCCCGCCGAAAACTACCGGGAGTGACTGCGAGGCCGGCTGTCCGGACTCCGCTCCCCACCGGGACGGCAACCGCGCGAGGCCCGTCACCGGTATGCCGGAGCGCCCGGGACTTCTCGCGTCGTGCGGTGCCCAGCAGGCCCCACGACCCCGATCCGGACTTCCTTCCACGGCCTTCACATACCGCCTGACCTGCGTATTTCCTGACCGTGCCGGTGAACCCACGGCCGTCGGCGAGCGCCCGGGCGGTTCTTGACCATGCTTCGTGGACGCTGCTACACATCGACCCGTCGCCGACCTCACCGGGGCGGCGGATCTTCTGTGGGCACGACCGTGGAGGAACCGTGGCGCAATCACCCACCGTACTGGCCGACAGGCTGGACTTCCCGACCAGCCTCACCTTCGACGACGCGGGCCGGATATACCTGGCCGAGTCCGGACTGCCCTTCGGGGGCGCCGCCCCCGGCGGCCGGATCTGGCGTCTGGACCCGGGAACCGACACCTCGTCACGCACCCTGATCGCCGACGGCCTGGCCGCCCCGGTGACCGGACTGCTCTGGCACCAGGACCACCTGTACGTCTCCGAGGGCGGGGCCGGCCGGATCGTCCGGATCGGCCCGGACGGGCAGCGGGCCGTCATCGTCGACGGCATGCCGGGGCCCGGCAACTACCACATCGACATGGCCGTGGCCGGCCGGGACGGGAAGCTGTACTTCGCCCAGGGCGCGATGTCCAACCTGGGGATCATCGGGCTGGACGCCTACGAACTCGGCTGGCTGGGACGGCTCCCGCACTCGTACGACATCCCCGGCCTCGACATCGAGCTCACCGGCTTCAACGTGACCACGGACGACCCGCTGGCCGGCCGGCCCGGCGCGCGGACCACCACCGGCGCGTTCGTCCCGTTCGGCACCGCGACCCGTCCCGGGCAGCGGGTACCGGCCGGACTGCCGTGCAGCGCGGCCGTGCTGCGCTGCGACCTCGACGGCGGCAACCTGGAGCTGGTGGCCTGGGGGATGCGCAACGCCTTCGGCCTGGGCTTCCTGCCGGACGGCCGGCTGCTGGCGGTCGACCAGGGCGCCGACGACCGCGGCAGCCGGCCGATCGGCAACGCCCCCGACCTGCTGTTCGAGGTGCGCGAGGGCGCCTGGTACGGCTGGCCGGACTTCATCGGCGGCATCCCGGTGACGGACCCGGCGTTCAAGCCCACCCGCGGCCCGCAGCCGACCTTCCTGCTGGCCAACCACGGCGAACTCCCGCCGCCCGAGCGCCCGGTGCTCGACTTCGAGTCGCACGTCGCGGCCACCAAGTTCGCCGTGGCGCCCCCGCGCTCGCCGCTGGCCGGACAGCTGGTGGTCACGCTGTTCGGGGACGAGGCGCCGATGACCCTGCCGCCGGGCGGCCCCCGGCTCGGGCGCGACCTGCTGCTGGTCGACCCGACCGACTGGTCCACCCGGGGCCTGCCGTCCGGTCCCGAACTGCACCGGCCGATCGACGTCGGCTTCGCGCCGGGCGACGACGCGCTGCTGATCCTGGACTTCGGCGAGTTCGAGATGACCGACCACGGCGTCGAGTCCCGGCGGGGCACCGGCCGGCTCTGGCGCTGGGCGGGCTGGGACCGCGCGTAGGACGTCATCTCCTCCTCACCGAAAGGGAGTCGCACCATGGCAGGCAGGACCGGACTATGGCTGGTCGGCGGCAGGGGGTCGGTGGCCACCACGGCCGTCTGCGGCCTCGCCGCCTTGCGGGCCGGGCTCGTCCCCGCGACCGGCAGCGTCAGCGAGCGGCTCGACCTCGATCCGGGCGTCTTCCCCGGCTGGTCCGAGCTGGTCACCGGCGGCCACGACCTCGTCCCCACCCCGCTGGGCAAGCGGGCGGAGGAACTCGCCGCCGCGGGTGTGCTGCCCGGTCGGCTCCCGGCGGCGGTCGCCGAGGAACTCGCCGCCGCCGACCGGGAGATCCGCCGCGGCCACGACCCGGACGACGACGCCCCGGCCACCCAGGCCGAGGCGGCGGACCGGCTCGCCGCCGACCTCGCGGACTTCCGGCGCTCCCACGGCCTGGAGCGGGTCGTGGTGGTCAACGTCTCCTCCACCGAGCCCCCGCTCCGGCCGCTGCCCGAGCACGCCGACCTGGCCGCCCTCGACCGCGCCCTCGCCCAGGAGGGGCGCCGGGTGCTCGGCCCGGCCGCCCTCTCCGCGTACGCCGCGTTCTCGGCCGGCTGCCCGTACGTCGACTTCACCCCGTCGCCCGGTCTGCGCATCCCGGCGGTCGCCCAACTGGCCGACCGGCACGGCCTGCCGTACGCGGGCTGCGACGGCAAGACCGGCGAGACCCTGCTGCGCAGCGTGCTGGCACCGATGTTCCTCGCCCGCGGGCTGCGGGTGCGGTCCTGGTCGGGGACCAACCTGCTCGGTGGCGGGGATGGCGCCAACCTCGGGGTGGCGGGCCGCGCGCAGGGCAAGCTGGAGTCCAAGACCCGCGGGCTGGCCGCGCTGCTCGGCGGGGAGGTCACCGCGCCGCTGCACATCGACCACGTCCCCGACCTCGGCGAACGCAAGGTCGCCTGGGACCACGTCTCCTTCGAGGGCTTCCTCGGCACCTCGATGAGCCTGCAGCTGAGCTGGGACGGCTACGACTCGGCGCTCGCCGCGCCGCTGGTCCTGGACCTCGCCCGGCTGGTGGCCGGTGCGCACGCGGCCGGGGAGTCCGGGCCGCTCGGCGCGCTGGCCTTCTTCTTCAAGGACCCGCTCGGCAGCGACGAGCACCGGCTCGCCCAGCAGGAACAGGACCTGGTGTCCTGGGTCCGGCGGATCGAGGTGGCCCGATGAGGGTCGCCCTGCGTCCGTGGCTCGACCTGGTCCGGGCACCGGCGGCGCTCACCGTCCTCGGGGACACCGTGGCCGGCGCGGTCGCCGCGGGCCGTCCGCTGCGCGGCCGGCGGCTGGCCCTGCCGCTCGCCTCCGTCGCCCTGTACTGGTCGGGGATGGCGCTGAACGACTGGGCGGACCGGGCGGTCGACGCGCTGGAGCGCCCCGAGCGTCCCGTCCCGTCCGGTCGGATCGCGCCCGGGGCCGCGCTCGCCGCGGCGGCCGGGCTCGGCGCCACCGGGCTGGCCCTGGCCGGTCTCGCGGGCGGGGCCGACGCGCTGCGCATCGCCGTCCCGCTCACCGCGGCGGTGTGGGCGTACGACACCGTGCTGAAGCCGACCCCCGCCGCCCCGCTGGGCATGGCGGCCTGCCGCGGCCTGGACGTCCTGCTCGGCGCCGGATCCGGGCACTGGCGGGCGGCCGGCGTCCCGGCGCTGGCGCTGGCCACCCACACTCTGGGCGTGACCGCGCTGTCCCGCGGCGAGGTCCACGGCGGCCGCTCCACCGATGCCCGGCTGGCGGTGGCCGCCACCGCGGTCACCGCCCTGCTGACCGGCACGGGCCGGGCCGCCTCGGCCCGGCACCGCACGGCCGGGGCGCTCTGCGCGCTGGGGTACGCGGCCGCCACCGGTGCCGCCCAGCTCGCCGCCGGCCCGGCACGCTCCACCGGACGGACCGCGGACGGCACGGCGGGCGGCACGGCGGCGGCGGTCCGGGCCGCGACGGTGGCCGGGATCCACGGCATGGTGCCGCTGCAGGCCGGGCTGGCCGCACGGCTGGGCTCGCTGCCGGCCGCCGCGCTAATGCTGGGCGCCCTTCCGCTGGCCCGCCGGCTGTCCACCCGCAGGAGCCCGACGTGAGCGCGATCGCCGTCGGGTACGGCACCAACGGCTTCGCCAACCACCGGCTCGCCGACGCGATCCGGGTCATCGCCGACCTGGGCTACACCTCGGTCGCCCTCACCCTCGACCACCACCACCTCGATCCCTTCGGCCCGGACCTGGCCCGGGAGACCGACCGGCTGGCGGCGCTGCTCTCCGCCGCGGGCCTGCGCTGCGTGGTCGAGACCGGCGCGCGCTTCCTGCTCGACCCGTACCGCAAGCACCACCCCACGCTGGTGTCCGGGGACGCCGCGCCGAGGATCGACTTCCTGCTCCGCGCCGTCCGGATCGCCGAGTCGCTCGGCGCCGACTGCGTGTCCTTCTGGTCCGGTGTGGGCGAGCCCGGGGTGGACGCACGGACCAACCGCGCACGGCTGGTCGAGCGCCTCGGCCCGGTCCTGGCCGAGGCGCAGCGCCGCGCCGTGCGGCTCGGCCTGGAGCCCGAGCCCGGCATGGTCGTCCAGCACCTCGACCAGGCGCTCGACCTGCGCCGCGAGCTCGGCGAGCCCGGCGCCCTCGGCATCACCCTCGACGTCGGGCACTGCGTGGCCGTGGAGCCGGTGGACGCCGCGCAGTGCGTCCGGCGCGCGGCCGGGCTGCTGGTCAACGTCCAGCTGGACGACATGCTTCCGGGCGTCCACGAGCACCTGGAGTTCGGGCAGGGGCGACTCGATCTCGCCGCGACGCTGGCCGCCCTCGACGGGATCGGCTACACCGGCGTCGCGGCGGTCGAACTGCCCCGGCACAGCCACGCCGCACCGACCACCGCACGAACGGCCCTGGCGGCGATACGCCGGGCCCAGGAGACCGTTTCCGTTCCGCCGGCGCACACGGGTGCGCCGGCGTCGTCCACGATCGGAGACCGCCCATCATGACCGACACCGAGAAACACCGCTGGCTCGAAACCAGCGTCTACGGCGGGAGCCGGCCGGCCCTGCCGCCGGACCCGCAGGAGGACTGGCTGACCTGCGCCGAGCGCCGGGTCCGCGAGTGGCCGGGCACGATCCACCAGGAGTTCCCGCTGGCCGGCCGGATGGTCGGGCGCGGGCCGGTGCGGCCGGACGCCGACCCGCAGGGGCTGGTGCACGGCACGGCCGACGACCGGGCCCGGGCCCGGCTGCTCGCGGTGCTGGCCGGGGCCCTGCCCGGGGCGGTCCTGGCGGCCGAGGTCGAGAAGCTCTACCGGCACGGCGACGCCGCCGAGCGGCGCGGGGTGCTGCGCGCGCTGCCGGACCTGCCGGACGGCGTGCGCCGGCTCGGCCTGGAGCTGGTCGCCGACGGCCTGCGCACCAACGACCCGCGACTGGTCGCGGCGGCGATGGGCCCCTTCGCCGCCCGGCACCTGGAGCAGGACCAGTGGCGCCACGGCGTGCTGAAGTGCCTGTTCACCGAGGTGCCGCTGGGCGCCGTGGCGGAGCTGGTCGCCCGCACCGACGCCGAGCTGCTGCGGATGGCCCGCGACCTGGCCGAGGAACGGCGGGCGGCCGGCCGGGAGATCGGCTCCGACCTGCGCGTGCTGCTCGGCATGAGCGTCCTGCTGGCCCTCGTCCCGCCGCGACCGCAGGAGGCCTGGTCATGAGGATCTTCGACCCGCACATCCACATGACCTCGCGCACCACCGACGACTACCGGGCCATGCGGACGGCCGGTGTCCGGGCGGTGGTCGAGCCGGCCTTCTGGCTCGGCCAGCCCCGTACCAACCCGGGGTCCTTCACCGACTACTTCGACGGCCTGCTCGGCTGGGAGCGGTTCCGGGCCTCCCGGTTCGGGATCAGCCACAACTGCGCGCTCGCCCTGAACCCCAAGGAGGCCAACGACCCCCGCTGCGTCGAGGTGCTGGACGTCCTGCCGCGCTACCTCGGCAAGGACGGCGTGGTCGCGGTCGGCGAGATCGGCTACGACTCGATGACCAGGGCCGAGGACGAGGCCTTCGCCCGTCAGCTGGAGCTGGCCGTCGACCACGGACTGCCGGTCCTGGTCCACACCCCGCACCGGGACAAGCACGCCGGCACCCGCCGCACCCTGGACGTGGTCCGCGAGTCCGGCATCGCCCCGGGCGCCGTCCTGGTGGACCACCTCAACGAGGTCACGGTGGCGACGGTCGCCGACTCCGGCTGCTGGATGGGCTTCTCGATCTACCCGGACACCAAGATGGACGAGCACCGGATGGTCGCCGTCCTGCAGGAGTACGGAACCCACCGGATCCTCGTCAACTCGGCCGCCGACTGGGGGAATTCGGACCCCCTCAAGACGCACAAGGTGGGCCGGGCCATGCTGGCGGCCGGCTTCACCGCGGCGGACGTGGACACCGTGCTCTGGCGCAACCCCGTCGAGTTCTACGGCCGCAGCGGGCGGCTGGTCCTCGACGAGGGGCTCCAGGACGACGCCGACGGCGCCTCCTTCGCGGGCAACTCGGTGCTCCGGGGCGGATCGTGAACCGGCTCTGCTACTCCACCAACGTCCATCCGGCCGAGGACCTGCCCGGCATCCTCCGGCAGCTCGACACCTGCGCAGTTCCGATCCGCGAGCGCACCGGCTTCGACCGGCTCGGGCTGGGCCTGTGGCTGGCCGCCGACGCCGCCTCCGCACTGGCCGCCGACCCGTCCCTGCTCCGCCGGCTGCGGGTCGAACTGGACGCCCGGGACCTGTCCGTGCTCGCCCTGAACGCCTTCCCCTACGGCGGCTTCCACCAGCGGGTGGTCAAGCACGCGGTGTACCGGCCGGACTGGACCGAACCCGCCCGCGCCGCCTACACCGCCGACTGCGCCACCGTGCTGGCCGGCCTGCTGCCCGACGACGCCGACGGCGGCAGCATCTCCACGCTGCCGCTGGCCTGGCGCAGTCCGTGGTCCCCCGCCGCGGACCGGGCCGCCGAGCAGGCGCTGCGCCGGACGGCGGCGGCGCTGCGCACGGTCTCGGCCCGGGCGGGCCGGCCGATCCGGCTCGCCGTCGAGCCGGAACCGGGCTGCGTGCTGGACACCGTCGAGGACGCCGTCGGCTGGCTCGCCACCCGCGCGGACCTCGAATTCGTCGGCCTCTGCCTGGACACCTGTCACCTGGCGGTCTCCTTCGCCGACCCGGAGCGGACGGTGGCCGCCGTCGAACGGGCCGGCCTGCGGGTGGTCAGGATCCAGGCCTCGGCCGCCCTGCACGTGGACGACCCGAACGACCCGGCGGCCCGCCGGCTGCTCGCCGACCATGCCGAACCCCGCTACCTCCACCAGGTGCGGGAGTCGGACGGCGCCGGCCGGGTGCTCACGGCCGACGACCTGCCGGAGGCGCTGGAGCGGCTGCCCGGCCGGTGGCCCTGGCGGGTGCACTTCCACGTGCCGCTGCACGCCCCGCCCCCCGCGCCGCTGCGCGCCACCACCGATGTGCTCCGCCGGGCGGTGGCGGCCGTGCGGGAGCGGACGGTGATCGAGGTCGAGACCTACACCTGGCCGGTGCTGCCCGGGCGACCGGCCGGTGCCCCGGACGACGCCCCCGTGGACATCCCGGCCGGGATAGCCGCCGAACTCACCTGGGCCGAGCGCGAACTGATCAGCGAAAGGGTGGACGGTTGAAACCCGTGGTCCTGCTGGACGTGGTCGGCCTGACCCCGCGCCTGCTGCCGTACATGCCCAACCTCACCCGGCTCGCCGAGCGCGGCGGGTCCGCCCCGCTGCGCACGGTGCTGCCCGCCGTCACCTGCAGCGTGCAGTCCACGCTGCTCACCGGCCGCCTGCCCGCCGAGCACGGCGTCGTCGGCAACGGCTGGTACTTCCGCGAGCTCGGGGAGATCCACCTCTGGCGCCAGCACAACCGGCTGGTCCGGGCACCGAAGGTGTGGGACACCGCACGCTCCCGGCATCCCGGCTACCGGGTCGCCAACGTCTGCTGGTGGTACGCCATGGGCGCCACCACCGACCTGCTGGTCACGCCGCGCCCGGTCTACCACGCCGACGGCCGCAAGTCGCCCGACTGCTACACCCGGCCGGCGGCGCTGCGCGACGAACTCACCGCCGAGCTGGGGCCCTTCCCGCTCTTCCAGTACTGGGGCCCGACGGCCGGGATCGCCTCCAGCCGCTGGATCGTCTCGGCGGCCCGCCGGATCCTCGCCGCCGAGCGGCCCGACCTGCTGCTGGTCTACGTCCCGCACCTGGACTACGACCTCCAGCGCTTCGGGCCCGACGCGCCGCAGGCCGTGGCCGCGGCCCGGGCGGTGGACGCCGAGCTGGCACCGCTGCTGGAGCAGGCGGAGCAGTCCGGCGCGACCGTGGTCGCGCTCGGCGAGTACGGCATCACCCCGGTGCGGCGCCCGGTGGACATCAACCGCGAACTGCGCCGGGAGGGCCTGCTGGAGGTGTACACCCAGGCCGGGATGGAGTACCTGGACCCGTGGGCCTCGCGGGCCTTCGCCGTCGCCGACCACCAGATCGCCCACGTGTACGTCCCCGACGAGGCGGACCTGCCCAAGGTGCGCGACCAGTTGCTCCGGCTGCCCGGCGTGGCCGAGGTGCTGGACCGCGCGGACCAGGCCCGCCACGGCCTCGACCACCCCCGGTCCGGCGAACTGGTGGCGGTGGCCGACCCCGACGCCTGGTTCACCTACTACTACTGGCTGGACGACACGCGGGCCCCCGACTTCGCGCGGTCCGTCGAGATCCACCGCAAGCCCGGCTACGACCCGGCCGAGCTGTTCTTCGACCCGGCGGACCCGCTGGCCAGGGCCCGGGCCGCGCTCGGCCTGGCCCGCAAGAAGCTCGGCCTGCGCCACACCATGAACGTGGTTCCGCTGGACCCCTCCTGGGTCCGCGGTTCGCACGGCCGCCTGCCGGACTCGCCCGCCGACGGCCCGGTGCTGATCTGCTCCGACCCGGCCTGGCGGCCCGTCCTCGACGCGGCCGGCGCGATCGGCGCCACCGACGTCCCCGAGCTGCTGCTGGGACTCCAGGGCCTGGGCCATTGACGCGCGGCCGTCACCGGTCGTTCAGTGCTTCGGCCCGGGACTCCAGGTAGCGGCGCTCGGGGATGCTGCCGGTGCGCCGGGCGGCCTCCCGGAAGCTGTTCCGGGCGGCCTCCCGGTCACCGCTCATCTCCAGCAGGTGGGCGCGGACCGCGGCGAGCCGGTGGTGGTCCGCGAGCCGGCCGTCGGACTCCAGGGCCGCGAGCAGTTCGAGCCCGGCCGCCGGGCCGAGGGCCATCGCGCGCGCGACCGCGTGGTTGAGCGTCACCATCGGGCCGGGGGCCATCTGCTCCAGCACCTCGTAGAGGGCCATGATCTGCGGCCAGTCGGTGTCCTCGGCGTGCGCGGCCTCGCCGTGCACGGCCGCGATGGCCGCCTGCACCTGGTACGGCCCCGCCACCATCCGGGGGAGGGTCTCGGCTATCAGCGCCAGCCCCTCCTTGAGCGCGGACTGGTCCCAGGCCGAGCGGTCCTGCTCGGCGAGCGGGACGAGGCTGCCGTCGGGCCTGGTGCGGGCCGGCCGGCGGGCGTCGGTCAGCAGCATCAGGGCCAGCAGACCCGCGACCTCGCCCTCCTCGGGCAGCAGCCGGTGCAGCTCACGGGTGAGGCGGATGGCCTCGCGCGCCAGCTCGGGCTGCAGCAGGTCGGGACCGCTGGTGGTGGTGTAGCCCTCGTTGAAGATCAGGTAGAGCACCTGGAGCACGACCGCCAGCCGTTCCTTGCGCTCGCTCTGCGGAGGCATCCGGAACGACGACCCGGTGGACTTGATCCGCTGCTTGGCCCGGCTGATCCGCTGGGCCATGGTCGCCTCGGGGACCAGGAAGGCGTGCGCGATCTGCACGGTGGTGAGACCGCCGACGGCGCGGAGGGTGAGCGCGACCTGCGAGCCGGGGGTGAGCGAGGGGTGGCAGCACAGGAACAGGAGGGTGAGCATGTCGTCCTGCTCGGCCGCCTTCGGCTCCTCGCCGGGACCCGGCGTCACCGTCTCGTCGGCCGGGGTGAGCGCGGCGGCGGTGGCCTCGCGGCGCTGGCGGGCCTGCTCGCTGCGCAGCCCGTCGATCACCCGGCGGGCGGCCACGGTGATCAGCCAGGCCCGGGGGTTGCCGGGGACCCCCTGTTCGGGCCACTGGACGGCGGCGGCCAGCAGGGCGTCCTGAACGGCGTCCTCGCAGGCGTCGAAGTGCCCGTAGCGGCGGACGACCGCGCCGAGGACCTGCGGTGCGAGCGATCGGAGCAGGTCCTCGACCCGGACGTCACGGTTCATCGGCTCAGCTCTCCGTATCGGCTTCGAAAACGACCTGGCGCACCTCGACGCCGGTGTACCGGGCGTCGGGGATCAGGCCGGCCAATTCGATCGCGCGTTCCTTGGACGCGCACTCGACCAGGTAGTACCCGGCCAGGAACTCCTCGGCGGCCAGGTAGGGGCCGTCGGTGATCGCGGGCAGCCCGTCCCGGACCCGGACCGTGGAGCTGCCGGACGGATCGGCGAGGGCCTGGGTCACCACCATCTCACCGGAGTCGAGGATGTTCTGCTGGAACGTGGCGTGCCCGGAGAAGACCTCGTTGCGCTCTCTCTCGGACAAGCCGTCCCAGACTACCGGGTTCATGTGGATCAGCAGCATGTACTTCATCTCATCATTCCTTGGTCCCTTGCACGGTCGACTGGTGCTCTGCACTTGAGACGTCGCCGCCGAAGACCCTCCCTCGACATCCAAGCCCAGATCACGGCCCTTCGCGCGGGTTTCCGCCGCAGACGTCGAGACCGTGTCGCCGGGTCCGACGTTCCGGGTGTGACGGCACCCCCGGGTGCCACCTGCCCGAGAATCCGGAAGGACCCCGTGATGAGCGACACCACACCCCCCAGCGCGCCCGCGCCCCGGGCCGGACGGCGGGAGTGGATCGGGCTGGCCGTCCTCGCCCTGCCCGCCCTGCTGGTCTCGATCGACGTCTTCGTGATGCTGCTGGCCCTGCCCAGCCTCGCGGACTCCCTCCATGCCGGCAGCGTGCAGCAGTTGTGGATCACCGACATCTACTCGTTCATGCTCGCCGGCCTGCTCGTCACCATGGGATCGCTCGGCGACCGCATCGGCCGGCGCAGACTGCTGCTGATCGGCGCCGCCGCGTTCGGCCTCGCCTCCGTCGCCGCCGCCTACGCCGTCAACCCCGCCATGCTGATCACGGCGCGCGCCCTGCTCGGCGTCGCCGGCGCCACCCTCGCGCCGAGCACCCTCTCCCTGATCACCGCCATGTTCCAGGACGCCCGGCAGCGCGGCGCCGCCTTCGGCATCTGGGGCGCGTGCTTCTCGGCCGGCGCCGTCGCCGGCCCGATCATCGGCGGCACCATGCTCGCCCACTTCTGGTGGGGCTCGGCCTTCCTGATCGGCGTCCCCGCGATGGTGCTGCTGCTCGTGCTCGGCCCGGTGCTCCTGCCCGAGTTCCGCGACCCCGACGCCGGGCGCCCGGACCTGATCAGCGTGCTGGAGTCGCTGGCCGCCGTCCTGCCCGCCATCTGGGGCCTGAAGGAGATCGCCAAGGACGGGTGGCAGCCCCTGTCGATCGCGGCCGTCCTGGCCGGCCTCGGCTTCGGGATCCTCTTCGTCCACCGCCAGCACCACCTGACGCATCCGCTGCTCGACCTGGGCCTGTTCCGGCACCGCGCCTTCACGGCCGCGCTGCTCAGCCTGTTCCTCGGCACCATGCTCACCGGCGCGGTGATGTTCTTCGTCACCCAGGCCCTGCAACTGCTGTACGGACGCGACCCGTTGCACGCGGGCCTGTGGATGCTGCCGGCGATCGTCGCCAACACGGTCGGCTTCACCCTGTCCCCCAGGCTCGGTCAGCGCTTCCGTCCGGCGTACCTCATCGGCGGCGGACTGGTCCTGGCCACGATCGGCATGGCGGTGATCACCGGGGCCGAGCCCGGCTCCAGCCCCGCCGTGCTGATCGCCGGCTTCGCCGTGGTCTTCCTCGGCTCCGGCCCGATGGTCACCCTCGGCATGGGCCTGGTCATGGGCTCCGCCCCGGTCGAGAAGGCCGGCTCCGCGGCCGCACTCAACGAGACCAGCGGCCAACTCGGCTTCGCCCTCGGCATCGCGGCCCTCGGCAGCGTCGGCGCCGCCGTCTACCGCGGCGCGCTGCGCCTTCCCGAGGGCCTGCCCGACGGGGCGGTCCGGGCCGCGGGGGACTCCCTCACGGGCGCGCAGGAGGCCGCCCGTTCCCTGTCCGGCGAGGTCGCCGACGCCCTGCTGACGCCCGCCCGGGCCGCCTTCGCCGTCGAGCTCCACACCGTGGTCACCGTCGCCGGCGTCCTGCTGCTCGTCACCGCCGCCCTGGTGACCGCCCTGCTCCGCCACCTGCCGCCCACCGGCCGGCCGTCGGACGAGGCCGCCGCCGGGCCCACCGGGGGCTCCGGCACCGTCCCCGCGGCGGGCTGATCGCGTCCGTCCCACCCGCCCGACGGGGCGGTCACTCGTACGGCGTACCTCCCCGTGCCCTGCCGACGACGCGGTCGTTGTGGGCGCGGGCGCCCGGTCCTGACGGGCGGCCCGGATCGCCCACGAGGAAAGGTGTGGACCGTATGTCGCAGTTGGTGTCGGTGCAGTGCTTCAATCTGTCGCGCGACGGCTTCGGAGCCGGCGAGGGACAGTCCCTGGAACGGCCGTTCGGCCACGCGGACCCCTCCCCCTTCTTCTCCTGGGCGGGAGCCACCGCGAGTTGGGTGAACCGCGCCGACCCCGGCGGCACCCGCGGCCTGGACGACTACCTGACCCGCGACCACGCCCGCCCGCCGGGCGCGGTGATCATGGGGCGCAACAAGTTCGGCCCCCAGCGCGGCCCCTGGGAGAACCACGAGTGGCAGGGGTGGTGGGGCGCCAACCCGCCGTTCCACGCTCCGGTCTTCGTGCTCACCCACTACGAGCGCCCGTCCTTCACGCTGTCCGACACCACCTTCCACTTCCTCAACGCGACGCCGGAGGAGGCGCTGAAGCACGCGAAGGAGGCCGCCGGGGACCGGAACGTGCGCATCAGCGGCGGGGTGACCACCGTCCGCGAGTTCATCGACGCCGACCTGGTCGACACCATGCACTTCGCCGTCGCACCGGTCGACCTCGGCCGGGGGGAACGGCTCTGGAAGAGCCACACCGAGCTGCTCGACCGCTTCCACCTCGACACGGTACCCAGCCCGAGCGGGGTGACCCACCTCCTGTTCTGGCGGCGGTGACCACCGGCGCGTACGACCGCGCCCTCCCGTCGTGACCACCGCTCGTCCGTGGCCGGGGCCTTCGCCCCGGCCACGGTCGTGCCGGCGCCCGGGCCGTCGCCGACCGGCGATCAAGGGCAGCACGTTGGAAGAAATCATGATGTCGAATCGCCTCCCCCGGTTACGACTAACACGCGAGTAGCGCCGCGCGCCCACCGAAGACCGGGTGGTGCCGCCCCGGCGTTCCGCCTCGGAGAAAAGGGGTTGCCCATGAATTCGCCACTACCGGCGAGAACGGTGACACTGCCGTCACTGGAAGGCCTCCGGGCCGTCGCCGTCGTCTTCGTCTTCGCCAGCCACGCGCTCGTCCTCGGGGCCTTCAAGGACCCGAACGCCCTCTCCGTCTTCAGCACCCTGACGGGCGACGGACGCATCGGGTTCCTCGCGGTGTCGTTCTTCTTCGTCCTCAGCGGCTTCGTCCTCACCTGGTCGGCCAAGCCCGGTCAGACCGCGACCGGCTTCTGGCGGCGCAGGGTGGTGCGCATAGGCCCCTCCCACGTCCTGATCGCGTTCGTCGCCCTGAGCCAGTTCGCCGCCGCGGGCGAGACGATCAGATGGGGACCGGCCCTCGCCAACCTCTTCCTGGTCCAGAACTGGTGGCCCTCCCAGGACCTGATCATGTACCAGTTCAACGGCGCGACCTGGACGCTCGCGGTGGAGATGCTCTGCTACGCGATGTTCCCGCTGCTGGTCCGGTTCGTCCGCCGGCTCGGCAACCGGGCGCTGTGGTCCTGGATCATCGGCCTCGGCGCGACCGCCGTCCTGCTCCCGGCGATCAGCTACCCGCTGCTGTCGGGGTACCCGCCGAGCCAGTTCTACCCCGCGGGGTCCTGGCCCCAGCTGTGGGCGCTGTACTTCTTCCCGCCCGTGCGGTGCATCGACTTCGTGATCGGCATGTTCCTCGCCCGGATCATCGCCTCCGGAAGCTGGCCGAGGATCCGGATCCTGCCGGCCGCCCTGCTCAACCTCGCCGTCTTCCTGCTGCTGTTCCACCTGCCCATCCCCTTCGGGATCGCGGCGCTCTACCCCGTCCCGGCCGCGCTGCTGATCGGCGCGCTCGCCGTCCGGGACCTGTCCGGCCGGCGCACGGTCCTCAGCGCGCCCTTCATGGTGCGGCTCGGGGAACTGTCCTTCGCCTTCTACATCATCCACATCACCGTGATGTTCGCGGTGCACGCGGCGTTCGCGGGCGATCTGGTGGGCTACGCCCACGCGTACACCCCGACGGCGTTCAGCACGCCCGTCGCCATCGCGTTCGTCGTCGCCCTCTACGCCCTCTGCGTCGCACTGGCCTGGGTCCTGCACAAGACCGTCGAGATGCCGGCCATGCGCCGCTGGAGCCGCCCGGCGGCGCAGCGTGCTCCCAAACGTCCGAACCCGGAGCCCCAGCCACAGACCTGAGCACCCCTCGCACGACGATCGGAGACAGCCATGGCCGAAGCCACCGACCCGACCGACCACTCCGACCACTCCGACCACTCCGACCACCCGTCCTACCCGATGCCCCGGACGTGCCCGTACACGCTGCCGGACGGCTACCAGGAGCTCCTCGACCGACCGACCCTCGGCAAGGTCCGGCTGCCCAGCGGCAAGCTCGCCTGGGCCACGGCCCGCTACGAGGACGTCAAGGCGATGCTGGGCGACAACCGGTTCAGCTCCGACCTGCGCCGCCCGGGCTACCCGCTGATGATGGACCACCAGGTCCCCGCGCCCGAGTTCTCCACCTCGCTGGTCGGGATGGATCCCCCCGAACACACCCTGGCCCGGCGCGCGGTGGCAGCGGACTTCACCCCCCGCAGCATCAACCGCCTGCGGCCCCGGATCCAGGAGATCACCGACGAGTACGTCGACCGGCTGCTGGCCGGCCCCCGTACCGTCGACCTGATCGACGCGTTCGCCAACCCGGTTCCGCTGCTGGTGATCTGCGAGCTGCTCGGCGTCCCGTTCGCCGACCGCGAGTTCTTCCTGCGGACCTCCTTCACGGTGATGAACGCCACCACCCCCGAGGCCGGCGCGGTGGCGACCGCGGAACTCATGGGCTACATGGACGGGATGGTGACCGACAAGGAGCGGACCCCGACCGACGACCTGATCGGCCGGCTGGCGGCGCGGCGCGGCGAGCCGGGCGTCCCCGACCACCGCGACCTCGTCGGGATGGCCTTCATGCTGCTGATGGCCGGCCACGAGACCATCGCGAACGTCATCGGTCTGGGGGCCATGCTGCTCCTCGAACGGCCGGTGCTGCGCAAGGCGCTGGCCGCCGACCCGTCGCGTTGGCCGGCGACGATCGACGAGCTGGTGCGCTACTTCACCATCGCGGAGATCGCCAACTCCCGGGTGGCCCTGGAGGACGTCGAGATCGGCGGGGTCCGGATCGCGGCCGGCGAGGGCGTGCTCGGTCTGACGGTGGGAGCCAACCGGGACCCGCTGCGCTTCGCGGACCCGGACGTCTTCGACCCCGACCGCGTCGAACGCAGTCTGGCGTTCGGCTTCGGCGCGCACCAGTGCATCGGTCAGCACCTGGCCAGGACCGAGCTGGAGGTCGTCCTGACGACCCTGTTCGAGCGCATCCCCGAGCTGCGGCTCGCCGAGCCCGTCGAAGCGCTGCGGTTCAAGGAGGAGCACGTCAACTACGGCCTGCACGCGTTGCCGGTCACCTGGTGAGGGGGAACTCCATGCGGATCCGTACCAACCCCGACAGCTGCATCGGCGCGGGCCGGTGCTACCTGGCGGCGCCCGACCTGTTCGACCAGGACGACCGTGACGGGACGGTCGTGGTGCTGGCCGACCGGGTTGCGGGGGCCCAACTGGCGGGCGCCCGGACGGCGGTCGAGGAGTGCCCGACGCGCACGCTGTCCCTGACCGAGGAATCGGACGTGCCCTGAGGAACGGACGGGGCCGGGCGGGCAGGTCACCGACCCCCGTTTCCGCCCCCCCGCCTGAAGGCGACCCCCGCCCAAACAGCCAACAGAAAAAAAAAGGCAGAAAAACACACATC